>CAZMBL010000048.1:0-13413 GCA_964564605.1 uncultured Oscillospiraceae bacterium
CTGTAACCGAAGAATTGTCGAAAAATGTCGGAAGAAAATGGCGGCAGACGCTTGCTAAACGGATCTTCGTTTGCTATGATGTTGGCAGAAGCGAAGAAAGGGAGGCATTTGGGATGAAGAAGGTGCTGCTGGCGGAGGGTAACCAGGAGCTTTTGCAAATGCTGACACGGCAGTTAGAGGGCGAGTACGAGATCTGCGGCTGCCGGAGCGGCGATCAGGTTCTGGCCACCGTGGCCGAGTTTCGACCGGCTCTGCTGGTGCTGGATCTGACACTTCCGGGGACAGATGGGCTGTCTCTGCTGCGGGCGCTGAAGGAAAACGGCAATCTTCCGGCCACGCTGGTCACCGCCGCCTATCTCAGCCCCTACATTCTCTCTGCGCTGGAAGCGTGCCGGGTGGACTATCTCATGCGGCGGCCATGCAGCGCCGAGGCGGTGGCCGGGCAGATCCGCGCGCTGGCAGCCACGCTGGAGCCTGCGCCATGCCCTCTTCCGGAGCCGGGGTTGAGCATTTCTTCCATGCTGCTGGCGCTGGATTTTTCCCCGAAAAACGACGGTTTCAGCCATCTTGTCAACGCCATTCCTCAGTACGCAAGAGACCCGGCGCAGGGGCTGACGAAGGAGCTGTACACCGCCGTCGGCCACTGCTGCGGCAAAAGCGGCCAGCAGGTGGAGCGCAGCATCCGCACGGCCATCGCCTCGGCATGGATGAAAGGCTCGCCGGAACGCTGGCGGACATATTTCCCCACCGCCCCGGACGGCACCATTCCCCGCCCCACCAACGGCGATTTCATCGCCCGCCTGGCAACCCTGCTGGTTGCCGAGGACGGGAGAAGGTAGGTTGGGAAACGCCCGGCCGAATTACCGCCGCAGTGGGCGGCTTCCCTGACGCCCCTTTGCCGTATTCGTTATCGCACCCATTGTCACCTTCGGTGACGCTTTCCTTCGGAAACCACCTCTTCCGACCCGGCGTGCCGCCGGGCCAGCTGCCCCAGAGGGGAAGGCATGGACTGACGTGGCAATCATCCCAATGGCCTGTGGCAAAAAACCTCCCCACGGTGGTGCCGTGGGGAGGTTTGCATTCTTACAGATACAGCTGGGGCTTTTCGATGGTGTTTACCGGCAGGAACCGGGAGGTCCCCCGTGAGGCGTTGAGGGCATCTCCCGCCACGCAGGCCACATAGCCATCCCATGCGGAGGGGCCTGTCAGCTTGCCCGCGTGTACCGCGCGGACAAAATCGCACAGCTCGATGTCATATGCTTCGATGAAGCGTTCCTTCCAGTCGGTCATGATGGGCATGGTTTCCGCAGGAGCCATGCTGTCCCATCCGGCGGGACGGCTGCGGCGCACCACTGCATAGGGATCCGGCAGCTTGACCGTGCCGTTTTCGCACACCACCTCGCACTGGATATCGTAGCCGTAGCCATCGGCCACCTGCACCTCCACATCGATAAAGCAGCCCTTTTTCGTGCGCAGCAGCACGACCTGCGGATTGTCGTAGCCCTTAGTGGAATTGGCGCTCTGGCGCACCCGCACGGCCTGCGCGTCTGCATACTCATCATCCAGCAGCCACCGGCAGATATCCAGCTCATGGATGGCCACATTGGTAATGCCGTTTTCCGTCTTGAAGCCGGGGCCCTGACTGACATTGCGGTGGCAGGCTTTGATCAGCAGAGGCGCGCCGATCTCGCCGGAATCGATGACCCGCTTCATTTCGACATAGCCCCGGTCATAGCGGCGCATGAAGCCCACCTGCACCAGCCGTTTGCCGATCTCCAGCTCCCGGGCGATGATCTGCTCGCAGTCCGCTGCGTTCTGAGACAGGGGCTTTTCGCAGAAGCACCATTTCTCCTTCGCCAGCACCTTCATCACATAATCGTGGTGGGTCGGATCGATGGAGGTAATGACCACCGCCTCCACCTCCGGATCGCAAATCATGCCGTCACAGTCGCTGCCGTAGGAACGGATGTCGTATTTCGCGGCCGTCTCGTCCGCGGCGGCGGCAACATAATCCGAAACCGCCACCACCGTAGCGCCGGGGATGGTATCCATAATGCGGCGGCAGTGATCCTTGCCGATGGCCCCGCAGCCAATGATCCCGATTTTCAGGATTTTTTCCATATTCAGCACCTCTTTCAATATTTTCTGGCCGTTTTTTCATGGGCCAGATGCTCCTGATACGCCTGCATGTTGGCAGGATTTTCCGACACCTCCGCATCGCCGCAGCGCCACCACGCGCCGTATCCATCGGTCATGGACTTAGGCAGCACCCGGATATCGAACAGCACCGGCACATCGGTGACCTGTCCGGCATCTTCCAATGCCTGCCGCAGCTGCTCCATGGTGTGCACGGTGTAGGCTCTGCAACCGTAGCCCCGGGCGATCTGGGCGAAATCGATGGGCATGAAGGCTCCGTCATGGCCGTTCTCGCCCCGGAAGCGCAGCTCCGTACACAGCGTATCATTGCCGTGCCCAACCTGCAGATTGTTGATGCAGCCGAAACCGGCATTGTTGAACAGGCAGATGTTGATCCGGCAATGCTCCTGCACCGCCGTGACCAGCTCGGAGTGGAGCATGATGAAGCTGCCGTCTCCCACCATGGCGTACACCTGCCGGTCGGGGTTGGCGTATTTGATACCCAGCGCACCGGCGATCTCATAGCCCATGCAGGAATAGCCGTATTCCATATGATAGGTATCCTGCTCCCGGGCACACCACATCCTCTGCATATCTCCGGGCAGGGAGCCTGCCGCGCCGATGACATTTGCATCGGCCTCAATGGCCAGATTGATGGCACCGAGCACCTGTGTCTGGGTCAGGCCGGACTCCATCTCCCTGGCGAAGCGGAAGGCGGAGTCGGCATTGGCATCGTTGATTTCCGGTACATACCCTTCCCCGAAGGAAATGTGTTGCAGCCGCTGAAGCTCCTTTTCCCAGCTTGCCCGGGCAGTCTGAACCTGTTCCCCATTGGGGCTGTGGTAGTCCCGCAGCAGCTGCGTCAGGGCGGTCAGCGCCCGCCGGGCATCGGCCACAACGGGCAGCGCATCCAGCTTCCCAGCCTGGAAGCGGGAAACATTGATATTGACGAACCGGGCATCCTCCCGGAAGAGCCATTTGGAAGCCGTGGTGAAATCCGTATAGCGAGTGCCCACACCGATGATCACATCGGCCTGCTTCGCAATGTCGTTGGCGGCGGAGCAGCCTGTCACCCCGATGCCGCCCAAATTCAGGGGATGGTCAAAGGACAGGGCGCTTTTTCCCGCCTGTGTCTCAGCGAAGGGGATGCCGGTGGCCTCCACAAACGCCCGCAGCTGCTGATGGGCCTCGCTGTAGCGCACACCACCGCCGCAGATCAGCAGCGGGCATTTGGCGCTGCGGATGATGTCCGCGGCCTGCTCCAGCACCTCCGGCTCCGGCATGGGCCGGGCCAGCCGGTGAACCCGGCGGGCAAAGAAGGACAGTGGGTAATCGTAAGCCAGCCCTTCCACATCCTGCGGCAGGGCGATGCACACCGCGCCGGTATTGGCCGGATCCGTCAGCACCCGCATGGCGCTGAGCATGGCGCTCATCAACTGCTCCGGCCGGGTGATCCTGTCCCAGTAGCGGCAGACCGGCCGGAAGGCATCATTGGTGGAAATGGTCAGATCATGGGTCTGCTCGATCTGCTGCAGCACGGGATCCGGCTGGCGGCAGGCATAAATATCGCCCGGCAAAATCAGCACAGGGATATTGTTTGCCGTGGCCGTAGCGGCGGCGGTGACCATATTGGCTGCACCGGGGCCGACGGAGGAAGTAACGGCCATGATTTTCTTGCGTTTAGCCTGTTTGGCGAAAGCGATGGCAGTGTGCGCCATGCCCTGCTCATTTTTTCCCTGATAGATCTTCATGCGGTGGGCTTCCTGGCGCAGAGCCTGCCCCATGCCCAGCACGTTGCCGTGACCGGGCAGCATGATCACGCCCTCCACAAAGGGCTGCTCCTGTCCATCCCAGGCAAGATACTGATTTTCCAGAAAGCGAACCAGCGCCTGTGCCGTTGTCAAACGTACCGTTTCCATCGATTTACCCCCTGTAAATGTGATCATTGGCATCCTTCTGCCACAGCCATGCGTGCTCGGCATCGTCTATGCGGGTCTTTTTCCACGGATCACCCGGCAAATGGCGAATGCCCCAGGCATAGCACATGGCATAACCCGGTGCCGCCGTCTGAGAGTGAAAGCCATGGTTGATGACCGCGAGTCCATTGTGGCCGGTGCGGTAGATTCCTCCGTTTCCAAACCCTGCGCCAAAGCCCTGCGGCCGGTCAAAGCGGTAAAAATACACCTCCGGCTGGGGATGATGGTGGGGCGGGTAGGACGACCATTTGCCCGGATAATTGAGCACTTCCCCCAGTACCATATTGGAAAAGGGGGCGTTATCATAGTCGAAAAAGGTCTTGATCTCCCGCTCCATGGTGCCAAACAGCTCGCCGTTGGCACCGGCATGCTGGGTCTGTACCGTTTCCGGCGTATACAAAACCGGCTCATAGGCATTGGAATTTTCCGTCTGCTGAATGTACAGCTCCGTGCGGGTCTGCGCCGTCAGGCAAATCTCCGTGCCGGCCGGGGCCAGCAGGCAGTACGCTTCATGGCGGAAGCAATCCGGGCGGCTGATTTCGATCTGCCGCTGGCCGTAGCGCAGCTGCGCCCTGCCACAGAGCAGCAGCAGTGCCGTCTCCTTCTGCCGGTGGAAGATGGAGTAGCTGTCTCCCTCCTCCAGCACCAGCACACCCACATCCATCTGCGTGCCGAAATCGTCCACGGAAGTGTCGATATAGGGGTTATAGCCCCGCTTGAGTTCCTTTTCAAAATACATGGCGGCACCTCACAGCCCCGTATGCTCGGCAATGAAGCGGCGGGCCATCATGGCATATTGCAGCGGATTGGCCCGGTCGGGATCCTGCTCCGCCTCCACCAGAAGCCAGCCCTCATACCCCGCCTCGGCCAGCAGCCGGAACACGGGGTCAAACGCCACCGTCCCGTCGCCGGGCACGGTAAACGCGCCGTTGCGCACAGCGGTCAGGAAGCTCCAGCCCTGCTGCCGTGCCTGTTCCACCACGGGAAGCCGCATATCCTTCAGGTGGACATGACCCACACGGTTGGCATACTTTTGCAGCATCAGCAGCGGATTCTCCCCGGCAAAGGTAAAATGGCCGGTATCATAGCACAAAAATACGTATCTGGGGTCGGTATTGGCCAGCAGGCGATCCGTCTCCGCCGCGGTCTGCACCACGGTACCCATGTGATGGTGGTAGCACAACCGGAACCCCCGCTGCGCCGCCACCTTTCCAAGGCCGTTCAGTCCCTCGCACAGCCGGGCCCACTGCCCGTCATCCATCACGGGCTTATGATTGCCTGTCAGCACGGGCACATCGGTCTTTCCCTGAATGGAATAGCTCTGCTCACTGACATTGATCCGGTCAGCGCCCAGCGCCGCAAGAAAATCCAGCTCCCGGATGAAATCCGCCTCCACCGTCTCATAGGGCTGTGTCAGCAGGAAGGAGGAAAACCAGCGGCTGGCCACCCTCATGCCCCGCATTTCCAGCTCCCATTTGAGGGTGGCAGCATCCGTGGGGAATTTATTCCCGATCTCGCAGCCGGTGAAGCCCGCCAGTGCCATTTCACTGACGATCTGGCGGAAGGTACTCTCGCCGCCCAGCTCCGGCATATCATCATTGCACCAGCCGATGGGGGCAATGCCCAGCTTTACCTTGTTCTTGTCAAACATAATCTTTTCTCCTGTCAGATCACGATTTTCGGCAGTGTGGAGCCGCCGCAGGGCATGGCCCAGACGGTTGCCCCCGTGCCCAGTTGGGCAAAGGCATCCTCCAGCGCCTGCTGCGCCGTTGCCTTCGAGGTCATAAATGCGGTGCGGGCAAACTCCGGCTCCATCTGGGACACCAGATAGATCTGCGCGCGCTCCAGCACCATGGCGATGGCGGCAGCCTTGTGGCCGCCGAGGCGGAATTCCCGCCCGATTCGCTCGATCAGCTCCCCGGAAGTCCGGGCCTGCCGTAGCCAGCTTTCAAAGGTCGATTCCCCGAATCCCTCCCGGCAGGAGCCGATCAGAATGATGATCCCGCCATCGCGGACGGCGTGTTTCGCGTTATCCAGCGCCTTCTGGGTCTGATACAGGTTCAGATCCTTGGGCGCGCCCCCCTGTGAGACCAGCACGATGTCCGCCTTTTCCCGGATGGGGCAGCTGTACACACTGTCAAGGAAGCCACACCCCGCCCGATGGGCGGCAATGGCATCCCCCGCCACGGCACGCAGGATTTGCTTGTGGGGGTCCAGCACAACGTTGACGATAAAATCAATGCCGCAGATTCTGCCCGCTTCCTCGATATCCTGCCGCAGAGGATTATCCTCCAGCGCACCGGCGCGGCATTCCGGCCGCACCATCATGGCGTGATTGACCTGAATCGCCGCCCGGGTGGAAACGCCGGGCATCAGCGCCTTTGCGCCGCCGGAATACCCGGCAAAATAGTGATATTCGATGTTTCCCAGACAGATGCGGCGATCCGCCTGCGCCACCACCCGGGTGATCTCCACGGGTGTACCGGCGGCAGTGGTACCCAGCAGCAGGCAGTCGCCCGGGTCGCTGTCCACACAGCGGATGCTGTTCCATGCTTCCTCCCCGGCCAGCTGCCGACGCTCCTGCTCCGTGTGTGGGCGGTGGCTTCCAAGCGCAAACACCAGCGTGATATCCTCCCGGGAAACCCCCGCCGCGTCCAGCTCCTCCAGCAGCGGCGGCAGCACCACCGCCGTGGGCATGGGACGGGTGATATCACTGGTGATAATGGCGATTTTCTCTCCGGGCCGGACGATCTGCCGCAGGGGCGCACTGCCGATGGGCGCGGCCAGGGCCCGCCGCACCTCCGTCTCCCCCGTCAGCCCCACGGGCACCGGGTTTTCCTTCAGGACACCCAGCAGATTTTCATCCGGTACCTGCACCGTCTGATTTTCCGTGCCGCAGCCAAAGTTCAGGATCATTGTATCAGCCCTTTCTGTCCACCACGGCCCGGGCCGTGGTCACAATGCGCTCTGCCGTCAGGCCGAAGCGCCGCTGCAGATACGCCTGCGCGCCCACGGCACCGAACTGCTCTTGAACAGCCACGCAGGCCGCCGGGATGGGACAGTTTTCTGCCAGTGCCTGCAGCACCGCGTCATAGAGGCCGCCGTTGTGGCTGTGATTTTCCGCCACCACCACGGCACCCGTCCGCTGTGCCCATTCGGCAACCGTCTGCACCGGCAGCGGCTTGATGGAATAAAGATCCACCACCGCAGCGCTGATCCCCTGCTGCTGCAAAAGCTGCGCCGCCTGCAGCGCCTCATGGAGCATAATGCCTGCGGCAAAAACAGTCACATCCGTGCCCGACCGCAGCAGCTGCGCCTGTCCGATGGGCAAATATGTTCCATCGGCATAGATCCGTGCCATCTGCTTGCGCCCCACCCGCAGATATTTCACCCCGGGGCGGTCAACGCACTGGGCCAGCAGCGACGGCAGTACCGCCGCGTCACTGACGTCGATCACCGTGGAACCGGGAATGGCCCGGTACAGCGCCACATCCTCAAAGGGCATGTGGGTGCCGCCATTGAGTGTCGCGGTCACACCGGGATCCGTCCCGACAACGGTGATATCATTTCCGGCATAGCCCGCCGAAAGAAACAGCTGGTCATAGCAGCGGCGGGAAGCAAAGGGGCCGAAGGTATGGGCGATGGGCTTGAAGCCCGCGCTGGCCAGTCCGGCAGCCACGCCGATCATATTGGCCTCCCCCACGCCGCACTGCACTGCCTGCCGGGGATTTTCCCGGCTCCACTGGAGCATGCCGATGCAGCTCATCAGATCGCAGTCCAGATAGATCACATCTGGATCCTTCCGGGCCAGTTCCCGGATGGTCTGCCCCAGCACATCACGGCACAGCACCGGGCTGAGTTGTCCATTGTATACGATACTCATGGTGTCTCCTCCAGCTCCCGCAGCTGCTGCCGCAGCTGTTCACTCCACCGGGCAAAAGCTTCATCTCCCACCGCCATGGAGTGATTGGCCTCGGTCTGCTCCACCTGTGAAATGCCTGCACCCTTGACCGTATTCATCACGATGGCCCAGGGCTGATCGCCGCCGGCCCGGGTCTGCTCCAGCGCGTTGGAAATCTCCTGTACATCGCCCCCATCGATGGTGACGGTGTGAAAACCGAAGGCTTCCATTTTCCGGTGCAGATCTCCGATGGGATATATGTCCTCGGTGTAGCCATCGAGCTGCCGCCCGTTGCGATCGAGCAGCACCACCAGATTTCCAAGGCGATGAGCGGCAGCAAAGGTGAACGCCTCCCAGACCTGCCCTTCGTTGGTTTCTCCGTCTCCCACAATGAGGAAGATCCGGTTATCCCGGCCCCGGAGCCGGTCGCCCAGTGCCATACCGCAGGCCAGCGAAGTACCCTGTCCCAGCGAACCGGTGGTCATATCCACGCCGGGCGTCAGCCGCCGGTCACAGTGGCTGGGCAGACGGGTATCGGGATAGTTGAGGGTTTTCAGTTCTTCATAGGGAAAATACCCCTTCAGTGCCAGCGCCGCATAGACCGCCGGGCCGGCATGTCCCTTGGAACACACCAGCTTATCCCGCTCCGGCCAGCCGGGGTTTGCCGGGTCGATGCGCATTTCGCGGCCATAGAGCACCGCCAGTGCATCACACACGCTCAGCGCGCCGCCCAGATGCCCCACTCCAATGGAATGGATGGCCTCCAGCGCACCCAGCCGGATTTTCGCCGCCAGCGCCTGCAAAGCCCGCTTTTCCTGCATTTGCATGGTTTTTCCTCCTGTTATTCCGGAATCAGGGAGCCATGGCGCAGCGCCCGCACCACCGGCAGCTCCTCTCCGCTGAGGAAGCGGATCAGCGCGCCGCCGCCGGTGCAGATATAGCCCATGTCTCCGGTCAGGCCGAACTGCTCCGTAGCGGTAATGCTGTCACCGCCACCAATCACAGTGTAGCCCGCTGTTCGGGCCATGGCCTGCCAGACCTCCCGGGTTCCGAGTGCGGAGGGCTCCTCCTCGAACACCCCCATGGGGCCGTTGGCAAACACCGTTCCGGCCGCCATAATGGCGCTGCTGTAGCGCCGGGCCGTCTCGCTTCCGATATCCACTGCCGTAACATGATCTGGCAGAAGTTCCGGGGCCGCCTCGTGTCGGGTCCCCGCTTCCACCCACGCAAGATCCCCCGGCAGGCAGATTTTCTCCCCAAACCGGTCGTACAGTGCCCGGGCCTGGGGAATAAACTCACTGAGATTGTTTTTCCGGATTAGCTCCAGACTCCCGGCTCCCACGGGGATTTCCAGCGCCGTCAGGAAAATGTTGCCCACCAGACCGCCGGTCAGCACCTGATCGGCAATGCCCCTCTCCAGCACGGTCTGCATCATTCTGAAGGCATCCGCAATCTTCGCCCCCCCCAGCACAAAGACGCACGGACGGCTCGGCTCCTCCATCACCCGGGAGACGCTGCAATATTCCCGCTCAAACAGTCGCCCCATAGCGCTGGGCAGCACCTGCTGGAAGCCGCACAGACTGGGCTGATCCCGGTGCGCTGCGGCAAAGGCATCGCACACATACAGCTGAGCCAACGGTGACAGCTTTTCCACCAGCTGGGTCTTGGCCTGCTGCGCATGGGTCAGGTGCAGCTTCATTTCAAACAGAGTCTGCTCCTCGGCCACGAAACGCACATTGTCCAGCAGGAGAATTTGTCCATCCTCCAGCGAACGGATTTTTTCTCTTGCCGCAGGGCCGCACACATCATCGATCCACTGCACCGGCCGCTTCAGCAGCCGGGACAGAACCTGCGCGTGGGGTTTTGTGCAGTAGTAATTCTGATATTCGATATCGCTGCCCTGATGGGCCAGCAGCACCACCCGCGCTCCACGGTCGGAAAGCTCCAGCACCGTGGGCACACAGGCAGCGATGCGGTTGATACTTTTCAATGTTCCGGTCTGCCGATTCACCGGCTGATTGATATCCACCCGGCACAGCACGGTTTTTCCCTGAACCGATACTTCATCCAGGGTTCTGATTCCAAATCGCATGGCCACTCCTTACTTGAACCGGCCGATCTTCAGATAGCGGTTGGTCATGGCCGTGCCATCCTCCCGGGTCAGCTGCATACCCATGGCCGCCCGGATGGCATCGATGGTCTCGGGAATGGTCACGCTCTCCTGGGGGATGTTGATGGCAAACATGATATCGTTGCCGGATTCCACAATGGAGTCCTCCCACAGGCCGATCTCATACATATCGCCCCGGCGGTTGCCAAGATCCCGGGCGTACTTGAACAGGCTGGCGTTGCCACGGAAACCCTCGTCAATGGTGACGGTACGAATTCTGGGATGGGCCCGGAACGCCTGCAGCGCCTGCTCCTTTGTGATCTTCTTTCCGTCCTTCGCCGTGACCAGCACGGTAATGATGTGGCCGTGGGTCACGGGTGTATGTACCAGAATGCCCGTAGCCTGCACATGGGGCATGATGGTCATCAGATCCAGTGCCTGATGGGAAGGTGCCTTTTCCATCTGCAAGGCGTTGGTCAGCCCCCGGTGATAATCCCCCGGATCGGCCACACGGCGGATGATAGTGATGGCCACCTTCTCCACGCCGAACTGTCTGTCGAGGCAATCCACCGCCCGGATCAGGCCCGTGGTGTTGCAAGAGGTCAGCTTCAGATAATTCGCGCCGATTCCCTTTTCATAGTTGGCATAGCCGTGGAAGAACACATCCGCCACGGAATTCTTCTCGCCGCCCTGAAATACCGCCTTGACCCCAAGTCGCTCATAAATTTCCTTGTTCTTCGCGCCCACGCCGCCGGGGGCGGAATCGAGCATGATGTCCACATTGGCGCACAGCTGCTCAAAGCTGCCGGCCACGGGAATATCATAGCGTTCGAACAGCTCCGGCTGCGCGCCGTCTACCAGATACAGATTGTAGCGCACGCCATTGGCGCCGATCATGTCATTTTCCCGCAGGGCACGAATCGCCAGCGTGGGAGCAAGGTCGGCAATACCCACCAGCTCCATATCCTCCTGCATCGCCACGCCATCGGCCAGCCGCTGGCCAATGGTGCCGTAGCCTGCCACACCTACACGAATTTTTTTCATCCTGTCAACCTCCGAACACAATATCTCGCTCCAATGGAGCATTTCTTCGGTTCGATTATAGCATTGGGGTGGCAGGTTGTCAACAAACCAGGTGCAATTTGTTGGCATCTTTGTAAGAAGAAGCAGCAAAGTTAACAATTTCAAGAAACAGTTCACAATTTCATTTTTCAGCAAAACGCCACCGGAGCAATGACAAAATTGCACCGTCCACGCAATTCAGCGCACATAACGGTGCGAAAGGAAGTGTCATTGCAAATCGGTACACGCACTGGTGTGGCAGTCCCCCGCACTTCCATCCGGTCATTGCAGGGGGGCGGCGCCCTCGACGCCCCGTTCGTCCGACGACCGACCTGCCGGAATACCGCCGTAGGGGGCACGATTGAACCCGGGTACAAACGGGCCGATGAGGCGCAAATTAACAGTCCTTTTCGCAAAGTTAACAATTTCAGAAAAGAGTTGACAATTTCCCTCTGCCGCGATATGATAAAGAAAAAGAACGGGAGGGCCATCATGAAAGAAGACAGAAGAAAGCAGATGGGAGCGATCATTGCCCAGAAGCAGAGCATGACCATGGAGCAGCTTTGTGAGCATTTCGGCGTATCCATGAACACCATCCGGGCGGACGTGGCGTATCTGGTCAAGACCGGGGCCGTGGAAAAAATTTACGGCGGTGTCCGTGCGGCCGAGCATAAGCAGGTTCCCCTGTTCGCCAGCCGCGCGCTGGAAAATACCGTCCAAAAAAAGCGGATCGCCCAGCGGGCGCAGGCCATAATTGAAGATCGTGACATTATTTTCATCGATGCCGGCACCACCACCATGCACCTGATCGACTGTCTGGAACACAGCAAGCATGTCACCATCGTCACCGCCAGTCTGTATGTCATCCGGCAGGCCGCCGCGCTGGAAAATGTGACCCTGATCGTCCTGCCCGGCACTGCCAATCACCGCACAAATTCTCTGGCCGATGTGGGCACGCTGGAATATCTGAGCCGGTATCGGTTCACCAAGGCGTTTATGGGTGTCTCCGGTGTCAGTCCGGACGGGCGGCTGAATGTCTCCACCTACATTGAATATGAGATCAAGCGCGCTGCGCTCAAGCAGAGCCAACAGGCGTATCTGCTGGTGGACACCGCAAAATTCGGCAGCTCCGGCCTGATGTCCTACGGTCAGGTTGCCGATCTGACTGCCATGATCACCGATCACAGCTGCCCGGATTTCGTCCGCAGCCTGTGTCAGGAAAGTCAGATTCCCCTGATTGAGGTCTGATTGCCGTCAATTGTAAAGAAAACACGCCATCTTCCATGGAAGGTGGCGTGTTTTTGAAAGTCAACTTACCAGCCGGTACAGCTGTGTCCAAAGGCTCAGCAGCGGCAGAAGCCACAGAATGCTGGTCAGTACATCCAGGGCAACGCCCCAGCCGGAAGGTTTTTTCGCCCGTCTAAAAACATAGCCGCAGCAAAGGCAGATGAAGGCAGCCAGCGAAACAATCGAAAGAGCAATGTTGGCAGAATACTGGAGCGGATAGCGGTTCTGCTCATGAAAAGCCGCAATGCTGAGCCAGTTCATGCCGCTAAGCAGCCCAGCAGCGCCGACCGCCGAAAGGGCAAATGACAACACAGTCGTCTCAACAGTGCATCCGGCGGTCAACTTCCAAGGCAGAAACAGCCCGCCCAGCGCCGTGATAAGCAGTGCAAAACCAACCATTGCAAGGGGCGCAGCCCAGCCGCCCAGCACCGTACGCAAAAGGAAACGCCATGTCGCAACACCTGCCCCGCCAACAATGTCCGTATTTCCCAACTGAAGCAGCGGCAAAACCAGCCCAACAAGCACGGCCGCTGCACCGATAATTGCCAAAGCCATCAGAATTCTGCGCGTTTTAATGCTCCCCACCTCATTTCACAATATATTGGTATGATATAACATAATAAATATAAATGCAAGAAATTTTTCCAATACACAGGCAAATGACATTTAATTCTTAAACAGCTTTCGCAGGCGCCGATTGAAGCATACCGGGCCGCCAGTACAGGTCTCGATAATGCAGCTGTAGGGAGTGGCATCCATGACGCCCCATTTCATCCTTCACGGTCACACGATTTTTCGCTATAAGGGAACAAGGGGTAATCACAACATTCCAGGGATAATTGCGCGGAGGCAAAAGGAAAACCACCAGAGTACTCTGGTGGTTTTGTGTGTTGGCATTACCTATTTTCACGGCCAGTCACCCGGCAACTATCGTCGGCGTA
>CAZMBL010000049.1:0-12979 GCA_964564605.1 uncultured Oscillospiraceae bacterium
CAGCACATCCCGGCGGAACTCCGCCAGATATTCGTGGATCCGGGGGCCGTGGTTATACAGCGACATGCCCCGGTAAATGGGGAACAGGTGATCGTCCGGCAGGCCCTCCGGCTTGGAGATGTAGGTGATCACGTCCTCCCGGAAGCCGTCCACCCCCAGATCCAGCCAGAAGCGCAGGATTTTCTTCACTTCTTCCCGCACCAGCGGATTGTCCATATTCAGATCCGGCTGCCGCACGGCAAAAAGATGCAGATAGTATTCTCCCCGCAGCTCGTCCCACTGCCATGCCTTGCCCTCAAAGTTGGAGTCCCAGTTGTTGGGCAGGCTGCCGTCCGGTTTGGCCGGGCGCCAGATGTAATAATCGGTGTACGGCTCGATCCGGCGGCGGCTTTTCTGGAACCATTCGTGATCATCGCTGGTGTGATTCACCACCAGATCCATGATGATTTTCATGCCACGGCTGTGGGCACCGTCCAGCACCTGCCGGAAGGCCTCCATGCCGCCGTACATGGGGTCAATGTCCATATAATCGGAGATATCATAGCCGCAATCCACCCCGGGGGAGGGGTACAGGGGCGAAAACCAGATGCCGTCGCACCCCAGACTCTGGATGTAGTCCAGCTTTTCATATACACCGTACAGATCGCCCATGCCGTCCCCGTTGCCGTCCCGGAAGGAGCGGGGCCAGATCTGATAAAACACCATGTCCTTATACCAGCGCCGTCTTGCCATAAAAGCACCTCCTGCAAGGGAACCTCTGAATAAACCGTCCGCGGCTGAATCAGATGTTTCCGAAAGTTCTGTTTACATAATTATACAGCCAAAGCATTGGATAATCAAGTGCAAATACGATCTTTTTAAACAGTTCTTAAATAATTCCCCTCTTTTATCTTAAGAACCCGGGTGCTATAATGATGCCATGAAAAACGAAAAAGGAGAAAACACCATGTATAACATTCTGATCTGCGATGATCAGCCGGATATTGTCAACGCGTTGAAAATTTATCTGACCCCGGAGGGCTACCGACTCTTTGAGGCAGAAAACGGATTGCAGGCGCTGGATATCGTGCAGCAGGAGCAGATTGATCTGATTTTACTCGATGTGATGATGCCCCGGATGGACGGCATTACCGCCACCGCCCGGATCCGGGAGATCTCCAACGCCCCCATCATCCTGCTCACCGCCAAAAGCGAGACGGAGGACAAGGTGCTGGGGCTGAATGTGGGGGCGGATGACTACATCACCAAGCCCTTCGTGCCGGTGGAGGTGCTGGCCCGGGTGCGCTCCCAGCTGCGCCGCTATGCCCGGCTGGGAGATCAGACCGGCCGTCCCGCCGGAGAGCTGGCCATTGGGGGCATTACCCTGCGCGACGAGGAGAAGACCGTCCTCCTGGACGGTGAGCCGGTGAGCCTGACACCCATCGAATATAAAATTCTGAAGCTGCTGATGGAAAATCCCGGGCGGGTATTCTCCACAACCCGTCTCTATGAGGCGGTGTGGCAGGAGCCGGCCTACGGAAACGAAGGCTCCGTAGCCGTTCACATCCGCCATCTGCGGGAAAAGCTGGAAATCAACCCCTCGGAGCCACGCTATATCAAGGTGGTCTGGGGACAGGGCTATAAAATGGAGGGAAGCCGTTTATGAAGAGTATTGCCATGAAATTTGCAGCCATCGTGCTGGCGGCGGTGTGGCTGCTGTCTGCCGTGGCCTGCGCGGGCAGCATCGTGCTGCTGGCGCAGCTGGAACTGTACGACGACACACCGGAGCAGCTGTGGCAGAAGTCACTGGAACAGAATGCCAGAAAAGCCGTCTACGACGTGGCCGCCAATTATGCCAGCCGGCTTTACAGCAACGCCCCGGAGGAGCTGCTGCCGTTCAATGACGCGCATGTCGTGTCTTCCTGTGCCGGATACAAGCTGTGGCTCAATGGCGAGGTGATAGCCAGCGGTGGCGGCGTCATAGAAGTGCAAAATCCCACCATCGTGCGTGTGAATGTTACTCCCAGCTTCATCGTGGTGGTGCCGGTGGGCACGACTGTGCCGGAGACCTGGCAAGTATGGGGCAGCAGCGTCATCAGCGATGGCGTGCGCTACCGGGAATACTTGTGCGAAGATCTGACCTTTCAGGCTGAGGTGGAGCTGCTGGACATGCGGGACTCTGAGCTGTGGGGCCTGCTGGAACTGCTGTACACCGCCCGGAACGCACTGCCGCTGTATCTGGCATTGAGTCTGCTGGCGCTGGCGGCTTGCATGGTGTATCTGTGCTGGGCGGCGGGGCGGAAGCCGAAATGCGATGAAATTCGCCCCGGAGCCCTCAATGCGCTGCCGCTGGATCTGTATGCTGCGGTGACCGTGCCCCTGTTCGCCGGCGGCAGCTGGGTACTGTGCAAGCTGGGCTATGCCATGGTGGAGGATTATTTCAACTATCCGCTCCTGGGACTTTTCCTGTTGCTGGGGCTGCTGCTGTGCCTGCTGCCGGTGGCGGTGATATTTGCCGCCGCAGCCCAGATCAAGGCCGGAAACCACTACTGGTGGCGGCGCAGCATGGTGGGCTTTGTGGTGATCCGGCTGTGGCGTGGCCTGCGCTGGTGCTGCCAGGGGGGGCGGGCCATGGTGCGGATGCTTCCCACCATCTGGCAGTGGCTGCTGACGGCTGCGGTGATGGTGCTGGTGCCGCTGCTGCTGCTGGTGCTGACGATTTATTCCCCCTTCTTCCTGCTGCCGCTGCTGGTCTCGCTGGCCATGGATGTGGCGCTGCTGTGCTACGGCGGGTGGTGCTTCGGCACCATCGTGCAGGGAGCCCGGCGGATGGCACAGGGGGATTTGCAGATGCGGATCGATGACACCCGCCTCTACGGCAGCTACCGGGACTGCGCCCGGCAGCTCAACAGCCTGTCCGGTGCGGCGCAGCTGTCCGCCCGGGAGCAGCTGAAATCCGAACGGATGAAAACGGAGCTGATCACCAATGTTTCCCATGATATCAAAACGCCCCTGACCTCCATTATCAACTATGTGGATCTTCTCCGGAAGCCCCACACGGAGCAGGAGCGGGAGCAGTATCTGGATGTTCTGTCCCGCCAGAGTGCCCGGCTGAAAAAGCTGATCGAGGATCTGACGGAGATGAGCCGGGCCACCACCGGCAACATCACGGCGGAGATCACACGGGTGGACGCGGCGGAGGCAGTGCATCAGGCGCTGGGCGAATTTTCCGACAAGCTGGCCGCCCGGCAGCTTACCCCGGTGTTCCGCCAGCCGGAGCAGCCGGTGCTGATGCAGGCGGACGGACGGCTGACATGGCGGGTCATGAGCAATCTGCTGAGCAATGCCGTCAAATACGCCATGCCCGGCACCCGGCTGTATGTGGATGTGGTCGAGGTGGACAATCAGGTGCTTATTTCCTTCAAAAATATCTCCGCAGAGCCGCTGAATATCAGCGCGGAGGAGCTGATGGAGCGCTTCGTCCGGGGCGATGCCGCCCGCAATACCGAGGGCAGCGGCCTTGGCCTGAACATCGCCCGGGGGCTGATGGAGGTGCAGCACGGCTCGCTGCAGCTGCTGGTGGACGGGGATCTTTTTAAGGTGACCATCCTCTTTCTCCGTTCATAAAAATGTTAAACAATGTTTGCAATGTGGACACGACCTGTTCAAAATTCTCCGGTATTCTACAAGCAGAAAGATTGCGGAAGCCGTGAGCCGTGATCTTTCCATAGAAAAGCCTCTTTTTCTACCTCTCTTCTTTCCAAACCCCTTTCGCAGGAAAAGCGTCCCGTGTCCGCGGGGCGCTTTTTCTTTTCCGCCCCCGGCTGCCGGGATTGACTGTTTTATAAAACCATGGTAAAATAAGCCGGTAACATCATTTTTTTCCATAAGAGTGTGAGGAATATATGAAAAAGAAATTTTTATCGCTGCTGCTGTGTCTGGCACTGTTTCTGAGCATGGCGGCCTGCCACCGGGACGAACCTGAAACCACCGCGCCGGAGAGTACAGGCGGCCTGACCGCCTACACCGTCCGCGTGCGCACCAACAGCGGCCAGTATCTGCAAAATGTGGGCGTCCGAGTCTTTGCCGACCCGGGCCTGACGGAGCTGATCTGGTATGACAAAACCGATGAGACCGGCACCATGACCTTTCTGGCCGAAGCCTTTGACGGCTACCTGGTCACGCTGGAGAAGGTGCCGGAGGGCTACGCCGTGGCCGAAAGCTACACCCTGACCGGCCTGCAGACGGAAATCACCCTGACGGTGGGGCTGATCAGCGGAGATCTGAGCGCCCTGCGGCTCAAGCCCGGCGACCGGATGGCGGAAATGGCGCTGACTACGGCGGACGGCACCGCCTTCACCCTCTCGGCCATGCTGGCCCAGCGGCAGGCCGTGGCCCTGTTCTTCTTTGACGGCGGCTGCACCGATGATCTGGATGCGCCGGAGCAGGCGTGGAAATCCTGTTCCGGGGAAATGGGACTGATCGCACTGGATGCGGTGGATCCCGATGTGGCGGATTTTGCCGCCGGCCTTTCCATGCCCGTGGCCGCCTGTCCCAAAAGCTGGATTGGCATTCTGGGGCTGACGGATCTGCCCACGCTGGTGATCATTGACCGGTTCGGCACCATCAGCCTGCTGCACACCGGTGCCCTGAGCGGCCCGGAGGATTATGCCGATGTGTTTGCTTACTATACCCGGCCGGACTATACCGCTGGCGTGGTGACGGATGTAAACACCATCATCGGCCGGGAGCCTGCCGGAAGCGCGGAAAACCCCTATGAGCAGGATGCCTCGCAGGATATCATGATCTCTGTGGCACCGGATAAAATGGTGTACTACCGCATCCGGGATGCCCGGGGCCGGATTTTGCAGATTCGCAGTGCCAATGCACGGGTTCAGTATGAACAGCAGCAGATTCAGCCGGTCAACGGCGTGATCACCATTCCCATCGATACGGATGAGCCGGTGCTGCTGGGAATCGGCAATGCCGGGCGCAGCACGGAGCTGTTTGTGGCAAGCTTCAGCTATCAGACCGGTACCGCCGGCAATCCCAATCCGCTGGATCTGGGTCAGTTCACCGCGCAGCTGGCGGCCGGAGACGAGGACGGCGTGTTCTATCAGTACCGCGCGACCATGCCCGGTGTGCTGCGCCTGCGCTGTACGGAGGAGACCCCGGATGTTGTGTGGACATACGCCATGATCAATTTGAATACCGGCGCCACCGTCTATTCCCACCGGGATGAGCAGGTGGATGAGCTGACGGGGGAGCGCTATGTGCTTCTGGAGGTCTCCGCCAACGATCTGGTGCAGCTGTGCGTGGCGACGCAGGCCGATGAAACAACCGGCGAATACCCCGCCGGGGACTTCCGCTTCCTGCTGACCTATGACGGCGGCACCCAGCAGCCGGATCCCACGGATCCGGCGCAGCAGACGGATTTTTCCGTTACCGTCCGGGATGCCTACGGCAGTGCCATGCCCGGCGTGACCGTTTCCTTCACCGATTCCACCGGCGATACGCTGGTGCAGACGGATGACGGCGGCGTGGCCCGCTACACCAGCCCCTTCGGTGCTGTCCGGGTGCATATCGAGCTGCTGCAGTGGTACACGGTGCCTAAGGCAGATTTTGACCTGACTGCGGATACCAACAATGTCTCCGTCGTCTTCACGGGGAAAATGGAGGGCACCCCGGTGACACTGCCGGTGGGCAATGCCTATACCGTGGGGTTGGGTGAGAACTATGCCGTCATGCGGGCCGACAGGGTCAACTATTTTCTGTTCACGCCGGATCGGGCCGGTGTCTACCGCTTCGCAACCGATGGAACCCTCAGCTTCTGGGGCACGGACGCGGCAAACATCGTGGATGGCTCCGAGGCGCTTACCCCCGAAGCGGGCGGCATGACCCTGATCGTTCCGCAGGAGGATGTGGGCCGTACCCATATTCTGGGCATCGAGGGCATCCCCTGCGGCACGCTGGACATCTTCTATCTGGGCGAGGCTCCGTCCCCAACGGATCCCACCACCCCGGTAGTAGACCCCACCACCCCGGAGACCCCCACGGATCCCACCGACTCCGAAGATCCCACTACCCCCCGCCCCCCGGAATTCGGTTAAAGGGTCAGTCACTGCACCAACTATCGACGTAGAACCATAGAAAAACAGCTGCCACGGATTATCGGAGGCAGCTGTTTTTTGTAATTGGGGATCAGTCGGCCAGGATGGTGATGCGGTTGTGCAGGATCTCAGTGATCAGATCCAGCACCCAGACAATGAGGTTGCCAACGACGGTCACGCAACACAGGATACCAACAACCAGTGTGACCACATTCTTCGTCTCCAGGAAGCGCAGAATGCGATACACGCCGCCGAAAATGTAACCCAGGAATACCTGTAGCAGGATCTTGGCGATCTTGGGCAGGCTCTCGTACATCTCGGTAATGGGCTTATTCATGGACAGATGCTCCTTTCCAAATATTCTCCCACCATTATACTATCCCGGCGGGAAAAATCAACCTGAAGAACGAAAAAAGCACCGGAAATGTCAAATTTCGCACTGAATTTGCAGAGGAGAGACACAACATTCAGCAGCAGCGGCCACGGCAGCAGATCAGTTGCAGGAAATAGCACAGGCACAGGTTTGTGCAGGGGTCACCCCGCATGGTAAAACCACGGAAAGAGCCTGCCTGCCGGCGGTAGGCAGAGCTGCGGTTTTCCATCCGATCCAGAAGACGCAGATAGGTCGCGTTGTCCGGCTCCATGGAGACGGCCCGGCGGATATGCTCCAGCGCTGTGACCTGATTACCCAGCTCGTAGTTGGCCAGTGCGCTGAGATAGTACCAGCGGGCATCGCGCTGGGTGGAATTTTGCAGGGCACTCAAGGCCTCCCGGTAGCGGTCGTAGCGGATGTAGTTCTCGGCGGCACGCTGATAGCTGTCGCCCGACTGTGACGGCCGCTGCTGATAGCCGCCAAAGGGGTCATAGTCGTAGCGGCCGTAGCCGCCATAGCTGCCGGAGCTGCCGGCGGAAGACTGAGCTTTGTCCGGATTTTTGATCTGCTCATAGGCGGCATTGATCTGCTGCATTTTCCGGGCAGCCTCCTGATCGCCGGGGTTGCGGTCGGGGTGGTATTTTTTTGCCAGCTGGCGGTAGGCTCGCTTGATTTCCTCGTCAGAGGCATCCCGGCTGACACCGAGAACTTTATACGGATCATCGATCATCGCTTTGGGATCCCTCCTTCTGCCTGCGGCGGAAGTTCGTCCACACGCCGCTGTAGAGAATATTGTCTAAAATGGACTTGTCCTGCACCAGCGGCAGGGCTTCAAACTGCCGGGTGCAGCTGCCCATGGCCAGAAGCAGATATTCGTCCCACTTTTCCCAGTCCTCCTCCATCCCCATGGCGAGGAAAGGGTTGTAGCGGTGACGGCGGCGATCCCGGCGGTAGTCCACAGCCGCATCCGCCAGATAGATGAACCGGCCCAGCGCCATGCCCATTTCCCGCAGGGTCGGCGCCCACAGATCCTCCCGGTATACCAGAAGTTCTCCCATCAGGCGGCCGAAGCAGTTGGCGCTTTCGTCCGGGCTGGGGCTGTTTTCCTGTTCCAGCGCGGCCAGCGTTTCCAGACAGGCACGGATGGCATCGCACTGCCGGGGATAGCTTTGGGCAATGCGGGGCATGGAGCGTTTGAGATAGGCCGCCATGGCCCGGGCGGTGGCACTGTGATCGTCTGACCAGTCGTCCATGCAGTTATGGTAGGCCAGCGCGATGTTCAGATCGGCGGCGTAGGCCACATATTCATTGTCGATCCAGCTGCGCTTTTTGACCGGATGCAGCGCGCACGCATTGCTGCCGCCGGACTCCTCCGGCTCGTACAGGCTCATCAGCAGCATCGCCAGAAAGGTCATATCATAGCTCAGGCTCAGTCGCCCCGGCTGCCCGGCCACACTGCGGATCCGGCGGCAGATGCCGCAGTAGACGGCACCGTATCGCTCGGTCTCCTGCTTTGTCAGCTCCCGGGAATTGGCGGTTACAAATCCAAACACGTTTCTGCTTCACCCCTTTTAGCCCTATTATAGCACAGTTTTTGTGAACGTACCATAAACTTTTTGCAAATATTGGAAGAAATCAGCCTTTCCGCTCCCGCAAAAACCGGTTGAAGGCCGCGCAGTACAGCACGATGCAGATGCAGCAGTACAGCCACAGCATTCCAAGCGCCAGAGCGTATACACTGCCGTAAATATCCGTGTAGCGGCTGAAATGGGCCATATACACCGAAAACAGACGGGAAAAGATCAGATAGCCAAGGCTTGCCAGCATGCCGCCGGGCAGACTGCCCCCAAAGCCCTGCCCCGGCCCGGCCGTGAGGGCATATATGCCGGAAAAAAGAGCGGTTTGCAGCACCAGCAGCAGTATAAAGCGCAGATCCACCACACGCATCAGCGCCATCAGGGCAGGCTCTGTGCGCATCCACAGGTAGTCCAGCACCGCGCTGGCGAATACATGGACGGCCAGTGTCAGCACCAGTGCCACAAGAAACAGCCCCGTATACGCGACACTGATGGCACGCTTTCGCCAGTAGCGCTGCCCGCCCTGTCCCCGGACGGCCTGCAGGCCCCGCAGCAGCCCGAACATGCCCCGGCTGGCAGACCACAGCGCCGCCAGCGCCGAAAGGGATACCATGGTGGAGGCACGGTGGCGGCCGGAACTGGAGATCAGGCTTCTGGCCAGCGGCAGCAGCTGCTCCGGCAGGTAGTCCTGCAAAAATTGCAGCAGGGCATCGGTTCGCAGTCCGGTCAGCCGCAGCAGCCCCAGAAACAGCAGCAGGGAAGGGAACAGGGACAAAATCAGGAAAAATGCGGTGTAGGCCCCGTGCAGCGGCAGCTGCATGGGGCGCAGAAAGGCGGCGATCCGTTGTATTTTCCGAAGAAGCTTTGGCAGCACGCGCGTCCCTCCAAAAACAAAACCGCCGCACCCATTGGATGCAGCGGTTTTTGCATCTACGGAAATATTATTCCGCGGAAATCAGATAATAGTACACCGGCTGGCCGCCGCTGAGCAAATTCACATCCGCATCCGGGCAGATCTCGGAGAAAATGTCCGCCGCTTTCTGGGCGTGCTTTTCCCGGACATCGCTGCCGTAGTAGATGGTGATGTATTCCTTGCCGTTGTCGCGCACCTTCTCGGCCAGCGCCCGCAGCAGCACCCGGATATCCTGACTGGTGCCGAACAGGGCGGAGCCGTACAGGGCCAGATAGTCGCCCTCGTGGATATGATAGCCGTCAAAATCGGAATTACGGGCGGCGTAGGTGATCTGCATGGTGTCTACGGTGTCCAGCGCCTCGGTCATGGCGGCGGTGTTTTCCTCCACCGTGCCCTCGGGGTTGAAGCTGAGCATGGCGGTGATGCCCTGCGGCACCGTTTTCGAGCCGATGACCACCACGTTTTTCGGTGTCAGGTCATTGACCTGCTGGGCGGCCATGATGATATTCTTGTTGTTGGGCAGGACAAAAACCGTCTCGGCCGGAACCTGATTGACAGACTCCAGAATGCTCTGGGTGCTGGGGTTCATGGTCTGGCCGCCGGAAATGATGCCGTCCACGCCAAGATTCATGAACACGTCCGCCAGACCGTCTCCCGCGCAGACGGATACAACGCCGATGGGCTTCTCCGCCGGGGCGATCTTCGGGGCCTTCTCTGCCTCGGTCATCACCTTTTCGGTGTGCTGCAGGCGCATATTCTCGATTTTTACCGTCACGAAGGAGCCGTATTCGATGGCTTCATGCAGGGCCTTGCCGGGGTCATTGGTGTGGACATGGACTTTGATGATCTCATCATCGTCCACCAGCACCAGACTGTCACCCAGACTGTCCAGAAAGGCGCGCAACAGCTGGGGATCCCTGTCATTCTCCCGCTGGATGATAAACTCCGTGCAGTAGGTGAAGGTGATGTCCTCCGTGTTGAAGTCGGAAAAATCGGCGGCTTCCCTGGCAGGCGCGGCCTGATAGTCCTCGGGCACGGCGATATCCTGCCCCCGCAGAGCGCTGAGCATAGCCTCCAGCGCGATGAGCCAGCCCTTGCCGCCGGCATCCACTACACCGGCCTTTTTCAGCACCGGATTCTGTTCTGTGGTGCCAGCCAGAGCAATACGGGCTTCCTCCACCGCGGCCTCATGGACAAATTCAAGGTAGTTATTTTCCTGCGCGGCACGGGCGGCCTTCGCCGCGGCCAGCCGGGCCACGGTCAAAATGGTACCCTCCGCAGGCTTCATCACCGCCTTGTAGGCAGCGTCCACACCCTCCTGCAGCGCCTGCGCCCACAGCACGCCGTCACAGGCCACATCGTCCCGCAGGGCACGGGAGATGCCACGCATCAGCAGTGACAAAATTACGCCGGAGTTGCCCCGGGCTCCCCGGAGCATGGCGTTGGCGGCGGCCTTTCCCGCCTGTGTCAGGGTCGGATCCTCCAGCCGCTGCAGATCCACGGCGGCGGCATGGATGGTCATGGACATATTGGTGCCGGTATCACCGTCCGGCACGGGGAAAACGTTCAATTCGTTCAGTGTCTGTTTGTTGATCTCGATGGCAGCAGCCGCGCTGATCACCAGACGGCGAAAATCAGCGCCGTTGATTGTCTGTCTCACTTCCAAATTCCCTCCAAAGCATCAGCCGACCATCATCGAATCGACGTAAACATTGACGGCACGCACTTCTGTGCCGGTGTATTTGTTGACTACATAGCGCACCTCGGAAATGATGGACGCGCCGACAGCGGCCAGATTGACACCGCTGACCACGATGATATGCAGGTCAATGGAAATGGTGCCATCGTCATGAAATTCCACCCGCACGCCCTTGGAAAGAGATTCCCGGCGCAGCAGATGATACACGCCATCGGTCAGGCTGCGGGCCGCCATGCCCTTGACACCGAAGCAGTTGGTAGCGGCATTGCCGGCAATATCGGTGTAGACACCGGTGCTGACATTGACGCTTCCGTTTTCGTTGTTATGACGGATCATAGAAATACCTCCTGTTGTAGTTCGGCCCGAAAATCAGACCATGCTCTCTTCCCAGCAGGCCGGAGCATCCAGACCCAGCATCCGCACGACGGTGGGGGCCACGTTGGCCAGGCCGAAGGCACCGTCTTTGACCTGCCAGCTGTTGTCGGGGTCGTAGATGATAAAGGGCACCGGGTTGAGGGAGTGGGCCGTGCGCACGGAGGTCTTGCCCTTCTTGGTTTCGGTCATCTGGTCGGCATTGCCGTGGTCGGCGGTGATCAGCACAGTGTAGCCGTACTTGTCGGCAGCCTCCACAATGGCCTGCACGGAGCGATCCACGCACTCCATGGCGTACACCACCGCGTCCAGCACGCCTGTGTGGCCCACCATGTCGCCGTTGGGGAAATTGCAGCGCAGGAACCGGTAGCGTCCGGAGGCCATGGCCTGCACCATCGCCTCGGTGATCTCGGCGGACTTCATGGCCGGGGCCTGCTCGAAGGGGATCACATCGGAGGGGATCTCCTGATAGGTTTCCAGCGTGTCGCTGACCTTGCCGGAGCGGTTGCCGTTCCAGAAATAGGTGACATGGCCGTACTTCTGGGTCTCGGAACAGGCGTACTCGTTGATCCCGGCGTTCACCAGAACCTCCGTCAGGGTGTTCTGGATTACCGGCGGCTGCACCAGATAATGCTCGGGAATGTTCAGGTCACCGTCATATTGCAGCATACCGGCAAAGCACACACCGGTGTAGCCCGGGCGGTCGAATTTGTCGAAATCTTTCCGGTCGAAGGCAAGAGAGATCTCCTGCGCCCGGTCACCCCGGAAGTTGAACAGCACCACACTGTCGCCGTTGGCGATGGGAGCCACGCTCTTGCCGTCCCGCGCCACCACGAAGGCGGGCAGATCCTGATCGATGCAGCCGGTCTCGGCCCGGTAGGTCTCAATGGCCTCGGCGGCGGAGGCGAACTGCCGCCCCTGTCCCAGCACATGGGTCTTCCAGCCCAGTTCCACCATGGCCCAGTTGGCTTCATAGCGGTCCATGGTCACCTGCATCCGGCCGCCGCCGGAGGCAATGGCGTAATCACAGCCGGGGGTGTTCAGCTCGGCCAGCACGGTCTCCAGCTGTGCCACATACTCCGGCGCGGAGGTGGCGGGCACATCCCGCCCGTCCAGCAGAATGTGGCAGTACACCCGCTGCAGCCCCTCGGCATGGGCCTGCCGCAGCAGGGCGAACAGGTGGGAAATGTTGGAGTGAACGTTGCCGTCGGACAGCAGGCCAATGAAATGCAGCGCCCGGCCCCGGGCATTGTCGATGATGCCGCGCCAGGTTTCAGAACGGTAGAGCTGGCCGGAGGCAATGCTCTCCTCCACCAGCTTGGCACCCTGGGAGTAGACCTGACCGCAGCCGAGGGCGTTGTGGCCGACCTCGCTGTTGCCCATGTCGTCATCGCTGGGCAGGCCGACGGCGGTGCCGTGGGCCTTCAGATAAGTATGGGGGCAGGTGGCGAGCAGATCGTCCAGAGTGGGGGTGGCGGCTACCTTGACAGCGTCACCGCTGCCGCCATCGCCCTTGCCAACGCCGTCCATAATGACCAAAACAATAGGTTTCATAAAAGAGTTTCCTCCGTAAAAAGCAAAAATCTATAAAAGTGCATTCTAACACTTATAGGATATTGTACAACATTTTTGCGAAACTTACAACTATAATTTTGAAATTAGTGTGAATATGCCAAAATGATTACCCATTTTTCTCCAAATTTGGCAAAGTTCTGCTGAAAATGTTAATAAAGTTTTAAGGCAAGGTTGCATTTGTGTTGCATCTATCCACGGGAGCGGCGAATTGGGCTGAGACCGGGGATGCTGTTGTGAGCGGAGCTCCACTTTGAAAAGAGCATGAAAAAACTCCCTGCCGAAAAATCGGGAGGGAGATATTTTCAGAGAGAGCATTAGGCCATAGCGTTCAGCTTCAGAGTCATGCTGCTCTTCTTGCGGGCAGCATTGTTCTTGTGCAGC
>CAZMBL010000050.1:0-12687 GCA_964564605.1 uncultured Oscillospiraceae bacterium
TCCTTGATGGTGATGGCTTCACTGCGGCAGAAGAAAGAGGAACGCAGATGGCCGTCGGTGTTCATAGAGGTGAAGTTGCCGGGCTCGTCCATATAGCGGCCGAACTGTGCATGAATGGGGCCGGGGTGACGGTAATCGCCCTCGTTCACATAGTCGGGGATCAGGCCGCGCATGATGTCCAGCAGGTCATGCTGCAGGTATTCCAGATCAAAGGTGTCGAAATCGTGAGAACATTCCTGGATCATGACACAGCAGGTGGTGTGGTGGGAAGCAACGGTGACGGTGCCGTTCTGGATGCCAGATTCGGCAACGATCTTCACCACGTCAGTGGTGATGTCGTGGAAGGTGGGGACCCAACCCCGGGACTGCAGTTCGATCTCCTTCTGGTAAAGCTTGAAATCCATAGTTTCTAACTCCTTCTTTGAAATATGTAAAAATAATAATTGGTCATTAATGACGCTCGTCCCATGCCTTGCGGACGGCGGCGATCATTTCGTCCACCATGGCGGCGCGGTCTGCTGCCTTTACGACGCCGGAAGAGGAGCCGGTGGCATCTGCGCCGGCGATGATGGTGTTATATACATCTTCACCGTTGGTGATGCCGGCGGCGGTCAGAACCAGAATGTTTCTGTCCACCTTTTTAACACAGTCGGTGGCGGCGGCGACATATTCCGCACCAACGCTGACACCGGTGCCAATCAGCTCAGAGGGCTCAGCGACGATGATGTCCGGGTGCAAGCCGGCGATCCTGGTGGCATCGGCCATGGAGTCGGCACAGACGATGGTGGTCAGGCCGACTTCTTCTGCCCGGGCGATGGTCTGGGCCAGAACATCAAAGGAAAGCGGCTTTTCCACGTGGTTGAGCATGACACCTTCGGCACCGGCGGCCACCAGGGACTCCGGCAAAATATCTGCCAGACCACGACCTACGGAAATGGGATCCATGTGAGGCGCGAAAACGTGGATATGTCTGGTGGCTTCCTTGACACGGCGAATATCCACCACCGGGCAGGTGAAAATAATATCCACACCATATTTTTCGGATGCGGCATCGGCGGCCTTTGCTAATTGCAAAATATCGTCACCGAAGAGATAAGACTTGGGACCGATCTCGAAAAATGGTGGTTTAATGTTACAAATCTTCATATTATCCCCCTTTTTATTATGAACAGTATAACGCACATTTTTGCTTCTGTCAATTGCTATCTTAACTTTTCTTTCCTTTTGGATAATTTGCACGAATCAAAAGGTAAAAATTTTTCGATTTGCCTATTGTTTCGATTACAAAAATAGTGTATTATATATAGCGAAAGCTTGTGTTTTCTCAATAATCACGGTGATTCGGGGAAATAGAAGAGAGAGGGGTAAGATTTATGATTTCTCAGGAAGCAATCAATGCGGCAAAGACTGCTTACGATATCGAAGCAGAGTGTATTTTGAAAATGAAAGATGTGATCGATGAGGACCGGTTTTCCAGGGCAGTGGAGCTGCTGTGCGGCGCACAGCGGATCGGCGCGGCCGGCTGCGGTCACTCCGGCATCATCTGCCAGCATTTTGCCCACTTAATGTGCTGCATCGAGCGGCCGGCCCGCTTCATCAGCCCGGCAGAGGCGGTTCATGGAGCCACAGGCTTTTTGCAGAAGGGGGATGTGATGGTTTTCGCTTCCCGTGGAGGCAAGACCGGAGAGCTGCTTCCCATTGTCGATATTTGCAAGGCCAAGGGTGTTTCCATCATCACGATCACGGAAAACCTGGATTCTCCGCTGGCAAAGGCTGCGGATGTGGTTTTGAAGCAGTATGTGAACCGGGAAACCGATAAGTGGAACGCGCAGGGAACCACCAGCAGCACCGCCCTGTGCATGATCTTCCATGCCCTGCAGGCGGCCATGATCGAGCAGACCGGATATCAGGCTGAGCAGTTCGCACTGATCCACCCGGGTGGTGCAGTCGGTGAACGACTCAACCATAAATTCCTGTAAATAGGGAGGCAAGGCCGTGTCTAGAAAGATGAAGCTGGAAGCCAGAAGAAAAGCAATTCTGGATGCCCTGCAGGTATCTGGCAAGGTGAAGGTTACAGAACTGAGCAAGGAGCTGGACACCACGCCCATTACCATTCGCAGTGATTTGAACGCACTGGAACAGGAAGGCGTGCTGATCCGGGTGCAGGGTGGTGCCGTGGCGGCTCCTGCGATAGCCGGCAATGCACGCAGCATCCAGTCCGCTAACACAAAGGAAAAGAAAGCCCTGGCGGAACGGGTGGCCGGGATCATCAAAGATGGGGACACGCTGTTCATCAATTCCGGCACCACAATGGAGCAGGTGGCGGCGGCGCTGGACGTCCATTCCAACATCAGCATCGTCACCAATTCCCTGTCTGTTGCCACGATTCTGGGCGAGATATCCTCTTTCCGGGTGATCCTGCTGGGCGGCGAGATCAATTCCCAATTTGGCTTTACCCATGGAGGCGATACGCTGGCCCAATTGAACAAGTATACGGCCAACTGGGCCATCTTGTCGGTGGATGGCATCAACGCCAGCTGCGGCATCACCACCTGCCACGCAGAGGAGGCCCTGATCGACCGCACCATGATCTGCAATGCCCGAAAGACTTTGATTGTGGCCGACCACAGCAAAATCGGCAAGGCAGGATTTGCCCGGGTCTGTGACAATATGGATAATGTATATGTGGTCACCGATGGAAAGGACACAGCGGAGCTGGCAGAGAACAAGGTAACAGTCATCACGGTAGAATAGAGCATTTGGCTTCGATCCATCTACAAGGAGATCGCTATGTTTACAGCGGCGACATTAAATATTTGCCCCAAAGCAAATTCCAAGTCGATCATTCAGGGGAAGCAGTACCGCTTTACCGTATTGACGGAGCGGATGATCCGCATGGAATGGGATGTCAATGGAGAATTTGAGGAACGTGCTACCAAATTGGTGATGTGTCGGGATTTTCCTGTTCCGGAGTATGAGGTGCGAGAAACGGATCATTCTCTGGAGATCATCACCTCTGCACTGCACCTGTGTTATGATAAACAGGCTTTTTCTCAGGCGGGGCTTTCTGTTAGAGTGAAGGGAATGAACAGGTTTCGGTGTGCAAAATGGTTCTATAAGATGCCAGGGGTATTGCTGTTCAATCAGAACAGCAATCTGCTCGGTACTACCAAAACACTGGATTATATGGACGGGGCCTGCGAGCTGTCTGATGGTGTTCTGGACCGCCATGGCTTTACCACACTGGATGACAGCGAGGCAATGGTACTCAATCAGGAGGGGTGGTATGAACCGGCCCGGCGCGAACAGCCCCATGTGGATCTGTATTTTCTGGGCTATTTGGAGGCACATAAGGACTGCCTTCGGGATTTCTACCGACTTTCCGGTGAAACGCCTATGCTCCCCCGTTATGCGTTAGGCAACTGGTGGAGCCGCTATTACAAGTATACAGAGAAAACCTATAAGGAACTGATCACCAAGTTCGAACAGAGGAATATTCCGCTGTCTGTTTCTGTTCTGGATATGGATTGGCATATCACAAAGCCTGACCCGCAATACGGCACCGGCTGGACAGGATATACATGGAACAGGGAGTTTTTTCCGGATCCGCCAGGAATGCTGCAATGGATCCATGACCATGGCATGAAGGTCACCATGAACCTTCATCCCCACGATGGAATCCGTGCTTTTGAAGATTGCTACCCAGAGGTCGCTCAGGCGATGGGTATTGATCCCAAAAGTGAAGAGCCGGTGGAATTTGATGCGGCAGATCCCCGATTTATGCGGGCGTATCTGGATAAAGTGCTGCATCCGCTGGAGGACGATGGTGTAGACTTCTGGTGGATCGATTGGCAGCAGATCGGCGGTTATGGCAAAGAAGGATATGATCCGCTGTGGATGCTGAACCATTATCTGTATGAAGATAATGCACGACATGGTACCTATCCACTGACATTATCTCGCTATGCCGGACTGGGTAGTCATCGCTATCCCCTTGGCTTCTCGGGAGATACGGTCATGTCCTGGGAAAGTCTGAATTTCCAGCCCTATTTTACCAACTGCGCCTCCAACGCAGGATATGGCTGGTGGAGTCATGACATTGGCGGTCACACCAGAGGAATCTGGAACGATGAGTTGCAGGTTCGCTGGCTGCAATATGGCGTATTCTCTCCGATTCTGCGGCTGCATAGTGCGGATAATACGTTCATGCTGAAAGAGCCGTGGGCTTTCCCTGCGCATATTGAGGCCATCATGACGGACTATATGCGCCTGCGGCATCGGATGATTCCGTACCTGTATACCATGAATTACCGCAATCACGCAGAGGGCGTTCCTCTGTGCGGCCCACTGTACTATGACTATCCTGACCAGATGCGGGATGGAAGAGAATTTCTCAATGAGTATATGTTTGGCTCTTCGCTGCTGGTTTGCCCGATTACAACGCCGATGGATCCTGGGGCACAGACAGGAAGCGTCCGGGCATGGATCCCTGAGGGTACCTGGTATGATTTTTTTAACGGTCGCCGATACACCGGAGAAAAACGGCTGACACTGTATCGTACACTTGCTCAGTATCCGGTGCTGGCAAAGGCTGGCACGATCTTGCCGCTGACAGATGGGGTGCTGAGCAACGGAACAGACCTTCCCGAAAAACTGGAAGTTCGGGTCTATTGCGGTGCCGATGGCAGCTTTACACTGTATGAAGACGATGAGCAATTGGAAAACACCCGTTCGGCCCGTACGAATTTCCGCTTTGTCTGGGGTAAGAATGGATGCTTCCGGCTGGAGGCGGTGGAAGGGGATGCCCGGATCCTGCCTCAAAAGAGAGAATACCGTATTTGCTTTGTCGGCTTGAATCAGCCGGAAGTGGTGTCTGTATTCTGTAATGGAAATCCCGTTCAGGAGGCATGTACATACGATTCTGAGGCGCGTTGCTTGCAGGTGTGTTTGTCTGAAATTTGCCCCAGCGATACGGCTGAGATACGACTACAGACGGATGACTCTCTGGCAGAAAATGATTTCCGTCGTGAGATTGAATGTCGCTTGCCCCGATACCAAATCGAAAATGTTACAAAGCAGAGAATACTTGATGCTGTGAAAGCGGCTGAAAATCGGATGGCACTGGCAGGTTCCGTCGCAAGTGTGTGTGATAATGCTTATATTGTTGGTGAAATATTGGAAATTTTGTCCTGTTCAAATTAAATGATTGGTAGAAAAGGAGAAATAAAATGAAGAAATCAACCATTGCTTTTGTGTGTTTTGGCGAGGTCAATACGCCCATCGAAAGACTTCAGATGAAGCACGATGAGGCCCTGGCCGCCTTAAAGCTGCATCATGAAAATGTGGTGGACGGCGGTCTGGTGATCGACGATCCGGCTTATGAAACAGCAGATGCAGCCTATGGCCGGATCGCCGGCCTGGATCCGGATTGCCTGGTGGTCTGCGTGGCCGGCTGGGTGCCCACCCATGCGGTCATCCGTGTGACTGACCACTTCCGTCATATTCCCATGATTCTGTGGGGCCTGTGCGGCTGGAAGGAAAACGGCCGTATCATCACCACCGCAGAGCAGGCTGGTACCACTGCGCTGCGCCCTGCCTTTGAGGCACTGGGCTACACCTTCAAGTACATTTATAACATCATCGGCAAAGAGTGGCCCATGGAGAAGATCAACGCCTACATTGCTGCCTGCCATGCGAAAAAGCAGCTGCGCTCTGCCCATGTGGGAACCATGGGATACCGGGATATGCTGCTGTATGGCACCCAGTACGAGGGCAATTCCATGCGTGGACAGATCGGCGTGGAAGTGGAGCCTTATGAAATGCTGGAGATGGTTCGTGCCGTTGAACAGCTGGATGCAGATGCTGTGGCACAGGGTGTTGCCTATGTCAAGCAGAACTGGGTGTTCCGGAAGCCCTGCGGCGACGATGTGATCGAAAAGGGCGTTCGCTATGCCTTGGCCATTGCCTGGAAGATCCGGGAACGTGGCTGGGAGGCCATCACCCTGATCGATGTGGACGGCATGAAGAAGCTGGAGGGCTTCCCTCCGGCTATGGTGTTCATGCTGCTGGAGTACTACTGTGATGTGGTCACTGTGCCTGAAAACGATGTGATGGGCGCCGTCACGGAGCTGATCATGAAGTATATCACCGGCCGCAATGTACACTATATGGAGTATTATGAATTCTTCGAAAAGAGCATGCTCATCGGCGTTCCCGACTACATCCCCCAGTGTGCCACCGAAGGCGATGTTACCGTCCTGCCTGCGGCCTTTGGCCTGCTCAATGCCTCTTTGCTGAATGTTTCCAAGGTAAAGACCGGCTATGTGACCTGTGCACGGCTGGTGTACTGTGGCGGAAAGTACAAAATGCACGTTTATACCGCTGATGCAAAGACACCTCCGGCCTGGAACGAGTTTGGCTGGGATGATCCGGCTCCCCAGCTGCCCCGTGTGACTGACCACTTCCGTCATATTCCCATGATTCTGTGGGGCCTGTGCGGCTGGAAGGAAAACGGCCGTATCATCACCACCGCAGAGCAGGCTGGTACCACTGCGCTGCGCCCTGCCTTTGAGGCACTGGGCTACACCTTCAAGTACATTTATAACATCATCGGCAAAGAGTGGCCCATGGAGAAGATCAACGCCTACATTGCTGCCTGCCATGCGAAAAAGCAGCTGCGCTCTGCCCATGTGGGAACCATGGGATACCGGGATATGCTGCTGTATGGCACCCAGTACGAGGGCAATTCCATGCGTGGACAGATCGGCGTGGAAGTGGAGCCTTATGAAATGCTGGAGATGGTTCGTGCCGTTGAACAGCTGGATGCAGATGCTGTGGCACAGGGTGTTGCCTATGTCAAGCAGAACTGGGTGTTCCGGAAGCCCTGCGGCGACGATGTGATCGAAAAGGGCGTTCGCTATGCCTTGGCCATTGCCTGGAAGATCCGGGAACGTGGCTGGGAGGCCATCACCCTGATCGATGTGGACGGCATGAAGAAGCTGGAGGGCTTCCCTCCGGCTATGGTGTTCATGCTGCTGGAGTACTACTGTGATGTGGTCACTGTGCCTGAAAACGATGTGATGGGCGCCGTCACGGAGCTGATCATGAAGTATATCACCGGCCGCAATGTACACTATATGGAGTATTATGAATTCTTCGAAAAGAGCATGCTCATCGGCGTTCCCGACTACATCCCCCAGTGTGCCACCGAAGGCGATGTTACCGTCCTGCCTGCGGCCTTTGGCCTGCTCAATGCCTCTTTGCTGAATGTTTCCAAGGTAAAGACCGGCTATGTGACCTGTGCACGGCTGGTGTACTGTGGCGGAAAGTACAAAATGCACGTTTATACCGCTGATGCAAAGACACCTCCGGCCTGGAACGAGTTTGGCTGGGATGATCCGGCTCCCCAGCTGCCCAGCCTGGAAGTGTTCCCGGATTCCTGCACCGTGGAAGATTTTGCACAGAACGTGTCCAGCCAGCATGTGATCGTTGCATACGGAGATTATGTGGAAGCCCTGCGTGACTTCTGCCGTATGATGGATATTACGCTGGTAATGTAGCATCAGAAAAAGCCGTCCCAAGGGATGGCTTTTTTGACATGGAGGTATATATGTACGCTGGAATTGATTTGGGCAGTACCAATATTAAAATTGCAATTTATGATTCGGACTTTCGTCTGATCGATCGCAAAAGCAGACCTGTCTGCTACATTCGGGACAATGGATTCGTGGAATTTGATGCCCGAGCCTATTTTCAGGATCTGATCCTGCTGCTGGGGCAGATGACCCGGGAGCATGGGATCACCGCTATTGAGCAGCTGGCTCTGACCGGCCAGGCTGAAAGTCTGGTGGTACTGGATCGGGGCGGCAAGCCGATGATGAATGCCATTTCCTGGATGGATGAGCGGTCTGTGGCAGAGTGTGAAGCGCTGGCGGCCCGGTTCAGCCCGGAGGTCTGTGAGGCGGTGACCGGCCAGATGTCGGTTTTGCCTACCTGGCCGGCCACCAAGATCCTGTGGCTGAAGCATAACCGGCCGCAGATCTACAACAACGCAGGCACCTATATGCTGTTGAAGGACTATATCGTCTATTGCCTGACAGGGAAAAAGCTGGCCGATATGTCCATTGCCACTTTCTCGCTCTATTTTGACATTTATAACAAATGCTACTGGAAAGAAATGCTCGATGCCATCGGCGTTTCCCAGACCCAGCTGCCGGCTCTGGCGGAGCCTTGCACCGTTGCCGGCAAGGTGCTGCCGGAGGTGGCACAGCAGCTTGGTCTTTCTGCAGATCTGAGGGTAAACATTGGCACACTGGATCACTTTGCCGGGATGATCGGCACAGGTAACATCCGTCCCGGAACCATCACACTGTCCACTGGCACGGTCATGGCCCTGGCGGCTATGTGCGTACAGCCTGCACCCAAAAGCTGCGGCATTGCCATGCACTATGGCTTTCTGCCGGATACCCATGTGATGCTGCCGGTGGCAGAAAGCGGCGGCGCCAGTCTTGAGTGGTTCCGGAAGACCTGTATGCCGGATGTGGACTATGACAAGATAAACAAGGTATTGAGCCACAGAGCGCCCAATGAGCTGCTGTTCCTTCCGTATCTGGTGGGTACCAATTCCCCGGAGTTCGATGCAAAGGCAAATGGCGTGTTCTGGGGCCTGCGGCAGGAGCATGATGTTTATGATATGGCTGCCGCAGTCATGGAGGGTGTTGCCTGCGTTCTGCGGAAAAACTGCGATTATATGGCTAAAAACGGTGTGGTGCCCCAGCAGATCATTGCCACCGGTGGTGGTGCCAAAAGCCCCTTCTGGTGCCAGACACAGGCGGATATCACCGGCCTGCCCATTTTGATCCCGGAGGAAAAGGAGGCAGCCTGTCTGGGTGCTTCCATGATCGCCGCCGTCAGCAGTGGCCGCTTTGAAAGTTATGCACAGGCGGCAGAGTGCTGCGTTTCCATCCACCACCGCTATGAGCCCCATACCACATGGCAGACCCAGCGCAAGTATAGACGCTTCTGCGCCCTGTATGATGCTGCCCTGACCATCCACCGGTATTGAGGGCAGAAGGTCGGATCCCAACATTTATTATAGAACCAAAGATGCCCCCAAAAAGCTTCGCTTTTTGGGGGCATCTTTGCGTATGAAGGGAAGCGCCTTACTCGTCAGCAGTCTCCCAAGCCAGCAGGTAATCCCAGAAGATCCGGCAGTTTTCCAGCTGTCCGGAGGTGGCGGACAGGGAAAAATAGCAGTCCTCCACCGGATCCAGACAGTCCTGAACAAAGGGAATGTTGGAAATGTTGATAGCCACAGGGGTACGGGACATGGTGGCACCATCATCGTCTACCAGCTGCAGGTAAATGACCTTATCACCAAGGGCTTCCAGCTCATCGGTGGTGAAGAATTCGGTCAGATCCAGAAAAATATCCTGCGTCATGAAAAATGTGAGCGCATCCTCGCTCATGAGCAGATAGTCCAGCATCCCGGAGGAAACCATGGAAACCGTGTTCATGACGGAAGAGTAGCTGGAGTTGAACATAAGGACATTGGAATAGATGTCAGAAAAGTCTGTGACCGAAACCTTGACGGCTTGGGTGGCTTCGTCGCCGCCCAGATAGGCGAAGAAATCGTCTTTTACATAGGCCCATCCCTCGGAGTTCAGCTCGATGTTGGCCAGAATACCGGAAACCAGCGGCTCTTTACCGGCGCTGGACAGGGTCTTGGCGGTGGAAACCAGAAAAATGATGCAGACGATCAGAAGAAAGATCTGAATCTTATAATAGGCCCAGATGTAGGCGATGCGCTGACCGTGGGTCATGGGCTTCAGCTTGTCAATCAGCGCGTGCAGGCGCTGGGAAAGGTTCAAATGGTTCATGGTGGTTCCTTTACTTTATCTGAGGTATCTCATTGGGTGGTTGAATGTTATTCTTTAACGATCAGGTAATAGATGGCAGGGTTCAGCTCGTCGCCGATTTCAAAGGAAAGAATGCCGTCTTCGTAGGTGGTTGGTACCTGACCGGCGTAGAAGCCTTCGGAGTTGACACCCCACACGCGCAGCTTATCACCGATATTGGTATTCAAACGGATGCTGGCATGGATGACCTCAGACATGATGGGGGCATGGCCCACATCGATCATCTTGTCACCGTCGAACTGTGCGCCGGTGTTGCGTGCCCGGCCAATGGCAGACAGCAGCATATTGTCGGAGCTTTCGATGGGGGTATCAGACAGGGAGGACAGCGCAATCACGCCGAAATCGGTGTAGCAGTCCACGCTCATGCCGTTGGCGTGGATGTCCTTGGGGGTTCGGAACTTGGTGGAGGCGGTGGAGCCGCCCTTGCCGATCATACCGTAGAAAACCTTGCTTCTGGGAGTGTCGATCACACCGATCTGGCGCTTCAGGTCACGCCACATCTGACCGTTGTCGGAGACGATTTTGCCGGGAACATCGTGGGGGATCATATCCTCCTCCTGAACCGTCAAATCATAGTTTTCCGGCAGAACATCATCAAAGGTGGTGGCCAGCCGGTGCTGCTCCAGACCACCCCGGAATGCAGCCAGCACGGTTTTTTCCAGGGCCTTTGCCCTGACAGCCACTTTGGTGTTGGCAGGAGAGATGTCCCCCCGGCGCAGAATCAGGGCACTGTGATAGAACAGGCCAAACTTGGCCGGATCGTTCCAGATGGAGAAGATGCCTTCCCGATAGGGCACACCGCCCACGGGGGAGCTTAGCTCACGGCCCAGAATGTCCATATTCTCCAGACGGGTGCAGTAGGCGTAGGTATGGATGGCAAGGCCGGACCAGTTTTGCAGAGCGGCTACGGCGGCGTAATAGATGGGGCCTTCTGCACGGAAGGCATTGGGCCAGGGGGTGTCCCACTCGGAAACAAAGAAGGGCTTGTTAGCCAGCTTTGCCTTGGCAAGGTTGGGGAAGACCTGAGGGACGGAGGTGATGTTCTTGTGGGAGCAGACGCGCTCGGTGTTGCCCCATGTCCACTCGTAGAAGTAGTGGTGGGAGTCGGTGAAGTCCATGTCCTCGTGGGCCTTGATCAGGCCTGTGGTGTGGGTCCAGTTGGTGCCGGTAATGGGCACCCTGACACCGATGCTGCGCATATGATTGTACATCTGTTGGTAATACTTTTTGGTGATGTCGATCTTGAACAGAACCATGGGCTCGTCCTTCGTGAACAGATCGCAGTGCTCCCAGTCGTATTCCATATTGTTCTGAGTCAGGAAATCCCGGAACTGACGGCGAAATTCATTTTCGTAGTAGGCACTCTTGATGAAGAAGCGGCTTTTCGCATCGGAATTGACGAACAGGTCATTTTCGTTGGTGATCTCCGTGAGAATGAATACAGGATCGTTGCGATATTCCAGCTTGGTGTAGGGATTGTAGTGGCTCCAGATCTGGGTGGCAAATTCTTTTTGCAGCTCGATGAGACGGGGACTGGTGTTGCTCCAGGGCCGGGCATTGTCGAACAGCTCCTCGTAAAACGGGACATCGTCACCTTCCTTATATTTGCGGTAGGTGGTCATGTCCAGGTAGCAGTAGATGCCTTCCTCTTTCAGACAGTAGATCAGATAATCCAGCGCATCCAGACTGCGCTCGTCCAGAACCCGGGTGGTTGTGACACGCTTGCCCTTGGTGAAGGAGAAAATATTGGGGGTATCCCATTCGGCATCCAGCTGGTGGAAGCGAACGATGTTACAGCCCACCTGGGCCAGACGACGGGCTACCTTGGGTGCATACTCGTGGCTGGGAAAGCAGGCGCCGCCGTTGAAATTGACACCCCAGAACTTGCCAATGGTGCCGTCTTCAAAGCGGAGGTCATCGCCATCGGCGTGGATGAAACCATGCTTACCTGCGGGGCGCTCGTTTTCGAACACGAAGGAAATGTCGACAGGCATTGCATCGGGATATGCAGGCGTGGGAATGTAGTGGGACATGATCATCGCTCCTTGTTACTGTATTTCGGTGTCAAAAATCGAATGTGGCCGGGGTACGATCCACCATTTCTGTTTTTCAGTATAGCAGATGGGACTAATAAATGCAAGGGGAATAATAAGCGGAACTGGTAAAATTGAATAATAACACTTGCTGAAACGAAAGAAAACACTTGCAGATGAAATGAAATTTACTTGACGAATCGAAAGGGAAGTAGTATGATGAAAGCGATAGGGCGCTATTGACCATGGGGGATCACCCCCCTTTTAGTTGATGGGCAGACAGAAAGGAATGAAATAATTATGAAAGAGAAGGTAATCATGGATGCCCGCAAGGGCGAGCGGTACCAATGGGTGATTTACGCACTGTGCTTTGCCATGGGTTTTATCACGCTGGGCTTTTGCAGTTCTAACAATTCATTGTATACGACCGCTATCACCGAAGCACTGGGAATGTCCCGTGGAGCTTTTTCGCTGCGCACGACCCTTCGCTACGGCACCACTTCTATTCTTAATCTGTATTTCGGTGCTATGGTCATGCGCTTTGGTGAGAAGAAAGTGACATGCATGGGGGCCCTCTGTCTGATCGGCGCTGTTCTTTCAGCGGCCTGGGCCCAGGATCCTGCGCTAATCTACCTCAGCGGTGTGCTGCTGGGCGCCGGCTTTATCGGCTGCGGTACCACTATGATCAGCTATATCGTCGGTCGCTGGTGCAGAAAGAACAAGGGCACCATCATGGG
>CAZMBL010000051.1:0-12546 GCA_964564605.1 uncultured Oscillospiraceae bacterium
GTGCTGTACGATGGATCCTACCATCCCGTTGACTCCAACGAAATGGCCTTCAAGCTGGCGGCCATTCTGGCCTATAAGGAAGGCATCCCCAATGCCAACCCCACCCTGCTGGAGCCCATCGGTGCGCTGGCGGTGACGGTGCCGGATGACTATGTGGGCGATGTGATGGGTGACCTGAGCAAGCGCCGTGGCCGTCCCATGGGCATGAACCCGGATGCCGACGGCAACACCGTGGTCGAGGCCGAAGTCCCCATGGCCGAAATGGGCAGCTATGCCATCGACCTGCGGGCCATGACCCAGGCACGCGGTTCCTTCACCCTGGACTTCGTCCGCTACGAGGAAGTGCCCAAGGGCAATCAGGCCAAGATCATCGCAGACGCCAAGGCCAACGAGGAATAAAGGCTCTGCGGTGCCACTGACCCGATCGTCGGAATAGAGACAATATACAAATAAGCAGAAGTCGTGTCGAGGAGAATTCTTCGACACGACTTTTTTGCACCGGCCAAGCTGCTTTTGCTCCCCTTGAATAAAAACAGGCTATCTCCCGGACAGCAATAAAATCCCCCGGTTTTTCCGACACACAATTCGGAAAAACCGGGGGAATGGCTGTGCCTCCACCGGATCGATGTGCTTCCGCCGTGAGAAACCGGCATCAATCCCATGGCGCGGCGCAGGCTGTTTCAGCGTACATAGTAAGGATTGGGCTTGGTCAGCAGCACAATACAGTCAATAAACCAACCGATACCAAACAGTCCGACTGTAAACAGGTATAAAATGCCCATTCCGATTTTTCCTTCATAGAATTTGTGCGCGCCGAAGTAGCCGAGGAACAGGCAAAGGAAAAAGGCGACCCATTTGTTTTTTGCGCGGACGCCAAACATGGCTGCGTTCACATTACTGTTGACGTTGCTGTTTGCGTTGTTGATCACAATGCTGGGCTGCTCGGCCTGCTTGACTTCCTCGACCTGACAGCCGCAATGTGTGCAGATGACCGCCGCGACGGGGATTTTTGCGCCACAATGCTTGCAGAATTTCGTGGCCGTTGTCTGTTCTGTAGTGGTAGTTTCCATGTGTTTCTCCCTCTCTTGACAGAATATTAACCGATATTGGTTAATGTTATTATACACCGCTTTCGGTTATCATGTCAAGTGCAAGGAGTGTGTTTGGCATGATTTCTTATGCGAAATTGTGGGAAACAATGAAACAAAAAGGCGTAAGTCAGTACGCTTTGATCAAAAAATATGGTGTAAGTCCGGCGCAGATCACAAGGTTGAAGCGCAATGAAAGCGTAAGTACGCATACGATCGATCAGTTTTGCCGGATTCTGGGATGCGATGTTGGCGACATTATGCACCATATTTCGGACGAAGAAAAAGGTGCATAGCGTATATCGTGGCCGGAAACACAGCCGGCCGCATTCTGGCGATGCTCACCCGAAAATCTCTTCCACAACAGAACCGGCAGTGCGGAAAGAAACTTTTGTCCGGCGGGAGAAAAACTTTCTTCCTATGTTTGTGCTAAAATGATGTGAACCAGAAAAAGATGAGAAGTCGGCCTTGATGTGGTATAGTGAATTCACCACAAAACACCGGAAGGGACTCGTTTGCATTTTCGCCCATGGCGAAAACAGTAGTGTGGCCGCCGTCCAGCCGGCGGCCAGCAGCAGTCCCCCGGACTGCTGCATTTATTATTCGAGTCCCTTCTGGGCAAAATAAAAAGGAGGCACAAGCCTCCCTTTTATTTTGGTACACCGGAAGGGACTCGAACCCCCAACCCTCGGAACCGGAATCCGATGCTCTATCCATTGAGCCACCGGTGCATTTGCTTTTAGCCTACTTATTATAGCAGGCTTTTTCCGATTTGTAAAGAGGTAGGAAGAAAGTTTTTCTCCCGCCATCCGGAAAAAGTTTATTGTTTTGTATTGACCGTGCGGGGGATTTGTGGTAGACTGAACAAAATATGTCCTTCCCGGAGGCGGATCATGAATCGCATGAAAAAGGCGCTGACCTATCTGTGCATCGCGGTGATCGCGATGGTCTGCGCGGTCAACTACAACCTTTTTGTTTTCCCCAACCGGTTCGCGCCCTCCGGTATCAACGGACTGTGTACCATGATCCAGTATTTGACCGATATCAGCGTGGGCTATATGAGCCTGCTGATCAACATCCCCCTGTCCATCTGGGTTTACCGCAAGGTCAGCCGCGCGATGGCCGTGCGCAGCATGGTGTATGTGGTGGTATTCTCCGTCAGTCTCGTGGTGCTGGAATATGTGGATCTTTCCGATTTTGCCTACGCCACGGAAAACGGCACCAGCACCATCCTCGGCCCGCTGGTGGCCGGGATCATTTACGGCAGCTGCTACTCCCTGCTCGTCCGGGCCAGCGCCAACTCCGGCGGTACCGATTTTATCGCCGCTGTCATTCACAAAAAGCGCCCCGATATGAACTTCTTCTATGTCCTGTTCAGCCTGAACGCGGCGGTGGCGCTGATCTCCTATTTTGTGTATGATTTCCAAATTGAGCCGGTGCTTTTGTGCATCATGTACAGCTTCACCTCCAGCACCGTCACCGATAAGCTGACCAAATCCGGCAGAAGCGCCGTCCGCTTTGAGATCGTGACGGACGACCCCCAGCGCATCAGCGATGCCATCATCCATCAGCTGCACCACAGCGCCACACTGGTGCCCGGCAGGGGCATGTATCTGGGGCGGGAGACATCCATCCTCATCTGCGTGGTCAACAAAACCCAGGCCGCGGCCCTGTCCGCCATCGTTCGCAGCGTGCCAAACACCTTCGCGGTGGTCAGTCAGGTTGGCGAAGTGGTGGGCAATTTCAAGCGGCTGGACAATCAGGGCAATCAGCAGCTGGAGCTGCTGGATCAGGGCGACGGGTTCTGATGTGCCAAAACGTGCTTTCACAGGCAACGCCTGCGCAATAACCATTATCTGAAATTGGAGGACTCAACATGGCATATTACTATCCCGAACCGAGCCATACCTTCAGCGAGTATCTGCTGATTCCCGGCTACACATCCGAAAACTGCATCCCGGACCGCGTCAGCCTGCGCACCCCCATGACCCGCTTCCGCGCGGGGGAGGAGCCTGCCATTACGCTGAATATCCCCATGACTTCCGCCATCATGCAGTCCGTATCCAATGATACACTGGCCATCGCGCTGGCAAAGGAGGGCGGCCTGAGCTTCATCTACGGCTCGCAGTCCATCGAAAGTCAGGCAGCCATGGTAGCTCGGGTTAAAAATTACAAGGCCGGGTTTGTAGTATCCGCCTCCAACCTGACACCGGATGACACGCTGGCGGATGTGCTGGAGCTGAAGGCCGCCAACGGCTTCTCCACCGTGGCCATCACCGATGACGGCAGCGCCAACGGGCGGCTGCTGGGCATCGTCACCGGGCGGGATTACCGCCTGACCCGCATGAGCCCCACAGACCGGGTCAGCACCTTCATGACCCCGCTGGAGCGGCTGATCACAGCCCCGGCGGAGACAACGCTGAAGGAGGCCAATGACATCATCTGGGAGCATAAGCTCAACAGCCTGCCCATCGTAGACCGGGACGGCCGGCTGATGTACTTCGTCTTCCGCAAGGACTATGCTTCCCACAAGGCCAACCCGCAGGAACTGCTGGACGGCAAGAAGCGCTACATGGTGGGGGCCGGCATCAACACCCGGGACTATGCCCAGCGGATCCCGGCGCTGCTGGAGGCCGGGGCGGACGTGCTGTGCATCGATTCCTCCGAGGGCTACACCTGCTGGCAGCAGAAAACCATTGACTATGTCCGCTCTAACTATGGCGACAGTGTCAAAATTGGCGCCGGCAACGTGGTGGATCGGGACGGATTCCTGTTCCTGGCCCGGGCAGGGGCGGATTTTGTCAAGGTTGGCATCGGCGGCGGCTCCATCTGCATCACCCGGGAGACCAAGGGCATCGGCCGTGGACAGGCCACGGCGCTGATCGAAGTGGCGGCAGCCCGGGACGAGTATTACCGGGAGACCGGCATTTATGTGCCCATCTGCTCCGATGGCGGCATCGTTCACGATCATCACATGACCCTTGCGTTGGCTATGGGCGCGGATTTTCTGATGCTGGGGCGGTATTTTGCCCGGTTTGACGAGTCTCCCACCCCCAAGGTCATGGTCAACGGCTCCTATATGAAGGAATACTGGGGCGAAGGCAGCAACCGCGCCCGCAACTGGCAGCGTTATGATCTGGGCGGCTCTGCCCGGCTGACCTTTGAAGAGGGTGTGGACTCTTATGTGACCTACGCCGGCACCCTCCACGACAATGTGGAGGCCAGCCTCTACAAGGTCAAGTCCACCATGTGCAACTGCGGTGTGACCACCATTGCAGACCTGCAGCGCGATGCCCGCCTGACGCTGGTCTCCGCCACTTCCATCGTAGAAGGCGGCTACCATGACGTGACCCTGCGCAGCGGCCCGCAGACCAAGTAACAGCTTAAAAACAAGCCCTCCCGCGGAACATAACTCCGCAGGAGGGCCTTTTTCTTCCAGGTAATGGGAAAAGAAAAGTGAATAGAGAATAGAGAAATGGTGCTTTACTTTGCAATGACATACTAACTCTTTTGAGTTTCCGTAGGGGCCGATTGAGGCATATCGGCCCTCTTGCACCCGGTTCGACAACACATTCCGTAGGGGGTGGCGCCCACGACACCCCTTGTCACGTCCTCTGCTGCACCTATTGTCACCTTCGGTGACGCTTCCCTTCGGGAAGCACCTCTTCCGACCCGGCGTGCCGCCTGGCCACCTTCCCCAGAGGGGAAGGCCGGGGGCTCAAACGACATATGTCATTGCGAACCAGTCCGCGCCACTGGTGTGGCAATCCCCCCGATTTTCCGACAGTCCGGAAAACGGGGGGATTTTACGTCTAACCGGCCTGTACTGTTATACTCTAAGTACGGTCCATTACACATCCTGTCACACGTTAGGGAAGTTTGGGGAGGCGTGGAGTTGACCCTGGGGGGTTAGCCAGAGTGCCTGGGCGTTTACCTGATCCAAAAGGGCCTGCCCCTGCTCCTGCGGGAGGATGAACAGGGCGGTGGAGAGGGCATCGGCCAGGGCCGAGTCGTCACAGATCACCGTGACGGAACGCCAGCGCCGGGCGGGCATCAGTGTCTCGGGGTCGATGATGTGGCAATAGGGCACGCCATCCACGGTGAAAACCCGCTCATAATCGCCGCTGGTGACTACACAGCCGCCGGTGATGGCCACGGTACGCAGATAACCGTCCCCATCCGGATTGCGGATGCCGATCGTCCACGGTGTGTCCGGAGATTGCTTCGGCCCGGAGGCGCAGACATTGCCGCCGACACTGAGCAGGTACCCTTCCGGCAGCAGCTGTGCCGCCTTCTGGGCTGCCCAACCCTTGGCGATGGCACCCACATCCAGCCGCATTTGCGCATCCGCCAGATAGACGGTTTCCGCCTGAAAATCCAGAATCATATTCTCCGAATCCGTATGGGCCGCAGCCTGCGCCAGTGCCTGTGAATTGGGGATGGCGGCAGAGGCCGGGTCTTCCAGCGCTGCCTCCCGGGCCTGATGCCACAGCTGCAGCACACTGCCCATGGCCACATTCACCACGCCGCCGGTGAGCTTTTCATAGTCCCGGCAGGACTGGAGCATCTCCAGCACCACACCGTCCACCGGCACCGGGGCGATGCCTGCCTGATCATTGACGGTTTTCAGATTATTCATCCCGTCATAGTCATGGTAAATGTCGAACAGGCGGTGCAGCTGCTCCAGCCGGGTATACACCGCCTGCCCGGTCTGCTGAAATTCCGCATCCCCTGCTGTCCGGCTGGACAGGGTGATGACGGTATCGAACAGGCCGTACCACGTCGCGGTGCGGTTTCCGACCCGGGGCGCGCATCCGGCCATCAGTGCCAGCACCAGCAGCAGCGCCATAAATCGGGCGGCCCGGGTCATGCAAGCACTTCTTCCCCGCCAAGGAACACCCGCAGCGGGTTCAGATCATCGTCACAAATCACAAAATCCGCAGCCAGTCCCGGGGCGATGGAGCCGACACGGTGTTCCATGCCGATGGCCCGGGCTGGATTGCAGCTGGCCGCCCGGATGGCGGCCTCCTGCGAAATGCCAAAGGAAACGGCCTTGCGCATGCAGGAGAAAAGATCGGTAGCCGAGCAGGCGATGGTGCCGTCCGGCAGGCGACCGGCGCCGCCCCGCAGGAAGGCCGTCTGTCCTCCGAGGGTGAAGCTGCTGCCCTCCGCCATGCCGCAGCAGCGGCCGGAATCGGAGATGAGTACCATCCGCTCCGGGCCGAAGGCGGCAAAGGCCAGCCGGACGGCGCTTTCATGGACATGCAGCCCATCGCAGATCAGCTCCGCCCGTACATTGGGCCGCTCCACCGCCGCCCCGATGACACCGGGATCCCGGTGGTGCAGCGGCGGCATGGCATTATACAGATGGGTCACATGGGTGGCTCCGGCATCGAAACCGGCGGCGGCCGCGGCATAGTTCGCCGCCGTATGGGCCACCGACACGGTGCAGCGCGCCTTCGCGGCGTGGATAAACTCCTGCGCCCCGGGAAGCTCCGGGGCCACATCCACGATGCGCACCACATTGCCGCAGGCATCATCCAGCGCCGCGAAGCCCTCCGCATCGGGCAGGCGCAGCCATGCGGCGTTCTGGGCCCCCTTCTTCTCCGGGGAGAAATAGGGCCCCTCCATATGCACCCCCAGCACCCGGGCGTGGCCGGGCAGAGGGGCATCCATCATCCCCCGGGCGGTGTGAAAGGCGGCCTCCAGCTGCGCGTAGGGCAGGGTCATGGAGGTGGGCAGGAAGGAGGTGATCCCCTTCTTCGCCAGAAAGGCGGCCATGGTCGCCAATCCAGCCGGGTCGCCATCGGAAAAATCCGCCTGCGAATTGCCGTGGGTGTGCACATCGATCAGGCCGGGAATCACCGTTGCTCCCTGCAAATCCACGGCATCAGCCGGGACTTCCTGCGGAAGCACCTGGGTGAACACCCCGTTTTCCACGGCAAAGGCCCCGTGATGAAAGCGCTGATCCGCCGCAAAAACGCGGGCATTGCGATAGAACATAGTCTCCTCCTTACCGACTCTGGGCGGTTTCGTCGGCACTGCGGCGGGGGCGGCAGAACCGCTCCAGCTGCGGCACCAGCAGCAGGCAGATCAGCGCCGCGGTGAAGCCGCCGTTATACAGGCAGTAGCCGCCGTGCAGATTGGGCACGGAGGTCACCAGCACATAATGGCAAAGTCCTGCCACGGCACCCCAGAACCAGCCATAGCGATCCACAATGGGGCTCAGGCCGTTGGCATAGCACAGGCCCACGCAGATGGCCTGCGCGCAGATGGCCCCGGCAAAGCTGCCGCCCAACAGGGGCGAGATCCAGCCGAATACCAGACTGCCCACGGCGTAGCCCACCATAATGGGCCAGACGTTGGCCGGGTGGGAGCCGGAATTGCAGGTGGCCAGCATACAGAAAATGGTACCGAATGTGATGCCGTTGAAGCCGGCCCCCACCAGATGATAGTAGCCCAGAATGAACAGGCCGTAAACGCCTGCGTTCATCAGATATACGGCATTGCCGTACCGGGCGGTCACACTGGGGACACGCTCCCGGCTGCGCAGCAGCTGCCAGTAATCCCGGGGGCGGCAGCCCATGGCCAGCGCCAGCACCACGCACAGTCCGAACACCACGCCGCAGAATACGCTGACAATGGTGCTGTTGGCCACCTGCAGCGTCTCCGCCCCGGGGGCGGCGGGCAGGGCCACGCCCATGGTCTTATACAGGGCGGCCTGCAGGAAGAATGCCGTCATGCCAATGGGCAGGGCAGCGGAATACAGATCGAAACCCTTGTGAACCTGCGGCGAGTGCGCCAGCCCTGCCGGCAGGAAAAAGCCGATGCAGAGCCCGACACCCATGGCCAGTGCCAGAGCCGGCCAGCTGAAGCCCACCGCCTCGGCATTGGGGTAACGCAGCAGCAGCTCGGAGATCAGGGGGGCAATGCCGGTGGAGAAGAGCATGGCATTGACCTGAGAGCCCAGCTTCTCCCGCTTCACGGCGCAGTAGAGGGCCACGCCCAGCACACTGGGCCAGATATTGAGCACATTGATGCCCCAGGAGCCGAAGCCCAGTGTCAGCAAAAAGGCCAGATTGGAGACATTGTTCACCGCCGCGCCGGTCAGTGTATACAGCCCCAGACAGCACAGGGCCACCAGCGCCATATTGGCAAAGGTGGCGGCATAGCCGCCCACGGCGAAATAGTTGGTGGAGATTTTGGCGGTGGAGGTCAAAATACGCCCGAGACCCGCCACCAGCTCCCTGCGGTCTGGCATACAGACGGCGGCCACGGCGAAGGCGAGGGTGAAGAAGGCAAACACCAGCTTCAGGAAGCTGCTTTCGGACAGATTGTTCAACTTTTTCATACGGCACCTCTCAATTTTTTTCTTTGGTGAAAAAAAGGGCAATTCAGCCCTGACTGAATTGCCCAGACGGTCGGCACGTTACTCCCACACTTCCCCGCGGTGATCCGCGATGATCCGTCAGTCATGCAGGAGGGTATGCCTCTATTGTAAGGAAAAAATGTCCCTTTGTCAACGGTATTTTCCCGGAAAATGCCATTATTGCGGCATTTTCGGGGCGTTGTGGGTTCTGGCACTGGTGCGTCCCTCCGGACGGATCTCCCCAACGGCCAGCAGCGACCGCTTGGTCAGCGCCGGGCCCACCAGCTCATACACCAGCACGGCAAACAGCACAACATTGCGCGCCAGCGCCCCATCGGGCAGCGTGGCGGCAGTCAGTGCCATGCCCAGCGCCACACCGGCCTGCGGCAGCAGGGTGATGCCCAGATGATCGGTAATGGGTTTGCTCTGGCCGGTCAGGCGGCAGCTGGACCACGCGCCGAAGTATTTGCCGGCGGAGCGGGAAAGAATGTACACCACGCCAACCAGAATGGTCACGGGGCTGGCCAGCACGTTCAGATCCAGCTCCGCGCCGGACAGAACGAAAAACAGCACGTTCAGCGGGGTCGTCCAGCCCTCCACACGGCTCATCAGCTCTTCGGAGGTGGAGCAGACATTGCAGAAAATGGTGCCCGTCATCATGCACACCAGCAGCAACGAGAAGCCGCAGTGGATCGGGCCCAGCTGAAACTCCAGCATGGAAAGGCCCACAGTCAGCATTACGAAGGCCACGGAAATGGTCATGCGCTTGCTGCGGGAATGGAAGAACTGCTCCACCAGATGCAGCAGCCAGCCCATCAGCGAACCCAGACCCAGCGACAGCACGATCTCCACCAGCGGCTCTACCACCACGGCCAGTACACTCACCTGTCCGGCGGACAGGGCCGTGGCAATGCCGAAGGAAACGGAGAACAGCATCAGACCCACTGCGTCATCGATGGCCACCACCAGCATCAGCAGCCGGGTCAGGGGGCCGTCCGCCTTGTATTGGCGCACCACCATCAGTGTGGCGGCCGGGGCCGTGGCGGAGGCGATGGCGCCCAGCGTAATGGCGCAGGGCAGAGAAATGACCGCAGGGAAGCAAAAATGCAGCGCGATCAGCACCACATCCACCACCAGCGTGGTCAGCACCGCCTGCGCCACGCCGATGGTGATGGCCTTTGCCCCCGTGGCCCGCAGCTGGCTCAGGCGGAACTCATTGCCGATGGTAAAGGCGATGAAGCCCAGCGCCGTCTGGGTGATGATGTTCAGAAGCTCCACCTGCTCCAGCGAGTTGAAGCCCAGCCCCGGCACCTGCAGCGCACCGATGCAGAAGGGTCCCAGCAGCAGACCCGCCACCAGATAAGCCGTCACGGCGGGCAGGTTGATCAGCTTGGTCAACCGGCTCATCATCAGGCCGCCCACCAGTGCCACAGCCAGACAAATCAGATAAATTTCCATAATAAACGTCCTCTTTTCACGGATGGAAACCATATTTCGGATATTTTGCAACCCGAGTATCATACCACCTTCCCCCGCCTCGCGCAAGGGCAATAGCCCACAAATAAACCGGAAAAAACCCGCCCCCCTTTGTGCGCATTTGCCGCACAACCCGGATGCCGGAATAACACCCCGCCTGTCCGATGACCGATCTGCCGGATGATTTGCGTAGGGGGCGGCGCCCTCGACGCCCCTTGCCACGTCCCCTGCCGCTCCCATCGTATGCTTTTATTCCTCCTTAGGGAAATCGCGGTGGTGGGCAGGGGGATGATTGTAGTAGCGGGTGAAGGCACGGTAGAAGCTGCTGAGAGTGGAATAGCCCACGGCGGCGGATACGGTCGGGATATCGCAGCCCTGCCGCAGCAGCGCTGCCGCCTTTTCCATGCGCAGCTTGACGATCAGCTGCTGATAAGGCATACCCACACAGCTTTCCACGATGCGCCGGGTCTGGCGCTGGCTGTAGTGAAAGCGCTGGGCCAGCTCCTGCTGGGTGACGGTGGCATAATGGGTCTGGATATGGCTCAAAATGGCGGAAAATTCGTGCTTCCAGTAAAAATCCTCCCGCCGGGGCAGGCGGGCCGTGCCCTCATAGCGTCGCAGCAGCAGCAGGAAAAAGGTGCGCATCAGGGCGTTGAGCAGCTGGGCCTGATAAGGCTCCTGACGGTAAAATTCCCGGTACAGCTGCTGTAACAGATGGCGAATGTCCCCGTCCGCGCCGGTCTCAAAGCGGAGGTATGCCGCCGGAGCTGCTGCTCCAGCACGGTCATGGGCAGCGCAGTCAAATCTTTTTCCTGTTCCATAGCGTCCTCCATGTCCGAAAATGCGAAATCCATGGCTACTATTGTAAAAGACTTATTCCATGAAATCAAGTAAAATAAATTAAAAGCGGCGTGCCCTTGCAAAGGGGCTGGATTTTGAGACGGAAACGAAAAATATCTGCGAAAGCAGGAAAAACAGGAAAAACGGAGGAAAAAGCACCATGACTCATTGCATCAAACCCGGTAAGCGCTGGCTGGATACTGCCGGGAAAACCATTCAGGCCCACGGCCTGTCCGTATTCTATCGGGACGGGCTGTGGTACTGGTACGGCGAAAACAAGGAAAAAACCGACGGGAAGGGCAACATCTGGCACTGGGGCGTGCGGTTGTACACCTCGAAGGATCTGTGCAACTGGGAAGACCGGGGCCTGATCATCCCGCCCGAGGAAAACGATCTGCAAAGCCCCCTGCATCCGACCTACTGCATGGACAGGCCCCACATCATCTTCTGCAAAAAGACGGGCAAATATGTGGCATGGCTGAAAATCATGGCCGGAGAAGTCAGCCAGTTCATGTCCGTTCTGACCGCCGACCGGCTGGAGGGGCCCTACACCTTCGCCCATAAGATCTACAAGCCGCTGGATATGGACAGCGGAGACTTCTGCCTCCATGTGGACGAGGCCACGGAAAAAGCCTACATCTGGTTCGAGCGGCCCCATTTTCAGCTGATCTGCGCCACCCTGAGCGAGGATTATACCCAGGTCAGCGAGGAGTATTCCGTCCATTATGACGGCCTTCTGCCGCCCCGAACCCGGGAGGCCCCCACCTTCTTCGAGCGGAACGGGAAAAAGTATCTGATCACCTCCGGCACCTCCGGCTATTATCCCAATCCCAGCCGGGTCTGCGTGTTTGACGATTACCACGGGACGTACACGGATCTGGGGGATATCTGCATCGGTGACCGCACCGGCACCACCTTCAATTCCCAGATCAGCTGCGTGATCCGCCTGCCCGGCACCGACCGCTATATCGCCTGCGCCGACCGCTGGATGCCCCATTGGTGGATCGGCCTGATGGGGAAGCAGATCCTCTCCGGTATGGAGCGGCATTTCAGGGACTACCAGCCCGATCCCAGCCCGAAAGTGGCCCAGCCCCTGCCCGAACAGGAGAGCCGCCACCGGGAAAATACCGCCATCTCCCGCTATGTCTGGCTCCCCATCGAATGGGACGGTGACCGCCCTTACATCCGCTGGCAGAAAAAGCTGTCACTGGTGTGGCAATCCCCCGGTGAGACGTAAAAACCCCCGTTTTTCCGACAACCCGGAAGGACGTGTGGCAATGACATTTGTTTCTTTACGGTAATAAAAACACATCCACCGGCCAGGCCGGTGGATGTGTTTTTGGTTATTTCGCGTATTCGACCGCTTTGGTCTCCCGGATGACGTTGACCTTGATCTGGCCGGGATATTCCAGCTCGGCCTCGATCTTCTTGGCAATGTCCCGGGCCAGCAGAGTCATATTGTCCTCGTTGACCACCTCGGGCTTGACCATGATGCGGACTTCCCGGCCGGCCTGAATGGCGTAAGCCTTATCCACACCGGGCCAGGAGCCGGTCAGCTCCTCCAGCTTTTGCAGCCGGCGGATATAGTTTTCCACGTTTTCACGCCGGGCACCGGGGCGGGCGGCGGAAATGGCATCGGCGGCCTGTACCAGCACGGCAATGATGGTCTTGGGTTCCACGTCGCCGTGATGCGCCTCGATGGCATTGATTACAACGGGATTTTCCTTGTACTTCCGGGCCAGATCCGCGCCCAGCTGCACATGGCTGCCCTCC
>CAZMBL010000052.1:0-12358 GCA_964564605.1 uncultured Oscillospiraceae bacterium
CCAGCTGCACATGGCTGCCCTCCACCTCATGGTCGATGGACTTGCCCAGGTCATGCAGCAGACCCGCGCGCTTGGCCAGCGCCACGTCCACGCCCAGCTCGCTGGCCATCAGGCCGGCGATGTGCGCCACTTCCATAGAGTGGTTGAGCACGTTCTGACCGTAGGAAGTGCGGTATTTCTGGCGGCCCAGAATTTTCACCAGCTCCGGGTTGAGGTTGTGAACGCCGGTCTCGTAGCAGGCGCGCTCGCCCTCTTCACGGATGGTGCGGTCAACCTCTTTGCGGGCCTTCTCCACCATATCCTCAATGCGGGTAGGATGGATGCGGCCGTCCCCGATCAGTTTTTCCAGTGCCAGACGGGCAATTTCACGGCGAACCGGGTCGAAGCTGGAGACGGTGATGGCCTCCGGCGTGTCGTCGATGATCAGATCCACACCGGTGATGGTCTCCAGTGTGCGGATGTTGCGGCCCTCCCGGCCGATGATGCGTCCCTTCATCTCATCGTTGGGCAGGGGCACAACGGAAACGGTGGTCTCGGCGGAGTGATCCGCGGCGCAGCGCTGAATGGCGATGGCGATGATCTCCCGGGCCTTATCATCCGCTTCGTCCTTGAGCTGCTGCTCAATTTCCCGGATCTTTACGGCGGCATCGTGCCGGACGGAATCTTCCACGCTGTGCAGCAGGTGCTGCTTGGCTTCCTCCTGTGTCAGGCCGGAGATCGCCTCCAGCTCCTTGAGCTGGGCGGCCTTGGCCGCTTCGGCCTCTTCCTGGGTCTGAGCCGCTTTCTGGAGCCGCTTGGCCAGCTCCTCTTCCTTCTTTTCAAAGGCTTCGGTCTTCTTGTCCAGGGTGGATTCCTTCTGTTCGAGACGGCGCTCCTGCTTGCTCAGCTCGGCGCGGCGCTCCTTGACTTCCTTTTCGTGTTCGGTGCGAGATTTATGGATTTCGTCTTTGGCTTCCAGCAGCATTTCCTTCTTGCGGTTTTCGCCGCTGCGGATGGCCTCGTTAATCAGTCGGGTCGCCTCCAGCTCCGCCGAGCCGATCTCCCGCTCGCCTACCTTTTTCCGGTAAGTCACGCCGGCGACAAAACAAACAACGGCTGTCACAAGAAAGCCAACAACAAGCAATACGATTTGTACAGGACCCATAATTCTGCGGCACACCTCCTTCTGTAGAATATGGCACAGCCGAAGGGGTGGGCGCGACCGCAGCCCAATGCAGATGAAATTGGCAAAAAAACTGCACGGATTACTCCGGCATAGCAAATTGCAAATCTAACGCCGCAGGGCGTAAATCGCGAATACCCCGGCTATTTGCCGGTTATCATGAAACGAGCCCACATTCGGGCATCGTACACCATACCGTTTGTATTTTACCTGCCGCCGTAGGGAAAGTCAAGAGTCTTTCTGCAAAAAGGCAAAAAAATCACCCTCTGCCCCGGCGCATTGCCCACAGCTTATGCAGCAGAGCCAGCATCGGCCGCCGCAGGGGCAGACCGGCGATCCATAGCAGAGAAAGCACCCGCCACAGGGGATTTTTCGTGGAAAATGGCCGCCCGTCCCGCTCCAGCGCCACCACGGTGGCGATGAGGGTCTCCGGCGAAACATCCTCCGTCACCGTCTGTCCGTCGCCGCAGATGCGGTAGAATCCATCCGGCAGCCGCCGGTGAACCCGGTGCAGCACATACTGCCCGCCGGGTCGCTGAAAAAACACAATATCTCCACGCCGGGCCGGGCCCTGCGGCGCGCGCAGCACCACCCGGTCACGGCCGCTGCGCAGGAAGGGAACCATGCTGGTGCCGGTCACCGTCAGGCGGCAGCACTGCCCGGCGGCAAGAATTTGCCGCATTCTCGGCACGGCCACGGCCGGATCCTGGGGCTCTGGCATGTTTTTCCCTCCTTCTGTCACTGGCGATGGGCGTGACAATTTTTTATATCAGTATACCGCTTTTCGGCTAAAAATGCAAGACTGGGCAGGATTTTCCGAAAAAAACTGAATATTTGTGAACTTATCCGTTGCGCAAAGGGATGAAATGTGCTATAATTCACCGGATAAGAATGTATGCAGGAGGATTTTCTCTGTGAAGAAAAAGGAAAACACGGGAGTGCTTGCAAAAAAAGCGGTGCGCATTCTGATTTTGATGATCGTGGATGTGCTGCTGATCAATCTGTCGCAGTTTCTGACGCTGCTGATCCGTTTTGAATTTAACTGGAACGAGCTGCTGGGCAGCAATTATCTGCATAATGTGTTTCTCTACGCCCCGGCCCACACCCTGACGGTGATCGTGGTCATGGCGCTGTTTGGCATTTACAACAGCCTCTGGGAGTATGTCAGCGTGAAGGAGGCCGCCCTGATCGCCGCCGCGGTGGCGCTGTGCAGTGTGCTGCAATACTTCTTCATGTCCATGCTGCGCCTGGGAATCCCCCGCAGCTTCCCCATTATCCAGACCATGATTCTGGGCTGCTGCATCATCGGGGAGCGGCTGCTGTACCGGCTTGCGCGGCGGCTGCGGCATATTATTCAGGAGGAAATTCCCCAGCAGGTGCCCACACTGCTGATCGGCGCGGGCGATGCCGGCGCGCTGGCCCTGCGGGATCTGCGAACCAGTGAAATGTCCCACAACCGGGTGGTCTGCATCGTCGATGACGACTGCGTCAAATGGGGCCGGGATCTGTCCGGTGTGCCTATCGTGGGCGGCCGGGACGCCATCCCCGAAACCGTGAAGAAATATCATGTGTCCGAGATCATTTTCGCCATTCCCACCTGCCCGGCCAGCCAGAAGCGGGAAATTCTGAATATCTGCCAGAACACGGGCTGTGTCGTGCGAATTCTGCCGGGTCTTGCGGAGCTGGCCTACGGCGAGGCCACCACCATGCAGCTGCGCCGGGTGGAGATCGAGGATCTGCTGGGCCGGGACAGTGTGGAGGTGGACATGCAGTCCATCCGCGCCCACATCCGGGATCGGCGGGTGCTGGTCACCGGTGGCGGCGGAAGCATCGGCAGCGAGCTGTGCCGTCAGCTGGCGGACTGTCAGCCGGCCATGCTGATCATCTTTGATATTTACGAAAACAATGCCTACGCCATCCAGCAGGAGCTGCTGCGGCGCTATCCGGGTCTGCCGCTGCTGGTGCTGATCGGCTCCGTGCGGGATCGGGCCAGAGTGGAGCAGCTATTTGAAAAGTACCGGCCGGAGCTGGTGTTCCATGCGGCGGCCCACAAGCATGTGCCCCTGATGGAGGTCAGTCCCCAGGAGGCGGTTAAAAACAACGTCTTCGGCACCCTGAACGTGGCCCGGGCGGCGGATGCCTTCGGCACACAGGCCTTTGTGCTGATTTCCACGGATAAGGCGGTCAACCCCACCAGCATCATGGGCACCACCAAGCGGGTGTGCGAAATGATCATCCAGATGATGGATCGCAAAAGTGCCGCCACCCGGTATGTGGCCGTGCGCTTTGGCAATGTGCTGGGCAGCAACGGCAGTGTGATCCCCCTGTTCCGGGATCAGATCGAGCATGGCGGCCCGGTGACCGTGACCCACAAGGATATCGTGCGCTATTTCATGACCATTCCGGAGGCCGTCAGTCTGGTGATGCAGGCCGGCGTCTATGCCCGGGGCGGTGAGATCTTTGTGCTGGATATGGGTGAGCAGGTTCGCATTGATGACCTTGCCCGGAAAATGATCCGTCTGTGTGGCTATGAGCCGGATGTGGACATTCCGGTGGTGTACACCGGCCTGCGCCCCGGCGAAAAGCTGTATGAAGAGCTGCTGATGGCCGAGGAAGGGCTGGAAAAGACGGCCAACAACCTGATTTTTGTGGGCCATCCCAACGGCTTCTCCGATGAGCAGCTGCTGGAAAGTCTGAATCGCCTGCGTCCGCTGTGCGACAGCAACGATTCTGTCGGCGTGGTGCGGGAGCTGGCCGCGCTGGTCACCACCTATGACCCCAATCCCGCCCGGCAGCGGGAAGCAGCCCATGTGTGAGAAACTGCTGCTGACCACTCTGCGGGCTGCCCTGCGGGGGGAGACGGCGGTATTGCCGGATTTCCAAACGCCGGAGGATGGGTGGCGGCTGTATGAACTGGCCTGTGCCCACCGGGTGCAGGCGCTGGTGCTGGAGGCCATGCCGCAGCAGTTTCGGCAGCAGCTTCCGCCGGAGCTTCTGGAAAGCTGGCGACAGCAGGCGAAGGAGCTGTGCGTGGGGCAGACCCTGCGCGATGACGCTTTTTCGCAGGTGTACGGGCAGCTGACCCGGGCTGGGGTGACGGCGCTGGTGATGAAGGGCGCCCTGTGCCGCAATCTGTACCCCCAGCCCTGCCTGCGCCCGTCCTCGGACGAGGATCTGCTGGTTCCGCCGGAGCAGTTTGAAACTGCGCTGGAGCTTTTGCGTCAGGCGGACTTTCGCCCCCTGCGGCAGAAGGGCGATGCTTTCGAAATCGGCCTGATGAATCCGCAGGGACTGTATCTGGAGCTGCACAAAAGCCCCTTTGCCCCGGATTTTGCCATGACGGCACCTCTTGCGGAAGTTTTTTCCACCGTTTGGCAGCGGGCCGTGCCGGTGCAGACCGAGATTGGCGGCCTTTTGAGCATGTCGGCCCATGATCACATGCTGTATCTGCTGCTGCATGCCTGCAAGCACATGGTCTACAGCGGATTCGGCATCCGGCAGGTGTGCGATATTGCCCTGTGGGCCCAGCGTTTCGGCGCGGAAATCGACTGGCCGCTGCTTTGGCGGCAGTTGGAGTCGGTGCGGGCCCTGACCTTCGGCCGGACGGTGCTGGCTATCGCCGCGCAGCAGCTGGGGCTGGAGCCTGAGCAGGCGGGATTTTCCCTCCAACTGGAGCAGACGCTTCCCGCCGCACCGCTGCTGGAGGATATTCTCCAGTCCGGCGTGTACGGCAGCAGCAGCGAAAGCCGCCTGCACAGCGCGGGCGTTACGCTGCAAGCGGTGCAGGCAGACCGGCAGGAAAAGCGAGAGAGCCTGCTGCCGACCCTGTTTCCCGATCTTCGCGCCATGCAGCAGCGATATGGCTGGCTTCGCCGCGCGCCGGTGCTGCTGCCGGTGGCATGGGCTTGCCGCCTGCTGCGCTATGCCCGGCAAAACACCCACCCCAACCGGGCTGCCACCCAAAGCCTGCAGCTGGCCCGGCAAAGAAAAGCCCTCCTCCAACAGCTGGATCTTCTCTCATAACCCCACCATACCCCCAATCACCCCCGCAACAATCCCATGAAAACATCGTGAAAATCCCCCCGTACTTCCGGACTGTCGGAAAACGGGGGGATTGTACGTCTAACCGGGGGATTGCCACGTCGGCTGCGCCGCTTCGCAATGGCCGGCGTGGTTTTGGGAATTGCCACGGTGGGGATATTGGTCGCCCAGCGGTGGCGGGTTCAGATTTCTCTGTACATGGTGGGGGCATCGTCCTTGCGGGTGGTTTCGCTGATTTGCAGCACCTCTACGGTGACGGTGCGGTTGCCCATGGCAAGTTCGATGCGGTCGCCGGGCTTGACTTCGTAGCTGGCCCGGGCGATGCGGCCGTTGACGCTGATGCGGCCGTTGTCGCAGGCTTCGTTGGCCACGGTGCGCCGCTTGATCAGGCGGGAGACCTTCAGATATTTATCAAGACGCATATTTTCGCTCCTTTTATTTGCTGACCCGCTCCCGCAATCCCTGACAGGGGCGGAACACGGGCACCTGTGTGGCCGGGATGATGATGGGCTCCTGTGTGCGGGGGTCATGGCCGGGCCGCTGGGCATTTACGCGCAGCTCAAAGGTGCCAAAGCCCGTCAGTTGCACCCGTTCGCCCCGCTCCAGCGCGGCGCAGATGCTCTCCAGCGCGGCATTGACGGCCTGCTCGGCATCCCGGCGGCGCAGGCCGGTGCGGCCTGCGGTCTGGGTGATCAGTTCGGATTTTGTCATGGCGCCTCCTTACAGATGGAGAAGATCCGCGATCTTCTCACCCTTGGGCAGCAGCAGGCAGTCCGCCCGGGTGATGGCCTTGAGCCCCACGGCGGCCAGCAGATATACCACCACACCCACGGCGATGGGCCCACCGCACAGGATCAGGGAGCTGGCATCTTCCCCCAGCAGGGCAATCAGGCCCTGCCACGCCCCGTAGGTACACACGCCCATGATGACGGCAGCCAGCAGCGGCCGCAGGAGATTGCGCATGACCGCCGGAGGATCGGGCACTACCCGGTACATCGTCCACAAATTCAGCACCATGATGGTGATATAGCACAGCAGAGAGCCGATGGTGGTGCCGATGATACCGATGTGGGGGTTGCCCGTCAGGAAATACACCGCCACCAGACGCAGAATGCCGCCGATGAAGGTGTTGATCACCGGCAGGTTTTCGTGTCCACTGGCCTGCATGATGGCATTGGTCAGCAGCACCATGCTGTTGAACACCACGCAGATGCCCAGCATACTCATCAGCACCGTTGCCAGATCCAGATTTTCCCCACGGTAGCCCCCCAGCAGCGCCGTGACCGGCCGCGCCAGCACGAAAAGTCCCACGGCGCAGGGCATACAGATCAGCCCTGTCACCCGCACGGCGGAGTCGCCGGTGGCCCGGGCCTTTTCGTGGTTTTTCAGGGTCAGCTGCTCCGTAATGGCGGGGATGATGCTGACGGTGATGGGGGTGATGAAGGCGCAGGGCATATTGTAGATGGTTTTGGTCATGTCAAAAATGCCCTTCATGGTATCGGCCTGCGACTGGGTATACCCCAGACCCAGCAGCTGCCCCATGAACACCTTCGTCTCCACCATGATCAGGAAGGACAGTCCGGCAGAGCCGATGGTGATGGGAATGGCGATTTTCAGCAGCCGCAGAGCCGTCTCGGAGAAGGAGTGGGGGGTGTCCGTGGTGACGGGGATTTCCCGGTAGGCCCGGCGGAACCGGCGCAGCAGATACAGGCATGAGACCATGCAGCTGATGGTCACGCCCAAAATCGCGCCGCCTGCGGCCAGGGGGATACTGGCGGTCATTTTCAGCAGCACCATGGCCGCCACCATACCGGCGATGAGCTTCACCGCCGCCTCCAGCACCTGACTGACGGAGGTGGGGATCATGTTGCCCTGCCCCTGGAAGAAGCCGCGGAAGGTTGACATAATACAAATCAGCAGCACGCAGGGGCCAAGGGCTCCGATGGCGGCCCACGCGTTGGGCTGGTGCTGCAGCTGGGCCAGCTGGCGGCAGAACACGGTCATCAGCACACTGCACACCAGTCCGATGGCCATAAACAGGGTGCGGGCGGTGGTGTAGATGCGGCGCACCTGATTGTAGTGGCCGAGGGTGCTGGCCTCGGAGACCATGCGGCTCATGGCCACCGGCAGGCCGGCGGTGGAGATCATCAGCAGCACATTGTAGATTTCATAGGCGGTATTGAAGTAGCTGAAGCCCTCCGGGCCGATGATGCCGTTGAGGGGGATCTTGTACAGCGCGCCGATCAGCTTGACCACCACGGTGGCCAGTGCCAGCAGGGCGGTGCCGTGGAGGAAGGTTTGTTTTTTCGGTGTTTCCATGGCTTACTCCTTATCCCCGAACAGGCGGGGGATCACATATTCGGTCAGCTCTTCCACGGCGCCGGACAAATCCAGCGTAGGGAACCGGCCGTCCCGGTACAGAATTCGGCCCCGCACCATGGTCATGGCCACATCGCCGCCCTTCGCGCCGAATACCAGCGCGCTGAGGACATTGTGGCAGGGCATCAGATGGGGCGCGGAAAAATCCACCAGCACGATATCGGCATCCATGCCCTCACACAGCATGCCGCACTGCCGCGCCCGGCCCTGTGCCCGGGCCCCGCAGATGGTGGCCATCATCAGCGCGGCGGAGGCCGGCAGGGCATCGCCCCGCCCGGCTTTGGCCCGCTCGGCCATAGCGACACCCCGCATGACCTCGAACAGGTCGGCGTTGCCGCATTCCATGGCACCGCCGGTGCCCAGCGTCACATTCATTCCCGCCCGGACGCACGCCCCGGCGGCGGCCAGCGGCAGGCCGCTTTTGGCACTGGTCAGGGGGGTCAGAGCCGCCGAGACATGGTGGCGGCCAAGGATTTTAAGGTCATCCTCGCTCAGGCAGGCGCAGCCCGCGGCGGTGGTAGGGCGGCGGAAGAAGCCGTGGCATTGCAGCAGCTCCACGGGGGAAAGGCCGTTGCGCTCCAGACAGCCGTCCACCTCCGGCTGGGTCTCGCTCAGATGCAGCTGCATACCCAGCTGCCGCTCCTCGGCGTAGGCGGCCAGTGCCTCCCACAACCGGTAGTTGCTGGTATATTCACTGTGGATGCCGCAGTCGATGCGGATGCGGTCATTGTCATAGCCGTGCCAGCGCTCCACCACCCGGCAAAGCGCCTGACACTGCTCATCGGTCTCAAAATCGAAATCCTCCCCGGCATCGATGAAGCGGTAGGCGGACAGGGCCAGATTGCCCTTCATTCCCGCATCCGCCAGCACCTGCGCCGTGGCATCGGGATAGTAGTACAGATCCGACACGGAGGTCACGCCGAAGCGCAGGCATTCAGCCAGGCCCAGCGTCACAGCGGCTTTTGCGCAGCGGGAGTCCATGCGGGCCTCCTTTTGCAACAGCTGCTCCAGCGCCTGCGCCTGATCCAGCTCGTCAAAACAGCTGCGCAGAGCCGTAGCGGCCAGATGGGTATGGCAGTTGATCAGGCCCGGGATGGCGACCATGCCGGTGCCGTCAATGATGGTGGCGGGATGCTCCTGGGGCGTTTTTTTGCCGATATAGGAGATTTTTCCGTCTTCAATGCCGATGTTGGCACCAAACAGCACCTCCATCCGGTCATTCATGGTCACGACGGTGACATTGCAGATCAGGGTGTCCAAGACAGCACGTCCTTTCCTTCCATGGCTGCGAACAGCTCCCGCTTTTTGTCCAGAACGGAAGGCAGCATGGAGATATATTGCTCCGGGAATTTGGGATTGGAGAAGCGCAGCAGGGTTCCGTCCGGCCGGCTGAGCTTGCTGACGCTGCCGCCGCCCAGGGCGATGATGCTGTGGACTTCCTCCATCATGTAAATATTGTACAGGCAGTCAAGACCGTCCCGGCTCCAGCCCACGTTTTCGAAGCTGCCGGACATGTACTTCTGCCGGTACAGGTAATAGGGCCGGTAGCCCAGCGAGCGCAGCGTCCGGGCCGACGCGTCTACCATGGCACCCACATCCTGCGCCGAAGGCAGCCCCTGCCGGTTGTGGAACAGGTCGGCATCCTTTTTCAGGGCGAGGGTGTGGACGGTGATGTTGGCCGGGCGCAGCGCCGCCACAGCATCCAGCGAGCGGGCAAAGCCGACGCAGCCGTCGCCGGGCAGTCCGGCGATCAGATCCATGTTGATGGCGGCAAAGCCGGCCTGCTCCGCTTGCCGGTAAGCGCAAAGCACATCCTGCGCGCTGTGGGGCCGGGCGCAGGCGCGAAGCACCGCGTCGTCCATGGTCTGGGGGTTAATGCTCATGCGGTCAACCCCAAGGCCGGCGATGGCGGCAAGCTTTTCGGCATCGAGGGTGTCGGGTCTTCCCCCCTCCACCGTAAATTCCAGCACCCGGCGCAGGTCAAACAGCTCCCGCACCGCCCCCAGCAGTCGTTCCAGCTGAGCCGCAGACAATGTGGTGGGGGTGCCGCCCCCTATGTAAATAGTACGCAGCGTGCGGCCGGAATTTGCCAGCAGGGCGGCCGTCTCCCGCATTTCCGTCAAAAGTGCCTCCAGATACGGCTCCAGCAGCCCGGTTTTCTGCCCCACGGTGCGGCTGACAAAGCTGCAATAGGCGCAGCGGGTGGGGCAGAAGGGAATGCCGATGTAGAGGGAAACATCCTTTTCATTTGTCAGTCCGGCGGCCCGGACTGTGGCGGCGGAGCATTCCAGCGCCAGCGCCCGCCGCTGGGGCGTGACATAATAGACCTGCCGCAGCAGCCGGTCGGCCTCGGCAGGGGTGCCGCCGTCCAGCAGACAGCGGGTGGTGATTTTGGTGGGCCGGACACCGGCCAGCGCCCCCCATGGGGGCGGCGTTTCCAGCAGCTGCCGGGCAGCCAGATAGTAGCTCTGCTGCAACGCCTGCCGCCGGGCCCGCACCGTTTCCCGGGCCGCCGGAAGTCTGCGGCAGCCGGTGGCGGTTTTGCCGTTGAGGGTGATGCGGGCGGTGGCGGTCAGCCATGTTTTTCCCCGGTGCAGGGAAGAAACGGCCTCCACCCCGGAATCCTCCGGGAACAGGGCAAGCTGCAGCTGCTCCACGGCGTACAGATCGTCGTGGCCATGTAGTTTCAGGGTCATATCTGCGTCCTCATGGGGCCGCGCGGCTATGGGCGCGGCATGTACGGATTGGTTTTCTTCTCCCGCAGGAGGGTGCTGGAGCCGCCGTGGCCGGGGTAGACCCGGAAATCTCCCTCCAGCTCTGCCAGCCGATCCAGCGATTGGGCCAGAACACCCGCGTCCCCGCCGGGCAGATCCGTCCGGCCGCAGGAGCCGGCGAAAAGGGTGTCGCCGCTGAACAGCGCATCGCCGCACAGCAGGCACACGGAGCCCCAGGTGTGCCCCGGGGTGGAAACGGCGTGAAACACGGTACCGCCGGCGTGGATGATCTCGTCATCCTCCATAAAGTTCACCACGGTAAAATCGCAGTTGGCCAAAGGGTAAAAGCAGGCGTTGACCGGGTTTGGAAACAGAGCCCAGTCTCCCTCGCTCATCCACAGCTGGCAGTGGGTCTGGGCCACGATCTGCTCCACGGCACCCACATGGTCAAAATGGCCGTGGGTCAGCAAAATGGCATCCACCGTCAGCCCAAGCTGCGCCACCCGGCGCAGAATGGTATCGGCCTCGTAGCCCGGGTCGATGATGCAGCAGGTGGTGGCGGCGGCATCGTGGACGATGTAGGTATTGGTCTGGTAGTCTCCCAGTGTCAAGGTGTGGATTTTCAGCATAAATTAACCTCTTCTCGGGCTGTCCATCAGGGTGTCCGTGTCCAGAATCAGGGTCACCGGCCCGTCATTGACGGAGGCGACCTGCATATCGGCGCCGAACCGGCCGTGCTGGGGCGGATAGCCCAGCTCGGCGCAGATGGAGAGAAATTTTTCATACAGCCGGTTACCCAGCTCCGGCCCGGCGGCCCCGGTGAAGCTGGGGCGGCGGCCCTTGCGGCAGTTGCCGTAGAGGGTGAACTGGCTGACCACCAGCACCTGACCGCCCACCGCGTCCAGTCCCAAATTCATTTTGCCGTTTTCGTCCTCAAAAATCCGAAGGCCCAGTGCCTTCTCCGCCAGATACCGGCATTCCTTTTCCGTATCCTCCGGGCCGATGCCAAGCAAAATCAGAAAGCCTCTGCCGATGCTTCCCACCGGCTGGCCGTCAATGCTCACGCCGGCAGAGCTGACCCGCGTCAAAATCGCACGCATAATGCTGTTCCTTTCAAAAATTTTTCCTTCCCCTCCGGGGAAGGTGGCCCGGCGGTACGCCGGGTCGGAAGAGGGGCTTCCCGAAGGGAAGCGTCACCGAAGGTGACAATGGGTGGTGCCACAATCATCCGGCAGGGTGGTCATCGGACAGGCGGGGCGTCGAGAGCGCCGCCCCCTACAATGGGAGGAAACATCCGGGAGATTGCCACACCAGTGGCGCGGACTGGTTCGCAATGACACCCCTTTTTTGCCTGATTTTAATCAATTCTGTCCTCTGCGGGAGCCTACCACATCCCGGATGTTCAGCAGGCGGTTGCGGATGGCATCCAGCTCTTCCACATTTTTGACCTCGAAACGGACGGTGAAAATGCTCTTGCCGTCCGGCAGATCCTTGCCGTAGAGTTCCTTCACCCGCACCCGGGCCGTGGTCATGGCGGTGGCCACATCCAGCAGCAGCCCGTCCCGGGTGATGCAGTCCAGCTCCAGAGTGGTCTCAAAGGGCTGGTCATCCTCGTTGGCCCAGCGCACCCGCACCCAGCGCGCGGCCTGCACGGGGTGATCCCGGTTGGCGGCGTTGGGGCAATCCGCCCGGTGGATGGACACGCCGAAGCCCTTGGTGATGAAGCCCACAATGGCATCCCCGGGCACGGGGGTGCAGCATTTGGCAAACTTGATCATGCACGAGTCGATATCTTCCACGATCACGCCGTTGACCGCGTGGCGGTTCTGCTTCGGCGCATCGGGAGCCGTGCGCAGAGGGGAGGCCTGCAGCTGCTTTTCGTTGGCCTGCACCCGCAGGGCGCGGTTGATATCGTCCCGGATGCGGCCGACGGCCTTGGTGGCGGTCAGTCCGCCGTAGCCGATGGCGGCGTACATATCCTCCCAGTTGTCAAAGGACAGCTTTTTCAGCAGCTGGGGGCCGATTTCCGGGTCGATGGTGATGGACAGGGGCAGTCCCGTCC
>CAZMBL010000053.1:0-11863 GCA_964564605.1 uncultured Oscillospiraceae bacterium
GCCGTGGACAACGTTTTCCTCCCGCTTTTCCTTTTTGAACCACTGCTTGATCTTGGTGCGGGCCTGATTGCTCTTGCAGATGTTCAGCCAGTCCCGGCTGGGGCCCTTGGCGTTTTTGGAGGTCAGCACCTCCACGATATCACCGTTTTGCAGGGGTGTGTCAATGCTGGCGATGCGGCCGTTGACCTTCGCACCGATCATGGCGTTGCCCACGCCGGAATGGATGGCATAGGCAAAATCGATGGAGGTGGAACCGGCGGGCAAGCCCATGATCCGGCCCTTGGGTGTAAAGACAAACACCTCGTCATCGAACATGTCGATTTTCAGGGAATGGACGTAGTCCTCCGCGTCCGTATCCTGCTGGCTTTCCAGCAGGCGGCGCACCCACTCGAAGTCCTTTTCATTGCCGGAGCCGGAGCCCTGCTTGTACTTCCAGTGGGCGGCGATGCCGTATTCCGCCGTCTCGTGCATATCCCATGTGCGGATCTGCACCTCGAAGGGGATGCCCTGAGAGCCGATGACGGTGGTGTGCAGGCTCTGGTACATGTTGGGCTTGGGGGTGGAGATATAGTCCTTGAACCGGCCGGGCACCAGATTGAACAGGTCGTGGATATGGCCGAGGACGTTGTAGCAGTCCGGAATGGTATCCACAATCACCCGGAAGGCGTACAGATCGTACAGCTCCTCCATGGTCTTGCCCTGCGACTGCATTTTGCGGTAGATGGAATAGACGTGCTTGATGCGGCCATAGACCGTATGGGAAATGCCCACGGCATCCAGCCTGCGGCCGATGGCGGCCTGAATGGTGTTCATGAAAGCCTCGTCCTGCTCCCGGTGGGCCTGCAGGTAGGTCATGATGGCATCATACTCCGCCGGGGCCAGATAGCGCAGGGAGATGTCCTCCAGCTCCCATTTGATCTTCTGCATACCAAGCCGGTGGGCCAGCGGGGCATAGATGTCCATGGTCTCCCGGCATTTGGAGATCTGCTTGGCCGGGGTCTGGTACTGCATGGTGCGCATGTTGTGCAGCCGGTCGGCAATTTTGATCAGCACCACCCGGATGTCCTTGCTCATGGCCATGAACATTTTGCGCAGATTTTCCATCTGCTCCTGCTCGGAGGAGGAGAAATTGGCCCGGGTCAGCTTGGTGACGCCCTCCACCAGCTCGGCCACCGTGTTGCCGAAGAGGCGGGCAATGTCATCGTGGGAGGCATCGGTATCTTCGATGCAGTCATGGAGCAGCGCGCCCAGAATGGCATCGGTGTCCAGCCCCATTTCCGAGACGATGGCCGCCACCGCCAGCGGGTGGATGATATAGGGGGAGCCGTCCTTGCGGGTCTGGCTGCGGTGCTTCTCCCCGGCGTAGGCGATGGCCTGCTCGATCAGGGGAAGGTCTGCGGTGTGGGTATTCTTTTCCAGCGTCTGCATCAGAAGCCGGTAGTGATTTTCAAAGGTTTCCATATGTGTCAGCTCTCATTTCCAAGCAGGCGCTGCATGGTTTTGCTGCTTTGCAGGTCTGCTTTCCGGCCGGAGTCGGTCAGGGTGATCATCAGATATTTGTGTTCATGGGTCAGCTGCAGCAGACCGACCTCGGAAAAAATGTCCAGACAGACCAGAAGCTGTCCCAGACTGATGGGAATGCCCGCCCAGCGCACGATTTTCCGGCACAGACACGTCGGTGTCTCCCGCACGGGACTGCCCACGCCCCGCAGGTATTTCCACACTGCGGCCAGCGTGTTCCGGCCGGGCAGCAGGGCGGCCAGCTCCGCCGGTTCGGCGCAGCCGGAGCGCAGGCGGCGGTAGATCCGATCCTCGCAGTCGCAGGGCACCGGACAGTGGGGACGGATGTCCTGCACGTTCAGCTGCACGCTGCGCACGCCCTTGAATTCGTTGATCTGGGGCTGAAAGGCCACATCCACCACATCGCCGGGCTGGATGGGGAAGGTATCCGTGGTGGCGCAGAAGCAGATGGCCCCCAGCACATGGGCACCCTGCTTCAGCCGCAGGCGCATATGGCGGCTGTTTCCCACCAGCGAAAGCCGGTCTACCACCATTTTTTCCAGCATCAGCACCGGCTTGGGGCAGCCGTTTCCGCAGGGCTCCAGCGCCCCGAGAGAGCCGATGCTGCCCACGCTGAGCAGCTCCGGTGTCACGGCACAGTCCACCTCCAGCACGGTGCGCTGACCGCTTTCGGCATAATATTCCCGGGCATCCCGGCACACGGCCTCCCGGAAAGCATCAATATTTTCCCGCCGGATGGTAAATCCGGCCGCCAGCTCGTGCCCGCCGTAGCTTTCCAGCAGACCGCCGTGGCGGCGCAGGGTGTTGAACAGGTTGAAGCCGCCAAAGCTGCGGGAACTGGCCTTGCCATGTTCACCGTCCAGACAGATCAGGAAGGTGGGACAGCAGTATTCCTCCGCAATGCGGCTGGCCACGATCCCCACAACACCCTGATGCCATCGCTCGTCCGCCAGCACGATGGCCTCCGGCGCCTCACCGCCGGGGAGCATCTGCACGGCCTGCCGGTAAATTTCCGATTCCACCTGCTGGCGCTGCCGATTCAGCTCGCACAGTGTCCGGGCCAGTTCCGCCGCCCGCTGGGGATCCTCTGTCAGAAACAGCTCCACAGCAGGCTCGATCTGCCCCATGCGCCCGGCGGCATTGATCCGGGGGGCCAGCATGAAGCCGATGCCGGTGGCGTTGATATTGTCACCGGTGCAGCCGCTTTCGGCCATCAGCGCGGCAATACCGGGGCGGCGGGTGCGGCGCAGAACCTCCAGCCCCCGGGCCACGAACACCCGGTTTTCTCCCACCAGCGGCATCACATCCGCCACGGTGCCGAGGCACACCATGTCGGCGTACTCCTCCAGCACCGCATCCTGATCGCCGGTCAGGGCGGCGGCCAGCTTGAAGGCCACGCCAACGCCGGAGAGATTTTTGTGGGGATAGCCCCCGTCCGGCCGGTGGGGATCCACAACGGCCACTGCCTCCGGCAGCTGCTCCTTGCACTCGTGGTGATCGGTGATCACCAGATCCATGCCAAGCTCCCGGCACAGCCGGGCCTCCTCCAGCGCGGTAATACCGCAGTCCACCGTTACGATCAGCTTGACACCCTGCCCGTGCAGCTGCCGGATGGCCGGGGCGTTCAGACCGTAGCCCTCCTCCAGCCGTCCGGGGATGTAGCTGATCACATCCGCGCCGTGGCGGCGCAGGAAGCTGGTCAGCAGGCAGGTGGATGTAATGCCGTCCACATCATAGTCGCCAAATACGGCGATTTTCTCGCCCCGGGTCATGGCAAGGCCCACCCGGCCCGCCGCCAGATCCATGTCCGTCATGAGGAAGGGGTCCGGCATGGGACTGCTGTTGTCCAGAAACGCCCGGGCCGCCGCCGGGTCTTTCAGTCCCCGCGCAGCCAGCACCATAGCGGTCAGGGGATTAAAGCCGCTGCCTGCCAGCGCATTGACCGCCCCCGTTTCCGGCTGCGCCACATTCCAAATTCCGTATTTCACACATCACACATCCATTATTATAACTTTTACCTGTTATTATAGCAAATAATCCGGAAATGTACAATAGGCAGTTTTCCCCAGACAGGGAATTTTCCGTTTCCACCAACCCTGGAATTTCACCCCGTTTTCCGACAATCCGGAAGGATGGAATGTTTTTAAGGCTGCCGCCCCCCTACGGTAAGAATCGGGTGCCGTGGCATTGTCACCTCCGGTGACGCTTCCCTTCGGGAAGCACCTCTTCCGGCTCAGCCTTCGCCGGGCCACCTTCCCCAAAGGGGAAGGCAAGGGACAATCGGCCCTGCAGAGGTGCGTGAAACGGCCCTCCGAAAACCGGAGGGCCGTGGTTTTTATCAGCCGCACATTTTGCGGAACAGCTCCATGTAGCGCCCGGCGGGGACATTCCAGCTGAAATCCTGGCACATATCCCGGCGCTGCAGGGCGCGGAATACATCCCGGTTGTCGCGGTACAGGCCGGTGCAGCGGCGGATGGCCGCGAGGAAATCATCGCCGTTGTAGCTCTGGAAGGTGAAGCCAAGACCACCCTGCCCCTGCTCGTCGCAGCCGGGGACGGTGTCGCGCAGGCCGCCGGTGGCGTGAACCACGGGGACGGTGCCGTAGCGCATGGCGTTCATCTGGCTCAGGCCGCAGGGTTCGCTCCGGGAGGGCATCAGATAGATATCGCCGCCGGCGTAAATCCGGGAGGCCAGCCCCAGATCGAAGGTGATGCGGGCCGCCGCCTTTTCCGGAAACTGGGCGGCAAGCTCCCGGAAGAAGTCTTCAAACTGGGCTTCTCCGGTGCCGAGGATCAAAAGCTGCACATCATCCTCCCACAGCAGCCGCCGGGCGATGTAGCGCAGAAGATCCAGTCCCTTGTGCCCGGCCAGCCGGGTCACCATCACCAGCAGGGGGACATCCGCCTTTTCGGGCAGGCCGACCTCCCGCTGCAGCGCGGCCTTGCAGGCGGCCTTGCCGGTGACGAAGGTCTGCGCATCGTAGTGCGCCGGCAGCGCCGGATCCCGCGCCGGGTCAAAGGTGGTCACATCGATGCCGTTGGTGATGCCCGTCAGCTTCCACGCCGCGTCGGACAGCACGCTGTCCAGCCCGTGGGCATAGTAGGGGTACATCAGCTCCCGGGCGTAGCTTTCGGACACGGTGGTGACAAGATCCGCCGTCTCGATGGCGCCCTTCATCATATTCACCGCGCCGTTCATGTCCAGACGGCTGCTGTATTCCCACGGCAGCCCCAGCACATCGCAGAAGAAATCCGCGCCGGCCCAGCCCTGATATTCGATATTGTGGATGGTGAACATGCACCGCGTCCGGGGGAAGCGCTCCCGGAACATGGCGTTGAGGAACACCGGCACCAGCGCCGTCTGCCAGTCGTTGCACTGGATCACATCCGGCACGCTGTTCAGCGCCGACAGAGCCTCCAGACAGGCCCGGGAGAAGAAGGCAAACCGCTCTCCGTCGTCCAGATCGCCGTAGATCGCCCCGGCACGCCCGCCGAAATAGTAATCATTGTCGATAAACAGCACCCGCACACCGTCCCGGCGGCCCTGCAGCTCCATGACACCACAGTATTGATTGCGCCAGCCCAGCTGCACCGTCAGTTTGGCCACCGGCCGCACCGGGCGGGCCGGATCGTCCTTGATTTTTTTATAGTAGGGCAGCAGCAGCGTTACCTCGTTGCCCGGGATCCGGGCCAGCGCGGCGGGCAGCGCCTCCATCACATCTCCAAGGCCGCCGGATTTGCAGTAGGGCGCGCCCTCGGAGGCCAGCACGGCGATTTTCATACGATTTCTCCTCTTTCAATGATGATGGGGTTCTTCGGGGTGCCCATCAGCTGCGCGCCGGGCCGCACCACCACATCCTTGTCCAGAATGACATGGCGCAGCTGCGCGCCCTCGCCCACGGCAGTGTCATTCATGATCACGCAGCTTTCCACCGTTGCGCCCGCGGCGATGCTGACATTGCGGAAGAGCACACTGCCGCGCACCTGTCCATCGAGCATACAGCCGTCCGCGATCAGGCAGTCCTCGATCCGGCAGCCCTCGCCATAGTAGGACGGGACACGGTCACGCACTTTGGTGTAGATGGGGTGATGATAGCCAAACAGATCATGGCGCACATCTTTGTCGATCAGCGCCAGGGAGTTGGCGAAATACTCCTCCACACTCTCGTTATACAGGGCGGTACCCTTAAATTCGTACACATTCACGGACACCTTGCCCCGCTGCCAGCCGCCGAGGATCAGATCTCTGTCCATGTGATAGCGGTTGTGGGCGATGTGCTCGCGCACCTGCTGGGCCAGCCATCTTTTGCGCAGGACAAAAATATCCATGGAGGCCAGATAGCCCGCCGGCGCCACATAGTCCACGGCGATATCGCAGACGGCGCCCTGTTCATCCAGCTTCAGGGCCAGATCCAGCTGCTTGCGGCCGTTGGCCACGCCGGCTTTGGCCATCACTGTCACATCCTTGCCGGAGGCTTCATGGGCGGCGATCACCTTTTTCAGGTCGATGTTGGACAAAATGGCGGAATCGATCATCACCACATATTCATCCTCCGCGCCATAGGACAGGAAGCCCATGGCGGTGTACAGCGATTCCAGCTTGCCATGATAGGTGTGGGTGGCGGACATGGCATAGGGGGTCAGAAATTCCAGGCCGCCCTCCTCCAGTTCCAGCCCCCACTCTTCGCCGGAGCCGATGTGGTTCATCAGGCTCTGGTAATTGTGGCGGGAGCTGATGCCGATGTGGCGCACGCCGGCGGCGGAGAGGTTACTCAGGGCAAAATCCACCTGGCGGTAGCGTCCGCCACATATTCATCCTCCGCGCCATAGGACAGGAAGCCCATGGCGGTGTACAGCGATTCCAGCTTGCCATGATAGGTGTGGGTGGCGGACATGGCATAGGGGGTCAGAAATTCCAGGCCGCCCTCCTCCAGTTCCAGCCCCCACTCTTCGCCGGAGCCGATGTGGTTCATCAGGCTCTGGTAATTGTGGCGGGAGCTGATGCCGATGTGGCGCACGCCGGCGGCGGAGAGGTTACTCAGGGCAAAATCCACCTGGCGGTAGCGTCCGCCGAAGGGCAGACTGGCCATGGTACGGTTGCGGGTCAGAGCGCCCAGAGAAGCGTCATTTGTAAAAACAATACCCATTACATTCATATCCGGATCCTCCTCACAGCATATCGCCGGGCCGCAGCACGGAACCGGCCTGCACCACAGCGCCCTTGGAGGTGACGCTGATCTGTCTGACATCTTCCGGGCCGCAGACACCGCCCACCACCGCATTGCGGCAGACGCGGCTGTTCTCGCCCAGAATGGCATGGCGCACGATGGCACCCGGCTCGATCACGACCCCGGGCATCACCACACTGTCCTCCACCAGTGCCCCATCGCCCACGGTACAGCCGATGGATATGACACTATGGCGCACGGTGCCGAATACCTCGCTGCCCTCGGCCACGAAGGCGTTGGCAATGCTGGCCCGCTCGTCAATGTAGGAAGAGGGCAGGGCAGAATTGCGAGCGTAGATCTTGTTGCGCTCGTCCCCACGGATGTCGAAGGCGGGGTCACGGCCCAGCAGTTCCATGTTCGCTTCCCACAGCGAATCGATGGTGCCCACGTCCTTCCAGTAGCCCGCGAAGGGATAGGCCATCATCTTGTGGCCGGAGGCCAGCAGAGTGGGGATGATATTTTTGCCGAAATCGTTGGCGGAGGCGGGATTTTCCTCGTCCGCGATCAGGGCATCATGCAGCACGCTCCAGTTGAACACATAAATGCCCATGGAGGCGTTGGTGGATTTCGGCTTTTTGGGCTTCTCCTCGAACTCGTAAATGGAGTGATCGGGGTTGGTATTGAGAATGCCGAAGCGGGAAGCTTCCGCCAGCGGCACATCCCGCACGGCGATGGTGCAGGAGGCCCCGTGCTTTTCATGGTAGGCCACCATGTCGGCATAATCCATTTTGTAGATATGGTCACCGGAGAGAATCACCACATAATCCGGGTCAAAGCGCTCGATGAAATCGATGTTCTGGTAGATGGCGTTGGCGGTACCTTTGTACCAGCCGGACTTTTTGTCGTGCCGTTCGTAGGGCGGCAGCACCTGCGCACAGGAGTGGGTCTTGTTCAGGCCCCAGGGCTGACCGTTGCCGATGTACTCGTTGAGTTCCAGCGGCTGATACTGGGTCAGAATGCCCACGGTGTCGATGCCGGAATTGACGCAGTTGCTCAGGGGAAAGTCAATGATGCGGTATTTCCCGCCGAAGGGCACCGCCGGCTTGGCGGTCTTTTCGGTCAGGACTTTCAGGCGGCTGCCCTGGCCACCGGCCAGAAGCATGGCGATCACGCGTTTTTTCTGAAAATACATGGCGAAAACTCCTTATGTTAAGTTTACTTGTTCCGTTTTATTCAGGGGTAACCGGGGTATTCGGTTTCCTGCCGCGTCTGCGAAAAATGGTCAGGGCCATGGGGGCGATGCGGAATTTGCCCTGCCAGTGGTACTCCCGGAATTCTCCGGGGGCGGCCGTGACCGGCTCCGGGGTGCAGCCCGTTCCGCCGAACTCGGCGGCATCGGAGCAGAACACCGGCTCGTACACGCCGGGGCGTGGCAGCCCCAGCACATAATCCTCCCGGGTCACGGGGGTCATATTCACCACCACGATCAGCTCTTTGCCGCTGCGCGGGTCAATGCGCCGCCACGACAGCACGCTGTTGTCCGCATCGTCCGGCTGGATCCACCGATAGCCGTCCCAGCTGTTGTCGTCGGCCCAGAGGGGGGTGTTGTTCCGGTAAAAGCGGTTGAGTTCCCGGTTGTAATGCTGTAACTTGCGGTGCATATCGTAATCGAGTACCGACCAGTCCAGCTGATCGTCATATTTCCACTCCCGGAACTGGCCGATCTCGCCGCCCATGAAGCACAGCTTCTTGCCCGGGTGGGTCATCTGGTAGCCCCGCAGCAGCCGGGTGCCGGCAAATTTCCAGAAATAGTCGCCGGGCTGCTTGTTGATCAGACTGCCCTTCATGTGTACCACCTCATCGTGGGACAGGGGCAGAATGAAATTCTCGGAAAAGGCGTAAGCCAGAGAGAAGGTCAGCTTGCCGTGGTGATATTTGCGGTAGAGGGGATCCTCTTTGAAATAGCGCAGGGTATCGTTCATCCAGCCCATGTTCCACTTGAACAGGAACCCCAGCCCGCCGTCCGCCGCCGGGCGGGTCACCAGCGGGAAGGCCGTGGACTCCTCCGCCGCCATGACGATGCCACGGCGCACGGCGAAGCAGGCCCGGTTCAGCTCCCGCAGGAAATCGATGGCCTCCAGATTTTCCCGGCCGCCGAATTTGTTGGGCTTGTAGTTGGGACGGTTGTAGTCCAGATACAGCATGGAGCTGACCGCATCCACCCGCAGACCGTCCAGATGGTATTCCGTCAGCCAGTACACGGCGCAGGAAATGAGAAAGCTCTTGACCTCCGGCTTGCCGAAGTCGAAAATGCGGGTCGTCCAGTCCGGATGCTCGTTCATGGCCGGGTCTGACAGCTCATAGCAGCAGGTGCCGTCGAATTCGTAGAGCCCGTAGCTGTCCTTGGGGAAGTGGGCCGGAACCCAGTCCAGCAGCACCCCGATCCCCGCCTGATGGAGGGTGTCTACCAGCTCTTTCAGCTCGTCCGGGCTGCCGTAGCGGGCGGTGGGGGCATAGTAATTGGTGACCTGATAGCCCCAGCTGGGGTCATAGGGATAGGCCGCCAGTGGCATCAGCTCCACATGGGTGTAGCCCATGTCCCGCAGGTAGGCGGCCAGCTCCGGCGCAATCTCCGCATAGGTGCAGGTGGAGCCGTCCGGCCTCCGCTTCCAGGAGCCGAGGTGCATTTCGTAAATATTCATGGGACTTTTCAGCGCGTTCCGCCGGGCACTGCGGGCCAGATACAGGCTGTCGCCCCAGCGGTAGTTATCCCGCCGCCAGATGACGCTGGAGGTTTCGGGCACCAGCTGTGTACGGAAGGCGCAGGGGTCGGCCTTGTAGACCTGCTCGCCCTGTGGCCCGGTCACCAGAAATTTGTAGGCGTTACCCTCCCGGGCAAAGCCGCTCCAGACTTCCCACAGCCCGTTCGAGATCCGCTCCATGGGCAGATCCTCCGGGTTCCAGAAATTGAAATCCCCCACCACACTGACATTGCGGGCATTGGGTGCCCACACCCGGAACACGAACCCGTTCCGATCGTCTCTGCGCTGGGGATGGCAGCCCAGAAATTCCCATGCGTGGGTGGAAGTGCCGTGGTGATAGTGGTAGATGAAATCATTTTTTGCCTGATCCATAAAATGATCCTTTCTTCCTGTGGGATGGAACCGTGGACAGGCGGTACAAACCTGTCCACGCATAACATACCATATTTTTGGCCGTTAGGGAAGAGACAAAATATCTAAATTCTCCGGTAACTTTCTGTCACTATTCACAATTGACAAGACGCTTTCCGGCTCTTTACTGGGTATTTCGCCGGTTTCTGACCGTTTTTCCAGATAAACGACCCCGCACCAGCGGCCAAATTTGAACCCGCAGCGTGGCAGATACGCCACGCGCCGGTAGCCCAGCGCTTCGTGGAAAGCAAGGCTTTTGGTGTTTTCGTCCGTCACCAGCGCGTAGATCACCTGATAGCCCTGCCGCCAGAGCAGCGCCTCCAGCGCCCGGTAGAGCCGCCGCCCCACGCCCTGACGGTGCAGCCGGGGATCGAGATAGATGGAAACCTCGGCGCAGAAGCGGTAGGCCTCCCGCTCGAAGGGGGCGCTGCCGTAGGCGTAGCCCAGCACCTGCCCCTCCTGCTCCCACACCAGCCACGCGAATTGCTTCGTAACCGTGCGAAACAGAGCCGTCATTTCCTCCGGCGTGGGCATGGTGCAGGCGAAGGTGTAGGCCGTCCGGCGCACATAGGGTTCATAAATGGCCAGAATTCGGGGGATATCCTCCTCCCGCGCAAAACGGATCATAGCAATGCCTCCTGTTGTACAAATCCTATATTTCTATTGTACGATTGCCGCCGGTAAAGGTCAAGAAAAATCCACGCACCACGCAACGGAAAAAGAAAAAATCGCCACTGCTGCATTTTCCTCGATAAACGCACAATCACCGCTATCCACCAACCCGGAAGGACGGTGGGATTGCCACACCAGTGTGGGCACTTCTTCCATTGCAGATCCCCGGCGGCCCCGGTGTTTTGGCGTAAACACGGCAGCTTTTTGGGTGGGAAAGCAGATTTGGGCAAAATGATGAAAAAAGTTTTCAGGTGGGCTTTTTTTCTCTTGCTATTTGTGCGAATTTCCATTATAATACCCCTATACAAGATGGGGAGGTGGAGCTTTTGGGCGAAATCATTGCCGTTGCGTCCGGCAAGGGCGGCACCGGCAAAACCTCCGTCTGCGCGGCCGTTGCCACGGCGCTGGCCGATGCCGGAGAGCGGGTGCTATGTCTGGACTGCGATGTGGGCCTGCGAAATCTGGATATTTCTCTGGGTCTGAGCGAGCTGGAGGCGATTTCCTTTCTGGAGGTCTGCCGCGGGGATTACGATCTGCGTCAGGCGGTGACCCATCCGGCCTTTGCCAACCTCTCCTTTCTCACCGCGCCGGTCAGCTGCCACGCCGGGCAGATTGAGCCGGAAGTCTTCAGCGCCATGGTGCGCCGGGCCCGCCGGGATTTTGATTACATTTTTCTGGACGCGCCTGCCGGTGTGGATGCCGGGCTTGAACTGGTGTGTGCCCCGGCCGACCGGGTGCTGCTGGTCACAGGGGCCGACCCCGCCGCCGTGCGGGATGCCGGGCGGACTGGACAGGTGCTGCAGCAGCTGGGTAAGGAGCAGGTAAAGCTGATTATCAACCGGGTGCGGCCGAAAATGGTGGCTTCCATGGCCCTGACGCTGGACGATGTGATGGACGGCGCGGGTCTGCCGCTGCTTGGCATCGTGCCGGAGGATGAAAACGTTGTGCTGGCGGCCGCCTTTGGCAAGCCCCTTCTGCGCTACAATCGCCGCAGCGGCGCGGCCGCGGCCTGCAAGCGGATTGCGAAAAGAATTCAGGGCATGTATGTGCCTCTGCCTGTAAAATAAGGAGTGAAAAGCATGAATATCGCCTTTTTAGCCCACGATAAGAAGAAAAAACTGATGGTTCAGTTCTGCACGGCGTACAAAAGTGTCCTTGCCAAGCACGATCTGTTCGCTACCGCTACCACCGGCCGCCTGATTGCGGACAATACGGGTCTACCCATTACACTGCTGCTTTCCCACAAGCAGGGTGGCCATCAGCAGATCAACGCCCGCATCGCCTACAACGAGATCGATCTGGTGCTGCTGTTTACCGACCCCAACTCCG
>CAZMBL010000054.1:0-11675 GCA_964564605.1 uncultured Oscillospiraceae bacterium
GGCCTATCTGGATTTGACGGATGATGACATCGGCAAGCAGTATCAGCGCACAAGCTCGCTATCTTTTCTCTAATCGCTTCTCTGGTTGTAAGAATTTGAACACCATCGTTTTCCAAGGAACCGTAGAAAAATGGAGTACAATCACCATCGAAGGGGACTGGAACTCTGAAAGAGGCTACACCATCCAATGCATCGACGGTGAAATCAACGGCTGATACAAAGGCTTGTAAATACATACACGATATTCGTGATGTAGTGCTTGAAAGGATTGTGTTTGAAGCCATCTGCGGTTTAGCCGAATTTATAAAATGCCATGAAACCGTCTTTCTATATATGCTGGCGAAAAAGAATAATGCTATGCGACAGAAAGAATACAGAAAACTTCAGCAGACGGTGGAACAAGATAACCGGAGAATCTCTGAAATCGACAGATTGATTGAAAAGGTATTTGAACAGAATGCAATAGGACTTTTGTCGGATGAACGATTTGCAAAAATGGTTCAGAATTACGAAAAGGAACAAAAAGAGCGTTTGAAAGAAGTTGCGGAAAGTCAGCAGACTCTCAAAAATGCTAATCAAAAGGTAACGGATTTAAGGCTTTTACTCCGTACACTGCGAGAAATGACGGAAATAAAGGAACTTACCCCGACACTTGTAAACTCGTTGATAGAGCGAATCGAGGTGCATAACAACGACAAGTCAAGTGGTCACTGTTATGTGAAAGTGGATATTTATTTCACTGCTGTGGGAATGATAGATATTCCTACCGAACAGGAAATCCTTGCTATGATGGAAGAAATCCGGAATAACCCACAGGACTTTAAATTTGTAGCATAAAGAGAAAAAGGATACGGTGTAACCATTTTATTAGATTACACCGTACCCTTAATAAAAAACTTCCTTATGTGGCGTTGCCAAAAGGTGTCCGCTTTTCTTTTTCTGGTTGACGTGGGCGGGAGATTGGGGTATGCTGTAGAAAAAAGGGGGGGAGCTTGTGCGTTATGAAGACATGGTGATGGGGGAATTTGTCTGCCGGCCGAACCGGTTTATCGCCCATGTGCGCATCCGGGGGCGGGAGGAAGTGTGCCATGTGAAAAATACGGGCCGCTGCCGGGAACTGCTGACACCCGGGGCGCGGGTCTGGTGCCGGGAGTGGGACAGGACAGACCGCAAAACAAAATTCGACCTGATCGCGGTGCGCAAGGGTGACCGCCTGATCAACATGGACTCGCAGGCGCCCAACGCAGCCGTCCGCACATGGCTGCTCAGCGGCGCGCTGGGGCCGATCACCGACCTGCGGGGAGAATACACCCACGCAGACTCCCGGTTCGATTTTTCCTTCTGCAAGGATGGCAGGCGTTGCTTTCTGGAGGTCAAGGGCGTGACGCTGGAGCATGACGGCGTCTGTGCCTTTCCGGATGCCCCCACGGCGCGGGGGGTCAAGCACCTGCGGGGTTTGACGGCGGCGGTGGAAGAAGGCTACGGCGCGTTCGTGCTGTTCGTCATTCAGATGGCGGATGTGCAATACCTTCGCCCCAACGATGAAACAGACCCCGCCTTCGGCGCTGCGCTGCGGCAGGCGGCCCGGGCGGGTGTGCAGGTGCTGGCCATGGACTGTGCCGTCACGCCGGAAGGCATGTGCCTGCGAAAACCGGTGCCGGTGCGGCTGTGACAGCCCAATTTTTCCTACAAAACCATTGACAAACGGCCCCGTTTGTGCTAAATTTGCAGTGTAAAAGGCTGTGACAAAGACATGCGCCCGGGTAAGCTTCCCAGAGAGAATGCCGCATGGTGAGAGGCATTCGTAACACTGCCCCGGTGATACCACTTTCGAGCCGTGAGTGCGGAAATGCCTCGCCGGGTGCGCCCGTTACCGCGTCAATGAGTGGCGGCACTGCCGCAACCAGGGTGGAACCGTGGAATACATTGTATCCCACCCCTGATTTTATCAGGGGTGGGATTTTCTGTTTCCTGCCCCCAATCAAAGGAGGAGACTGTTATGTCCGAAGAAAATCTGTACACCTTCGAAAACCCCGAATACCGCAAGACCTACTGGCACACCTGCGCCCACATCATGGCGCAGGCCGTCAAACGCCTGTGGCCGGAGGTTCAGCTGGCCATCGGCCCCGCCATTGACGAGGGCTGGTACTACGATTTTGACGCACCCTTCACCTTCGGCCCGGAGCATCTGGAGAAAATCGAAGGGGAAATGCGCAAAATCTGCAAGGAGCGCCTGCGTCTGGAGCGCTCCGTCAAAAACCGGGAGGATGCTCTGCGCTGGGCGGATGAACACAACGAGCCCTACAAGCGGGAGTTGATCAAGGATCTGCCGGTGGAGGCCGAGCTGTCCTTCTATACCCAGGGCGAATACACGGATCTATGCGCCGGCCCCCATCTGGATCACACCGGCCGGGTCAAACACAACGGCTTTAAGCTGACCACCTCCTGCGGTGCCTACTGGCGGGGCGACAGCAACCGCAAGATGCTCCAGCGGATCTATGGCGTGGGCTTCCCCTCCAAAGAGGAGCTGGAAGCTTATCTGGCCCGCATTGAGGAAGCCAAAAAGCGGGATCACCGCAAGCTTGGCAAGGAGCTGGGGCTGTTCATGCTCCGGGATGAAGCACCCGGCTTCCCCTTCTTCCTGCCCAAGGGCATGGTGCTGCGCAATACCCTGATCGATTACTGGCGGCAGGTTCACAAAAAGTATGGCTATGTGGAAATTTCCACCCCCATGATGATGAACCGCCAGCTGTGGGAGCGCAGCGGCCACTGGGGGCACTACAAGAATAACATGTACACCACCGTTATCGATGATGTGGATTTCGCCATCAAGCCCATGAATTGCCCCGGCGGCATGCTGGTGTACGCCTCCGAGCCGCACTCCTACCGGGATTTGCCCCTGCGGGTGGGGGAACTGGGCCTTGTGCATCGCCATGAGCTTTCCGGCGCGCTGCACGGGCTGTTCCGTGTGCGCTGCTTCACGCAGGATGATGCCCATATTTTCATGACATGGGATCAGATGAAGGACGAGATCAAAAATGTGGTCAAGCTCTTTGACGAGGTCTACTCCGTATTCGGCCTGAGCTACCAGATCGAGGTCTCCACCATGCCGGAAGACCACATGGGCGATGAAAAGGACTGGGATTTCGCTACGGAGACCCTGAAAGCCGCCGTGGAGGAAATGGGCAAGAGCTATGTGATCAACGAAGGCGACGGCGCATTCTACGGCCCGAAGCTGGACTTCCATCTGGCCGATTCTCTGGGCCGTACCTGGCAGTGCGGCACCATTCAGCTGGATATGCAGCTGCCGGAGCGGTTTGAACTGGAATATGTGGGTGAGGATGGCCTGAAGCACCGCCCTGTCATGATTCACCGGGTGGTGCTGGGCTCCATTGAGCGGTTCATCGGTGTCATCACCGAGCATTTTGCCGGGGCCTTCCCCCTGTGGCTGGCACCTGTGCAGGTCAAGGTGCTGCCGGTGACCGATCGGGCCCATGGCTATGCCCAGAGCCTTGACGCGCAGCTGAACGAAGTGGGCATCCGCAGCGAGGCGGATCTGCGCAGCGAAAAGCTGGGATACAAGATCCGTGAAGCCCAGATGCAGAAGATCCCCTATATGCTGGTGGTGGGCGACCGGGATATGGAAAACAACACCGTCTCCGTCCGCACCCGTGGCGGCGTAGATCTGGGGGCTATGACCATGGAAGCGTTCCTGGAAATGTGCCAGACCGGCATCTGCGCTAAGAGCAAGGATATCTGATTTTGCAATCTCCCGGTTAGACGTTAAATCCCCCCGTTTTTCTGACATTCCGGAAGAACGGGGGGATTGCCACACCAGTCTGAGGACTGGTTCGCAATGACATATGTCTTTTGAGCCCTCTGCCTTCCCCTCCGGGGAAGGTGGCCCGGCGAAGGCCGGGTCGGAAGAGGTGCTTCCCGAAGGGAAGCGTCACCGAAGCTGACAATAAGCCGCACCCGGTTCTTACCGTAGAGGACGGCATCCCTGACGCCCCCTACGGTCTTTGTCGCACCCCTTGTAGGGAGTGGCGCCCTCGACGCCCCGCTGCATTCCCCGGCGTGGAATGCGTCAAAAATCTTCGATTTTTGACAATTATGCATGCCGTGTTGTATGTTTTGGCCACTCAAAACGGGAAACCGGGCGTGCAACCGATGGTCACTCCCTACAGTGGCCGTGCGGCGCGGAGCATGATGGGCAGCGTAGCCTGATACATGGCATCGAACTGGCTCAGGGGCAGGGGATTGGTGCCCAGTCCGGCCTCGATGGTGTAGCCCGGGCGGCGAAAACGCTGGATGAACCAGTCCTTGTAGCCCGCAAAAGAGGAGCTATACGGCACATCCGCCAGCTGATAACCGCTGAGATTGGCGAACTCCTCTCCCAGCTGCCGGGCACCGGGCACCTCGATATCCTGGAACGTCCAGAAAATCAGCTCCCCCTGGGTGTGAAACGCAAGCACCAGCGCCGGGTCCAGCTCCAGCGTGTACGCGGCCATGGCCCGGCTCTCCAGCTGGGTCAGGGGCGCGCGGCCCACATAGTCCCGGGGTCCGGGGCGGGTGTAGCCCTGGGAGAATTTGATTTCCCTTGCCTCCATCCACCCGGCGGGATACTGCAAATTCAGATCGACACCCAGCAGATTGGCCTTCCATCCATCGGGGAAGGGAATGGCGGGGTATCGTTCGGCCAGACTCTGCGCCAGCGTGTACTCCACGCTGCCCGGCTCCGTAGCACCGGTCACAAGATCCACACCGTCCGGGTCAACCATGGGAACCAGCGCGATAGTGGTTTCTTCCAGCAAGGCGGCAGCATCCTGACCGCCGATGGTGCCGCCCGACTGCGTCGCCTGCGCCAGCTCCTCGGCAAAGCGCAGCAGAAGAAGGGCAGTGATCCATTCGTTGGCATGGTGCGCCGCGCTGTAGATCACGGTGTGATCCCCGGTGCCAAGCTCCATGGCCTGCAGAGGCCGCCCGAAGGCACTTTCGGTCAGCAGTCGTGTCCGGATGAAGGGGTATCGCGCGGCAAGATCGGAGATGGCCTTCTCACAGCCGACAGCCGTGATGGGAACCATGGTATCAACAATGGGCATGAGCATTCACCTCCCTGCATTGTATGCAAAAAAGCAGACAGGTGTGAAAAGGAACCTCTGATTCCTTCACGGCGGTTGCCGATTGAATCAGAGGTTCCTTAAACCCGTTTGCCCAGAGGCTTGGAGCGTTCCTGCACCAGCAGAAGATCCGATATGATGGAATTGGAGATCAGAAAACCTGCCGGAGTCAGCCGCCAGTTGCCCTTGCCGTCCGTGGAGGCATGGCGGTGGGAGGCAGCCTCAGCCAGCACATCCTCCAGCGGCTCGAAGGGGAGCAGGAACCGGTTTTCATATTCTTCCCGGGAAATGCCCGTGGTGGTGCGCAGCCGGGTCATCAGATATTCTCCCGCCCGCTCCCGTGGGGGGATTTCCTGCACATCCCGCAGCACCTGTCCGCCCTGCCGGATGCCATCGATATAGCCCTGTAAATCCCGGATCACGGCAAAGCGCTTCCCGGCAAAATCGGAGCTGGCATCGGGGCCGAAGCCCAGATATTCGCCGCCCATCCAGTATTTGAGATTGTGGCGGGAGGGGTAGCCCCGCTGGGCGAAATTGGAAATCTCGTACTGGCGGTAGCCGTGCCGCCGCAGAATGCCGACGGCAGACAGATACATGTCCGCCTGTGTATCATCATCGGGCAGAGCGGCAAATTCCTGATAGCTGTACAGGGGCGTACCCTCCTCCACTTTCAGACCGTAGCAGCTCATATGCTCCGGCTTCAGTGTCAGCACATGCTCCAGCGTCCGCTCCCAGTCGGCCAGCGTCTGCCCGGGCAGACCGTAGATCAGATCCAGCGAAAGATTGCGGAAGCCCGCCCGGCGAATCCGTTTGACCGCCTGCTCCACCTGCGCGTAGTTGTGGGGTCGGCCCAGCTTTTTCAAAATGTCGTCATCGTCGCACTGCACGCCCAGACTGACCCGGTTGAACCCCTCGCTTCGCAGCCGCCGCAGCAGCCGGGGGGAGACGGAGTCCGGGTTGGCCTCGAAGGTGATCTCCGCCCGAAGCTCCACATGGAAGCTTTTTCGGATGGTGGAGAGAATGACGGCCATGCCCTCCGCACCGAAGAAGCTGGGGGTGCCGCCGCCAAAGTAGACGGTGTCCACACTGTAATTGGGGGCCAGCGCACCGGTCTCCCGGATGTGGGCGCAGATGGCACTGAGGTAGGCATCCATCAGCTTGTCGTCCTTCTGCGTCAGGGAATAAAAGTCGCAGTATTCGCATTTACTGCGGCAGAAGGGAACGTGGATATAGATGCCCAGCGGCTTTTTTTCGTTTTTTCCAAGAATGGCCATGGGAAAACCTCTGTTTCCGTGTCAGAGCGTGGCTCCGGCGGTGGTGATGCTCACCGTGTCGGCCGAACCGGCCAGCGCGGAGAAGAATTTCTGCTGATGTACAATGCTTCTGCGGCCGCTGTGCTGGGCACGGAAGCTGATGCGGTGACCGGGGCCGGAGCGGACGGCAGTCATTTCGCTGAGGGTGACGGACTGCTCCTGCGCCAGCACGCTCAAAAGGGTCAATGTTGCAGCCAGATCCGCTGTCTCCAGCTGATAGACAAGATCAAACCCGCCGGTGTGAATGAAGCGGTGCTGCAGCGCCTCCATCACCGTCAGGGTCAGGAAGATGAACACCATGCCCAGCAGGGCCAGCGCATAGTAGCCATATCCGGCGGCCAGCCCCAGACAGGCCACGGCCCAGACACTGGCGGCGGTGGTCAGTCCCTTGACGCTGGTGCCCTCTTTCATGATGGTACCGGCCCCGAGGAAGCCGACGCCCGCCACAACCTGTGCGCTGAGACGGCCGGGATCCGGTGTCGCGCCCATGGCCAGAGACTGGTAAAACAGCGCCTGCCCGGTGATGGACACAACACACGCACCCAGTACAACCAGAATATGGGTGCGCAGTCCGGCGGGGCGGTGGGTGAATTCCCGCTCCAGACCGATCACGATCCCGATGAGCATGGCGCAGCCCAGCCGCAGCGCGATGGCACCCAGCCCGGGCTGCATGGAGGTAAGGTATGCGACAATGTTGTTCCAGATCATGGTTGGCTCCTTTGTAAAATCAATCCTCGTCCAGCTTCAGCACGGCCATGAACGCCTCGCTGGGCACCGAAACGGTGCCGAAGGTGCGCATTCGCTTCTTGCCTTCCTTCTGCTTTTCCAGCAGCTTCTTCTTGCGGGTGATATCGCCGCCGTAGCACTTGGCCAGCACATCCTTGCGCACGGCCTTGATGGTCTCCCGGGCGATGATCTTGCCGCCGATGGCAGCCTGAATGGGAATTTCAAACTGGGCGCGGGGAATATTATCTTTCAGCTTTTCGCAGATTTTCCGGGCACGGGGGTAGGCGTTATCCGCAAAGAGGATGAAGCTCAGGGCATCCACAATGTCGCCGTTGAGCAGAATATCCAGCTTCACCAGCCGGCTGGGACGGTAGCCGATCAGCTCATAGTCCAGACTGCCGTAGCCCCGGGTGCGGGATTTGAGTGCGTCAAAGAAATCGTAAATGATTTCGTTGAGGGGCATTTCATAGTGCAGCTCCACCCGGTTGGCATCCAGATACACCATATCCTTGAATTCGCCCCGGCGCTGCTGGCACAGATCCATAATGTTGCCCACATAATCCTGCGGCGCAATGAGATTGACCTTTGCGAAGGGCTCCTCCGCCAGCTGGATCTCCATGGGATCCGGGTAGTCCAGCGGGGTGTAGACCATCAGCACCTCGCCGGTGTTTTTTGTGACACGGTAGACAACATTGGGCGCGGTGGTGATCAGATCCAGATTGTATTCCCGCTCCAGCCGCTCCTGAATGATCTCCATGTGCAGCAGCCCCAGAAAGCCGCAGCGGAAGCCGAAGCCCAGCGCGATGGAGCTTTCCAGCTCGTAGCTCATGGAGGCATCGTTCAGCTTCAGCTTTTCCAGTGCCTCCCGCAGATCCTGATACCGGGCCCCGTCCGCCGGGTATACGCCGGAAAACACCATCGGCTGTACGGGGCGATAGCCGGGCAGCGGCTCCGCTGCGGGATTATCGGCACCGGTGACGGTGTCGCCCACCCGGGTGTCGGCCACGGTTTTGATGGAGGCGGTGATGTAGCCCACTTCGCCGGCCCCCAGCGCATCGCAGGGTACCAGCCCGCCGGGGCTCATGGTGCCAACCTCCACCACCCGGTACTGGGCACCGGTGGCCATCATGCGGATTTCCATGCCGGGACGGACGGTGCCCTGCTTGATCCGGGTGTAGACGATGACACCCCGGTAGGAATCGTACTGGCTGTCGAAGATCAGCGCCTGCAGCGGCGCTTCACGGTCACCTGTGGGGGCGGGAACATCCCGCACGATCGTTTCCAGCACGGCATGGATGTTGATGCCGTTCTTGGCGGAAATTTCCGGGGCATCTTCGGCGGGGATGCCGATGATATCCTCGATTTCCGCCTTTACCTCTGCCGGGCGGGCAGAGGGCAGGTCGATTTTATTGATTACCGGCAGCACCTCCAGCCCCGCGTCAATGGCGAGGTAGGTGTTGGCCAGTGTCTGCGCTTCCACGCCCTGACTGGCATCGACCACCAGCACCGCGCCTTCACAGGCGGCAAGACTGCGGGAAACTTCGTAGTTGAAGTCCACGTGACCCGGCGTGTCGATCAGATTCAGGGCATAGGTCTGACCGTCATCGGCGGTATAGTGCAGGGTGGCGGCTGTGGCCTTGATGGTGATGCCCCGCTCCTGCTCCAGCTCCATGGAGTCGAGGATCTGCTCGGCCCGGATGCGCTGCTCAATGGCGTTGCACTCTTCCAGCAGCCGGTCGGCCAGAGTGGACTTTCCGTGGTCAATGTGGGCGATGATGGAAAAATTACGAATTTTGGACAAATCGGTCATAGCGGTATTACCTCTGGTATGGTATTCGGATGTTCCATGGAAAAATGGTATATTTCCTTTATTATAAGCATTATACCGGACAATTCGAAAAAAGTAAACTGTATGTTTCCATGTTTTTTGGGGAAAACTTTTACCGGACTGTGACAAAAAAGCACGAATGCAACTGTTTCTTGAGAAAAAATTTTGAAATAGCCCTTGTCAAAGTGCAAAAAACAGGATATAGTCTACCGGCAGACGTATTTTTCACGAATTATGACAAAAAGAGGGATCGATACATGAGCAATGCAAAAAAGCCCGCCAAGGTCAGCGAGGATACCTATGCCGCGCTGCAGGGCCTGATCACCCAGGGCCGGAAGGATGGCATGATCCGATCGTCGGATCTGAATGCCCAGCTGGAAAAAATGGAGCTGTCACCGGAAAAGATCGAAGAGATCTATGACCGTTTTGAGGCCATGAATATCCAGATCGTCACCGGGGATCTTGACCTGACATTGGGCGATGATCTGGATCTTGTGGATGTGGACGCGGATCTGGACGTGCTGCCGCTGGAGGAAGAGGATCTGGTGGATCCGGTGGATCTGGCGGCGGAATACAATCTGGATGACCCGGTGCGGATGTACCTGAAGGAAATCGGTCAGGTCAAGCTGCTCAGCGCGGAAGAGGAAGTGGAGCTGGCCAAGCGGGTTGCCGCCGGTGATCAGGAGGCCAAGAACAAGCTGACGGAGGCCAACCTTCGTCTGGTGGTCTCCATTGCCAAGAAGTACAGCGGCCGTGGCCTGCACATTCTGGATCTGATTCAGGAGGGCAATACCGGCCTGATCCGCGCGGTGGACAAATTCGACTGGACAAAGGGAAACAAATTCTCTACATATGCCACCTGGTGGATCCGGCAGGCCATCACCCGCGCCATTGCCGATCAGGCCCGCACCATCCGTGTGCCGGTGCATATGGTAGAGGTGATCAACAAGGCCACCCGCTGCAACCGCAAGCTGGTGCAGGAGCTGGGGCGTGAGCCTACCGTAGAGGAGATCGCGGCAGAGCTGAATTTGCCGGTGGAAAAGATCATCGAGGCGAACCGTACCGCTGCGGATACCCTGTCGCTGGATACCCCTGTTGGCGACGAAGAGGATACCTCCATTGGCTCCTTCGTGCCGGACGATATGACCCCCGGCCCCGCCGATGCCACATCCAACGCCCTGCTGGCTGAGGCGCTCAAGGAAATTCTGGACACCCTGACAGACCGGGAGGCCGATGTGCTGCGGATGCGATTTGGCATGTATGACGGCCGCACCCATACACTCGAAGAGGTGGGGCAGATCTTCGGCGTGACCCGGGAACGGATCCGCCAGATCGAGAACAAGGCCATCCGCAAACTGCGCCACCCCAGCCGCGCGAAAAAAATCAAGGATTTTTACTGCTGATCCAACACCGGGAACGCCCAAGCCGTTCCCGGTGTTCTTATATATGCATTTGCTTGACATGGAGCGGGAAATATTGGGGGTTGGCGAATGGCGGATGCTGTGCTATAATGGGGAAAAAGGAGTGATACCGTGCCACGAAACAGAAAAGAACAGATCATCGGCATTGCGGCACTGGTGGTGCTGGCCATTGTGCTGGCGCTGGTGACATGGCTGGTGGCGAAAAATGTCCTCTGGCCGGAGGAACCGTCCACATCGGCCACCGCCGGGCCACCGCTGCTGCCCTCCATCTCCACGCCGACGGGGCCGACTGCTGTACTCAACCCCTACGGGCCGGAGGATCTGGTGACGGAGGGCGGCTTTATGAATCTGGTGGACGGGGAGACCATTACGGGAATCGATGTTTCCTATTACCAGAAGGAAATTGACTGGCAGCAGGTGGCGGATTTCGGCATTGAATTTGTAATCGTCCGCCTTGGCTGCCGGGGGTATGAGTCCGGCTCCCTGATTGAGGATAAAATGGTACATACCTATTTGCAGGGAGCCCGGCAGGCTGGACTGAAGATCGGCGCATACTTCTATTCGCAGGCCATCACCATTGAGGAGGCCCGGGAGGAAGCGCGCTTTGCACTGGAAATTCTCGATGGATTTCAGCTGGAGCTCCCCATTGCCTACGATTGGGAGTATGTATCGGATACGGCCCGCACCGCCAATATGACAGGGCAGCTGCTGATGGATTGCACCGTGGCCTTCTGTGAGACCATCCGGGAGGGCGGCTATGAACCGATGGTCTATTTTAATCCCACCATGACGCAGGTATATCTGGATCTGGCCGAGCTGCAGCAGCAGGGGTATCCGTTCTGGCTGGCCCACTATTCCGATGTGATGACATTTCCGTACCGGGTGGAGCTGTGGCAGTATTCCTACACCGGTCAGGTTCCGGGAATTACGGGCAATGTGGATTTGAATGTGCTGCTGCCCCATAAGGAAACCTCTGAATAAATCGCCTGCGGCCGAGTGGCGAGCCTTTTTGTCCATCCGTGCAGTTTTGAAAGCGGGAAATACATGTGGCATTTCCACCTGTGGTTATTACAAAAAATGACCACATTCACCGGTTTGCATAGGCGTGCTTCCTCACTTTTTACCGGAAATGATGATTTTTAGAGAAAAGAGACGGGTTAAGAGAGAAAAGAACAAAAAGAAACGACGATTTTCGTTGAAAATCGTCGCTTCTTTTGGAGCGGGTGACGAGGCTCGAACTCGCTACCTCCACCTTGGCAAGGTGGCG
>CAZMBL010000055.1:0-11413 GCA_964564605.1 uncultured Oscillospiraceae bacterium
GCCGTCTGGGTAAGGTTCTGGGCCCCAAGGGTCTGATGCCCTCCCCCAAGGCCGGTACCGTGACCCCCAATGTCGGCGCTGCCGTCAAGGAGATCAAGGCCGGTAAGGTCGAGTACCGTCTGGACAAGACCAACATCATCCACTGCCCCATCGGCAAGGTTTCCTTCGGCGCCGAGAAGCTGGCCGAGAACATGGATACCCTGATGAGCGCGGTTGTCAAGGCGAAGCCCGCCGCCGCCAAGGGTCAGTATATCCGCTCCTGCACCGTCGTGTCCACCATGGGCCCCGGTGTCAAGGTCAGCACTGCCAAGTACGGCAACTGATTTTTCCAGAAACAGCCCCCGAACCACCGTTTGGGGACTGTTTTTATCTTTCCGGAAGCTTGACAAGCGGTATTGTCCGTAGTACAACAATCACATTCATTTGAAATAACATTGATGAAGGAGCAACATCATGAAACTGACACGCTTCATTTCCATACTGGTATCTCTGTGCCTGCTGTTGACGCTGGCCGCCTGCGGGGAAGATGACCCCACTGCCGCCCCCTCCGCGCCCCCATCCACAGGCAGCAGCTCCAATGCGCCGACAGATGGTACCACTTCGGTTCCCACCGGCACCCCCACCACCGCGCCGGGCAACAATAATCCCCAGGTTTCAAACCCCCTCGGGTTGAAGAGTCTGACTCTGGCAGCCTATCTGGAAAAGGCTGTCATCGATTCCGGTGAACCCCGTCCCACGGATGTCAGCATTGCCATGCTGGAGGGCATTACGGATATTACCCTTTCTGCCAGCGGCAGCTCCTCCGCCCTCAGCTTTTCCACGGAATATGACAAAAACGGCGCCCTGACCTGTGTCAGAATTCTCTGCGAGCTGGATTATCAGCCCGATCTTTCCGGCGAAGGACTGCGCAATTTCTTTTCCGATCTGCAGATCGCCACAAACATCGGCAGCATCACCCTGCGTGGCCTCAACATCGAAAGTGTGGACGGTCTGGATTACTATCCCAATGTCACCCGGCTGAATCTGGACGGCTGCTCCGGCGTGACATGTCTGGACAGTCTCGCCAAAATGACCGGACTGCAGTATCTGACCATCAGCAACATGTCCGTTTCCGATCTGTCCCCGCTGGCCGGTCTGGCGGATTTACTCGATCTGAGCGTCAATTTCTGCCCTGTGACCGATATTTCTCCTCTGGCCAACCTGCCGAAGCTTGAAAACCTGAACATCAGTTCCACAGATGTTACCTCCCTTCCGGCAGGCGGCACCACAGCCCTCCTCTCCCTCTCGTGCGGCGGTAATGCCTCCCATCTGACGGATATCACCAACATTGCCGGCTGGCTGGGTGAAAATGCGGAGGTGTATTTCGACGCGCTGGAGATCAGCGATCTTTCCGGAATGGAAAAGGTCGGCCCTCTGCGCATGCTGAATCTTGCAGGCGCGCAGGTCAGCGATGCCTCCCTGCAATATCTGAAAAATCTGACCATTCAGGAGCTGCTGCTCAATGGCAATCCCATTACTGATCTGTCCGGGCTGTCCGGCAGCACCGGGATCCGGCAGCTGTATATTTACAACACCCTGATCACCGATGTCACGCCGCTGGCCTCCTGCACCGGGCTGGAGTATCTGCACATCGCCGGTACCGGGGTAACGGATATCACCCCGCTGCTTGCCTGTGCCGACCTGAAAACCCTGAAAATCACCGGTCTGAACGTGGATACCTCTGCATTTGAAGGCACGTCCATCTCCATTGTTCAATAAGCATACGCCCCAAATCTTCTGCCATGATATGGGAGAAGATTTGGGGTTCTGTCTTGAAATAAGTAAAACTGACATTGTGCCCTCTATGGTAGCGCAAATAATATGTGACTGCGCACCGATATGGCAATCTCCCGGATGGTTCCTCCCACGACGCCCCGTTTACACGATGAACTGCCTGTTGGACGATAGCCGTGGTGTCGAAAACCTTATGTCATTGCGAACCGGTGCCGCACACTGGTTCGCAATCTCCCGGATTTTCCGGCAGTCCCATTGCGCAAAAAGGGCGCGTCCGCGACTGCCAAAAAACTGTCGTTTTTACGCCGATGAATGACTGGCCTCTCCCTTTGGGAGAGGTGTCACGGCAAATGCCGCAACGGAGAGGGCGGATTGTATTCGCATACCACTTCAATTATACAGCCGGTTTCCCGCCTGTTGTATACTTCATCCGAGCCGAGGTGGAATTTGGTTTTCTCCGTCACCAATGCGTGAACCGTCTCATTTCGATCCGCGTTATACAACAACAGATACGTTTCGCCGTCCACTTCCTCACATCCGACCACCTCAACGATGTAATTGTATACGGAAATCGGATAAAAAACGGTTTTTATTCTCAAATCTGGTGGTCGGCTCCGTCTGCCCGAACACACAGCCCGCGAGGGTGAATACCAGCATACAAATCCATGCCAACGTCAATAATTCTTTTCATAAGCAGCCTCCCTGTTTCATGTAAAAAATTCCAGGAATCTTCCGCTTTAATTCCAGCACCCCCCGGAATTATCAATCCGCAATGTGGTACAAAAATCGCATATTCCATTTATCCACGGTGCCAGAATTATGGATTTTCTCGAAATTTTCCAAAAAAATGCTTGACAATTCATGAATGCTATGGTAGAATGCGTCTGTTGCCAAAGACAGCAGGTGGCCGAGAGGCGGAAATCCTGCCGAGGTGCGCCGACATATTTGACTGTTTGCGTGTCTTTCTGTCTTCTGGCAGGAAGACATTTATTTTTTCGGAGGTGAATTTCATGCCCAACGCAAAGGTTCTTGAGAGCAAGAAGGCCGTCGTTGAAAACCTGACCGGCAAGATCCGTGAGGCTACTTCCGTGGTTTTCGTGGACTACAAGGGTATTTCCGTTGCTCAGGACACCGACCTGCGTAAGCAGTTCCGGGACGCAGAAGTGGATTACACCGTTGTGAAGAACACCCTGACCCGTTTCGCAACCAGAAACAATGGCTACGATTTCGACGAGGTGCTCAACGGCACAACCGCCATGGCCTGCACGACCGGAGACCCCATCGCTCCTGCTCGCATCGTGTGCGAGTTTGCCAAGAAGAACAAGAACGTGGTCACCATCAAAGGCGGCATCGTGGAAGGCTCTGTGCTGACAGCTGATCAGCTCAACGGCTTCGGCGAACTGCCCAGCAAGAGCGCTCTGGTGGCACAGGTTCTGGGTACCTTCCTGGCTCCTATCTCCAGCCTGGCTTTTGTTCTGGATCAGATCCGCGAGCAGAAGGAAGGCGGCACTCCCGCAGCAGAAGCTGTGGAAGCCTGACCCCTCGTTCCCACACACAAACAACACATTTTACTGATTATTTAGGAGGATTATTACCATGGCTAGTGAAAAGATCACTGCTCTCGTAGAGGAAGTTAAGGGCCTGACCGTTCTGGAGCTGTCCGAGCTGGTCCACACCCTGGAAGAAGTTTTCGGCGTTTCCGCCGCTGCCGCCGCTGTGGCCGGCCCCGCTGCCGCTGCCGCTCCCGAGGTTGAGGAGAAGACCGAGTTCGACGTCATCCTGAAGTCCGCCGGCGCTTCCAAGCTGAACGTCATCAAGGTTGTCCGTGCCGCTACCGGCCTGGGCCTGAAAGAAGCCAAGGAGATCGTTGACAACGCTCCCAAGACCCTGAAGGAAGGCATCTCCAAGGAAGACGCTGAGAAGCTGGTCGCCGATCTGAAGGAAGCCGGCGCTGAGGCTGAGCTGAAGTAATTTCAGTTTACACACAGAAAGCAGCCGCCAGAAATGGCGGCTGTTTGTGTACCCGCACGCAGCCCCGGCACAACGCCCCCGGCTGCATATGGAGGTTTTTTCATGGAGCAGATTCAAGAATTTCTGTCCGCACTGGAAACGCAAAAGGAAACCGTGATCTCCTACGCGAAATTTATCGGTATTGCCGTGTTCGGCCTGCTGCTGATCAGCTCCCTGTTCCGGTTCATTTTCGGAAAAAAGGCGCAGCTCAACCACGCTGTTTCCTCTTCCGTGGAGATCATCTGCCTGTACATCATCAATATTGTGATCTACAGCTTCGGCCTGCACTGGCAGGTGTTTCTGTCTCCCCTGCCCTTTATGAGCATTGAGGGGGATCTGGTGCAATTCATGCCGGTTTTATCCACCGATTTCCATCTGGTGTGCGAGCAGGTGCTGAAAGTTGTGATCATCGCCTTCCTCGTCAACATTCTGGAGGATGTAATGCCCCGGGGCAAGCATCTGCTGAGCTGGTATTTCTTCCGGCTGCTGACAGTGGTGCTGGCCGTGGGTGCCAATTATCTGGCCGACCTGCTGATCGGCGCATTCGTCCCGCCCACGGTGTTCGCCATGGCCGAGACGGTGCTGCTGTGCCTGCTGGTAGCGCTGATTTTGCTGGGCTCTCTGAAGCTGCTGGCCGGCATTGCCCTGTCCTTCCTGGATCCCATCATCGGTGCCCTGTACACCTTCTTCTTCTCCAACTTTATCGGCCGCCAGCTGGCCAAGGCGCTGGTGTCCACCGCGCTGATCACGGCGCTGGTTGCCCTGCTCAATCATATGGAGCTGACCACCGTATTCATAGCCGCCTCCGCTCTGACGGCCTACATTCCCCTGCTGATCATCATGCTGGCGGTGTGGTACGTCATCGGGCATCTGCTGTAATTTCCCCGCAAAATACCGGGATCGGGCGATTTGCCCGGTCCCGGTTTGTTTTCAGCTTTTCTCCCGGTAGCCGTGGCCGCCGGAGTATGGATTTCTGTTTTGTCTGGGCGGATCGGGTGTGTTGCTGCATCGCCCGGCCCAGCCCATGATTTTCATCCACAAAATCATGCCCAGCAGCCACAGCGCCGCGGCCGCCACCGCCCACCAGAAGGAGATTCCCAGCCAGAAGTGAAGCCCAAGCAAAATCGCCGCCGGGACCAGCCCCGCCAGATTCAGCAGCATATTCAGGGCAAGACACAGGAAAAAGCCGCCGTTTCTTTTTGTCCGCCGCATGATGGTGTCTCCTTTCCCGAAATGAAAACAAAACGTGCGCACCGCGAAGCCGCAGTGCGCCCGTTTTGCCTTTTATTGTCTACGGGCCTTACTTACTTCGCGGCCTTGACCAGCTGCGCCGTATCCTGGGCGATCATCAGCTCTTCGTTGGTGGGAACCACCCAGACCTCCACCTTGGAGTCAGGTGCGGAGATCTTATGCTCGCCGCGCTGGGCATTCAGCTCGGGATCCAGCTTCACACCCAGGAAGCCCAGATACTCGCAGACGCTCTGGCGGATCAGGCCATCGTTCTCACCCACACCGGCGGTGAAGGTCAGCACATCGATGCCGTTCATGGCCGCCGCGTAGGCACCGACATACTTGGCCACTTCGTAGCTGAACTTCTCACGGGCCAGCTTGCAGTTCTCATTGCCCTGCTCCGCACCGTTCTCCAGATCACGGAAATCGGAGGAAACGCCGGACAGCGCCTGCATACCGGACTTCTTGTTGAGCATGTTCAGGCAATCGTCCACGCTCATGCCGTACTTGTTGCAGATAAACTGCACCACGGCCGGATCGATATCGCCGGAGCGGGTGCCCATGGGGACACCGGCCAGCGGGGTCAGGCCCATGGAGGTATCCATGCACTTGCCATTGAGCACGGCAGACATGGAGGAACCGTTGCCCAGATGGCAGTTGACCATCTTAAACTCCGTCTTTCCCACCAGCTCCGCAGTGCGACGGGCCACAAACTTGTGGGAGGTGCCGTGGAAGCCGTAGCGGCGCAGGGAGTCATTTTCATAATACTCCGTGGGGATGGCATAGCGGTAAGCCTTGGGGGGCATGGTCATGTGGAAGGCAGTGTCGAACACGGCCACCTGTGGGGTGTTGGGCATGACCGCCTGGCAGGCCCGGATTCCCATCAGGTTGGCGGGGTTGTGCAGAGGCCCGAGGGGGATGCACTTTTCAATGGCGGTGATGACCGTATCATCAATGATGCAGGAATCATAGAATTCCATACCGCCGTGCAACACACGGTGGCCAACGGCATCGATCTCATTGGTGGAGCGGATAACACCATGCTCCGGATCCACCAGGATTTCCAGCACAGCGGCAATGGCCTCGGAATGGCTGGGCATGGGGATGTCCCGAACGATCTTGCTGTCGCCAACCTTGTGGGTCAGGCGGCCATCGATATAGATGCGCTCGCACAGGCCCTTGGCCGCCACCACGCCGGTATCCGGATCCATCAACTGGTACTTCAGGCTGGAAGAGCCGGCGTTGATAATGAGAATGTTCATGAGAATTTCCTCCTAAAAAGTTGTTTTCATTTTCGTAGGATTATGATACTATAATATTACCTTATTCCCGCCAATTTCTCAAGCCCTTTTTGTAATTTTTTTGATTTTGGAGCATTTTATGGAGATTGTTGGTATTATCTGCGAATATGACCCCTTCCATCTTGGCCACCGCAGGCAGATCCGGGCCGTCCGGGAACAGCTGGGAGAAGACTGCGCCGTGGTTTGCCTGATGAGCGGCAATTATGTCCAGCGGGGCCACCCCGCCATGTTCGACAAAATGCGCCGGGCCCAATGTGCCCTGCTGGGGGGTGCCGATCTTGTGCTGGAGCTGCCGGTGCAGGTTTCCCTGTCCTCGGCAGAGGGCTTCGCCGCCGGGGGCGTGCGCATTCTCAGCCCCATCTGCACCCGGCTCAGCTTCGGTGCAGAAATTGCCGACGCAAACCTTTTGCTGCAAACGGCCGAGGCGCTGCTGCGCCCCGATTTTTCCGACCCGCTGCGGCAGTGGCTGGACAAGGGGCTTTCCTTCCCTGCCGCCCGGGCCGCCGCGCTGGAAGACATCGGACTGGATGCCCGGCCTCTGCATCAGCCCAACAGCACCCTGGCCGTGGAATACTGCAAAGCCATTCTCAGCCAGAATAGTCCCATGGAAATTCTGCCCATTGCCCGGGAGGGCCGCTACCACGCCGCCGTGCCCGAAGGGCGCTACCCCTCCGCCACCGCTGTGCGATCAACCGTCTGCGCCGGAGGGTGCTGGCAGGAGCTGGTACCTCTGGAAAGTGTACCCCTGCTTTCCGGTGCCCCGGTTCACACCCTGTCGCAGGGAGAAAAAGCGGTGCTGGCCCGGCTTCGCACCATGACCGATGCCGAATTTGAAGCTCTGCCCTTCGGCTCTGAGGGGTTGTGGCGCAAGCTGATGCACGAAAGCCGCCGTCAGGCCACGCTGGAGGATATTGCCGCCGCCGTCAAGTCCCGGCGTTACACCCGCAGCCGCCTCGACCGGATGATTTTATGTGCCTTTCTGGGCCTTACCGGGCAGGAGCTGGCCGCAAGCGCCCCCTATGCCCGCATTCTGGGCTTTACCCAGCGGGGCCGCGCCGTGCTGAACACACAGAAAAAGACGGGGCTGCTGCAAAACATCGGGCAAAATATGGATCATCCCCAGCAGGGGCTGGAAGACCGGTGTGACCGACTCTATGGTTTGTTTGCCCGGCAGCCGGAGCGGGCCGACTTCTGCAGCCGCCTGCGTGTCCTCCGGTCGGAGACGGAGGGGGCATAACCCTGTCCCAATTGTGGACTTGGAGCCTCTTTCTGTCAAAAATGTGAAAAAATCATAAAAAGCTCTTGAAACTTCACATCATTTGGAGTATACTAACCATGTTGTATTTTGGGGTATGTTCCACTTTCGGGAGGTGGCCATGAAACATCTGTCACTTCTGATCTGGCTGACCCAGTTTGGCATTTCCGTGGCCGCGCCGCCAGTGTGCTTCATTGCGCTGGCCCTTTGGCTGCGTGACAGCTGCGGCTGGGGGTCATGGGTGCTGTGGGTCGGAATCGGACTGGGTGTTTTCTGTGCGATTGATGGGCTGCGTGCCTCCATTCAGGCCATGCTGCGCATGGCGAAAAATCACGACCCGGCGGATGAGGACAAGTCCCCCGGTGTCTGCTTCAACGAACACGACTGACCAATGGAGGGTTCCATGAATACGCGAAAATTTATTTTGCGGGAAACCGCGCTGCTGGCCCTGGGCGAGCTGGTTTGCTCAGCGGCGATGGTTGCCCTGTTTGCCCTGCTGGGATATTTTGATTACAAGGTGGTGCTCGGTGCCCTGCTGGGCTGTCTGATCGCCGTCGGCAATTTCTTTTTCATGGCCATCGTCTCCAACGCCGCCGCAGACAAGGCCACGGAGCAGCAGGTCAAGCAGGGACAGTCCATGGTGAAAAGCTCCTACCGGCTGCGGCTTCTGGTGATCGGTGTACTGCTATTTCTGCTGGCCAGGAGCGGCCACTGCAACGTGCTGGCACTGGTGCTTCCCCTGTTTTTTGTTTTCCCGGTCATTACAGTGATCGAATTTTTCCGAAAGTCTGGTGAGAAGAAAGCATGAGCATTGATGTTACCGGCGCTTACGTCTATTTCGTCATCCCCATTTTGGGCGGCATTCCCATTTCCCAGACCACGGTTTCGTCCTTTATCGTGACGGTTATTTTGTGTGTGGCCTTCATTGTGCTGGGCAAGAAGCTGGAAAAGCGCCCGGGCAAGCTGCAGGTGCTGGTGGAAAAGGGCGTGAGCATGATCACAAACCTGACCTGCTCCGCCATGGGTAAACACAACATCAGCTGGACTCCCTTCATGGGCTGCCTGTTTCTTTGCAGCATCTGCGGCAGCTACATCGGCACCACCGGTTTTCTTCGCAGCTGGACGGCGGATATGAACTGCACCGCCGTTTGGGCGCTGATGGTGTCTTTCATCATCTGGTTCAACAACATCAAATATAACGGTATCGGTAGCTTTCTGAAAAACTACCTCAACCCCATGAACATTATTTCCGATGTCGCCCAGCCCCTTTCCATGTCCTTCCGCCATTTCAGCAACGTGTCCGTGGGCGGCATTATTTCTACCATCGTCTATGCCGCGCTGACGGTGCTGTCCACCGTGGTCATCGGCCTTGTTACCTCCGTTGGCTGGCTGATGGGGCTGGTGCTTGTGGTGGCCGGGGTGTTACTTTATATCCTCTGGGCCCGCAAGACCGGCAAGCTCATGCACAAAATCCTCAGCATTGTCACCGCTGTGGTGGGGCTTTTCGGCCTGCTGGAGTCGCTGGGCATTCTTTCCGGCATTCCCATTTTTACCTATGGCATTCCGGCGGTGCTGTCGGTGTATTTCGATTTCTTCTCCGGTTTCATTCAGGCATTGGTGTTTACTCTGCTGTCCATGGTGTATATTGCCGGGTCTCTCCCGGGGCCCGCGGCAGCGGAGACCACATAAATCCATCCCCAAAATCCATTTTTTGAACATTTTTTAGGAGGACATTTATTATGACTATTGGTGAAGGTCTGGCTATTCTTGGTAAGGCGCTGGGCGCCGGTCTGTGCTGCGGCATTGGTGCTATCGGCCCCGCTCTTGGCGAAGGCAACGCCGTTTCCCACGCGTTGGAAGGCATGGCCCGTCAGCCCGAAGCGGCTGATAACCTTCGTGTGAACATGATCCTTGGCTGCGCTATCACGGAGTCCACAGGTATCTACTCTCTGGTCACCGCCATTCTGATTCTGTTCACCCTGTAAGGCACACTTTTCTCTGATTACCAACGAAAGGAGCGAAGTGCGTGGGTTACTTTGAAGATTTTATCGGTGTAAACCTGTGGACTGCGCTGTTCACGCTCTTAAATACCCTGACGGTTATTTTTGTGGGCACCAAATACCTGTTCAAGCCCGTGATGCGGATGATCGCCCAGCGGCAGCAGGAGATCGATGATCTCTATGCCGATGCCGGCCATGCCAAGCAGTCCGCTTTGGCGCTGGAGGCAGAGTATCAGCAGAAGCTGTCCGACGCCACCGAGACCGGCGAGCGGATCGTCAAAGAGGCTGTCCAGCGTGGACAGGCCCGGGAGGAGGACATCCTCCGGCAGGCAAACGAAGAGGCTGCCGCCATGCGCGAGCGTGCCGTGGCCGACATTGCGCAGGAAAAGAAAAAGGCCCTCAACGATGCAAAGGACGAGATCTCCGAACTGGCCATTTTCATCGCCGAGAAGGTGGTGGGCCGGGAGCTGAACGCGGCCGATCAGGCCGATCTGGTGGACAGCTTTATCGACCGGCTGGGTGACCCGTCATGACCCAGACCGGAAGCGTTTACGCAAACGCACTGTACACGCTGGCGCAGGAGGAGCAGCTGACCGAGCAGCTGCTGGGAGAGCTTCAGGTTCTACAGCAGAGCTTCCGCGCGGAGCCGGATTTCATCCGGTTGCTGTCCGTGCCCAACCTGCCCAAGGCGGAGCGCTGCCGCATTCTTGACGACAGCTTTCGGGGCAAGGTCCACCCCTATGTGCTGAATTTCCTGAAAATTCTGACGGAAAAGGGCTATATGCGCTATTTTTCCGACTGCTGCGATGCTTTTCGGCAGGAATACAACCGGGATCACGGCATTGTTGTTGTGACCGCCGTTTCCGCCGTTGCCCTGACCGGGCCTCAGCGCGAGCGGCTGACCGAAAAGCTCAGCGCTTCCACCGGAAAGACCATTGAGCTGGTCAACCGGATCGACCCGGGCTGCTATGGCGGCCTGCGGCTGGAGTATGACGGCAAAAGCATCGACGATACCCTTTCCCATCGACTGGATCAGATGCGCAGTCTGCTGAAAAATACCGTACTGTGAAAGTAGGTAGAGTATGGAATTAAGACCTGAAGAAATCACGAAAATCATTCGCAACCAGATCAAAAACTACGAAAGCCGGCTGGAAGTCAGCCAGACCGGTATCGTCATTCTGGTGGGCGACGGCATTGCCCGTGTCTCCGGGCTGGATGCCTGCATGGCCGGTGAGCTGCTGGAATTCCCCAACGGTTCCTATGGCCTTGCCCAGAATCTGGAAGAGGACACCGTTTCCGCCGTTATTCTCGGCACCGATCAGGGCATTAAAGAAGGCGACATCGTCAAGCGCACGGGCCGGGTGGTATCCGTCCCCGTGGGCAGCGGCCTGATCGGCCGCGTAGTGGATGCGCTGGGCCAGCCCATTGACGGCAAGGGCCCCATCACGGCAGAGGCTTACCGCCCCATCGAAATGCCCGCACCGGGTATCATCGAGCGTAAGCACGTCTCCCGTCCCCTGCAGACCGGTATCAAAGCCATCGACTCCATGATTCCCATCGGCCGGGGCCAGCGTGAGCTGATCATCGGTGACCGCCAGACCGGCAAGACCACCATCGCCACCGATACCATTCTGAACCAGAAGGGCAAAAACTGCATCTGCATCTATGTTGCCATCGGCCAGAAGCGTTCCACCGTGGCACAGGTTGTGGAAAACCTGACGCTGGGCGGTGCCATGGATTATACCATCGTCGTCTCCGCCACCGCTTCGGAGCTGGCTCCCATGCAGTACATCGCCCCCTACTCCGGCTGCACCATGGGCGAGCACTTCATGTATCAGGGCAAG
>CAZMBL010000056.1:0-11260 GCA_964564605.1 uncultured Oscillospiraceae bacterium
TTATTATACCACACTTGGCGGTATTTGCCACTATTTTTCTGTGCGGTATTGCCTTTAGAATGTCTCGGCTGCTCTTTCCGTTGATGTCCGATACGACAGAGGACAACTTGATATTTGCTCCCTGCAAGGTCTTTTCCAGACGGTTCAGCTCTCTTGCACGTTCCTCCACGAGACTTTTGCGGTATCTGGCGATTTCACGCAGCTCCCGCTGATCCCGGCTCGGAATGTAGCTGGCCCGGAGCAGTCCGCACTGCAAAAGCTGCGCGATCCATTCCGCGTCCTTTACATCTGTTTTTCGTCCGGGAACGTTCTTGATGTGATGTGCGTTTACAACAATAACCTTCTGCCCCAGCACCTCAAGGATATTGTACACCGGCTTCCAGTAAGAACCGGTGCTTTCCATGGCGGCAGGGTCTGGTTCGGCAACCTCCGGATGGTTTCTCCTGGCCATTGTAGGGGGGCGGGCAATGAGGCGTTTTTCGGATTTTTCCCGAGATTGTTTACAATTTCATCTATTATTTTCCCGCGGGGTGTGTTATAATGAACACACTATGACCATATGAAGGGGAATACTATGGGACTTATTACGAAACTGTTCGGAACCCGCTCCCAGCGGGAGATCAAAAAGCTTCAGCCGGTGCTTGATCAGGTCCTTGCGCTGGAGGAGCCGTACCGCGCGCTGACGGACGAGCAACTGCGGGGCAAAACGGAGCAGTTCCGGCAGCGTCTGGCCGAGGGCGAAACTCTCGATGACATTCTGCCGGAGGCTTTTGCCGCCATCCGGGAGGCTGCGGATCGGGTCATCGGCCTGCGGCCGTATCCGGTGCAGCTGCTGGGCGGCATCGTGCTGCATCAGGGGCGCATTGCGGAGATGAAAACCGGCGAAGGTAAAACCCTTGTGGCCATTCTACCCTGCTACCTCAACGCTCTGACCGGTCTCGGCGTGCATGTTGTGACGGTCAACGATTATCTCGCCAAATACCAGTCCGAATGGATGGGTAAGGTATACCGCTTCATGGGTCTGACCATTGGTCTGGTGATTCCCGGCATGACCCCGGCACAGCGCCGGGAAAGCTACGCGGCGGACATCACCTACTGCACCAACAATGAGCTGGGCTTCGACTATCTTCGGGACAACATGGCCCTGTATCAGGCAGAGCTGGTGCAGCGCGGGCACAATTTCGCCATTGTGGACGAGGTGGACTCCATCCTGATCGATGAGGCACGCACCCCGCTGATCATTTCCGGCAAAGGAGAAGACAGCAGCAAGCTCTATGAAATGGCGGACTACTTCGTCTCCACCCTGCACCGGCAGGTTTTTGCCAGGACGGAGGATAAGGAGGAGCAGGACCAGTACGACTGCGACTATTTCGTGGATGAAAAGAGCCGCACCGTCTCCCTGACGGCCCGTGGCATTGCCAAGGCGGAAAAATATTTCGGTGTGGAAAATCTGGCGGACGCGGAGAATGCCACCTTGTCGCACCACATCAATCAGGCCATGAAAGCCCGGGGCCTGATGAAAAAGGATATCGACTATGTGGTCAAGGACGGCCAGATCATCATTGTGGACGAGTTCACCGGCCGTCTGATGTATGGCCGCCGCTATAACGAGGGTCTGCACCAGGCCATCGAGGCCAAGGAGGGTGTCACCGTTGCCGGAGAAAGCAAAACGCTGGCGACCATCACCTTCCAGAACTTCTTCCGGCTCTATAGCAAGCTCTCCGGCATGACCGGCACGGCGCTGACGGAAGAGGAGGAGTTTGCCGCCATTTACAATCTGGATGTGGTGGAAATCCCTACAAACCGGCCTGTGGCACGGATCGATCACAGCGATGTGGTCTACAAAACCGAGGCCGGCAAGTTCCGTGCCATCGTGCAGCAGGTGCGGCAGTGCCATGAGAAGGGCCAGCCGGTGCTGGTAGGTACGGTTTCCATTGAAAAGAGCGAAGTGCTGAGCAAGCTGCTCAAACGGGAGGGCATCCCCCACCATGTACTCAACGCCAAATATCACGAACAGGAAGCACAGATCGTGGCGCAGGCCGGTCAGTTCGGTGCCGTCACCATCGCCACCAACATGGCAGGCCGTGGCACGGATATCATGCTGGGCGGCAACGCGGATTTCCTCGCCAAGGCGGAGCTGGCCAAATCCGATCTGGCACCGGAGCTGCTGGCGGAGGCCGACTCCTTTGCCGAGACCTCGGATCCGCAGGTGCTGGCCGTGCGGGAGCAGTATACCCGGCTGCTGCAAAAATACCGGGACTCCATCCGGGACGAGGCGCAGAAGGTGCGGCAGGCCGGCGGCCTGTTCATCATCGGTACCGAGCGCCACGAGTCCCGCCGGATCGACAATCAGCTGCGTGGCCGCTCCGGCCGTCAGGGAGACCCGGGCGAAAGCCGGTTCTATCTGAGCCTGCAGGATGATCTGATGCGTCTGTTCTCCTCCGATCGCATTATGGGCATGATGGATTCGCTGGGTCTGGACGAGGACACCCCCATCGATGCCAAAATTCTTTCCGGCGCGGTGGAAAATGCCCAGAAAAATGTGGAATCCCGCAACTTCCGGGTGCGCAAAAACGTGCTGGAATACGATAACGTGATGAACACCCAGCGTGAGGTCATCTATGCCCAGCGGCAGAAGGTGCTATCCGGCGAAGACCTGCGGGAGAATATTCTGTCCATGCTCCATGCCCTGCTGGCCTCCACCGTATCCGACACGCTGGCGGAATTCGGCGGCGAAGGCGAGCCGGAGGCGCTGGCCCGTCTGGAAAAGCAGCTCGGCGGCGTGTTTTTCGGGCCGGAGGTGCATCTGACCGGCGGCAGCGCAGAGGAGCTGACCCGGCAGGCGTATGAGCTGGCCTGCCATACCTATGAGCAAAAAGAGCAGTTCTACGGTGCCGCTACCATGCGGGAGCTGGAGCGGGTCGTCATGCTGCGGGTCGTGGACGAATACTGGATGGACAACATCGATGCCATGGACGATCTGAAGCAGGGCATCGGTCTGCGGGCCTACGGCCAGCACGACCCGGTGGTGGCCTACAAGGAAGAGGGCTACGAAATGTTCCAGGCCATGATCCGCGCCATTCGGGAGGAAACGGTGCGCCGGATGTTCCTGGTGCAGCTGCGCCCGACGCAGGAGGTTCGGCGGCAGCGGGTCGCCAAGGAGACCGGCACCGGCGCGGCCGTCAATTCGCAGGTCAAAAAGCAGCCCGTCCGCAAGGAGAAAAAGGTCGGCCCCAACGATCCGTGCCCCTGCGGCAGCGGCAAAAAATACAAAAAGTGCTGTATGCAGAAGGATAAACAGACGCAGTGAAGCGAGGGAAAATTGTGGTGAAACGTCTGGCGCTCATTGCGCTGTGCTGCGCGCTGCTGGCCGGATGCACCGGCCCGGGCGGCGCTTATGTCCCAACGGGGGATGCGCTGTATCAGCCGACCACGGCTCTCCCCATCCAGACCGATCCGGAGCGAGAGCAGGAGATGGTCATGGTCTACTATCCGGACAAATCCTTGAATCCCTATTCGGCCACGGATTTTACCAACCGTACCCTGTTCCCGCTGGTGTATCAGGGACTGTTCAGCGTAGACGCGGATTATCAGACCACACCGGTGCTGTGCAGCGGCTACTCGGTCAACAAGGATATGACCGTGCATACCTTCTATCTGGAAAAAGCCACCTTCTCGGACGGAACGACACTGACGGCGGAGGATGTGGTGCGCAGTCTGCTGGCGGCCAAGGCCGGGACGGTCTATTCCGGCCGGTTCCGGCAGGTCAAGAGCATTCTGGCTGCGGATGACGGCGGCGTGGTCATTACCACCACGACGCCCTATGAAAATCTGCCGATTTTGCTGGATGTGCCCATCGTCCGGGCCGATCAGGTGGAGGAAGCGCAGCCGCTGGGGACGGGGCCATACTATTACGCCACCGGCTTTTCCGGACTGCGGCTGTGCCGCCGGGAAAACTGGTGGTGCCGGGCAAATCTGTCCATCACCGCCTCCAATATCACCCTGCGGCAGGCGGCTTCCCCCTCTCAGATCCGGGATCAGTTCCAGTTTGAGGATGTCACACTGGTCTGCGCCGACCCCGGTTCCGATACCTATGCTGATTACCGCTGTGATTTTGAGCTGTGGGACTGTGAAAACGGAATTTTCGTCTATCTCGGCTGCAATTCGGAGAGCATCGTCTTCTCCAACACTGCCGTCCGGGCCGCCTTGACCCACGCCATCGACCGGGACGCTCTGACGGAGCAGTATTACGGCGGCTTCGCCCGTGCGGCGGTGCTGCCGGCTTCCCCCAAATCTCCGTATTACAGCACCCTGCTGGCCGGGCACTACGGCTATACCGAAGGCACCCTGCGCAGCGCGGTGGAAAGCGCCGGTATGACCGACTGGAGCATCACCCTGCTGGTCAACAGCGATGATACCATGCGGGTGCGTGCAGCCCGGGCCATCGCCGCCCAGCTGCGGCTGGAGGGTCTGAACGTGAAACTGTCGGAGCTGGGCGGCAGCAGCTACCGCTCGGCGCTGAAAAAGGGCGAGTACGATCTGTACCTGGGGCAGACCAAGCTCTCACCCAATATGGATCTTTCCGCCTTCTTTTCCTCGAAGGGTGCCCTGAGCTACGGCGGCATGGACGATGCGTCCCTGCTGACCCTGTGCTGGGACGCGCTGGCCAACGAGGGTAACTATTACACCCTCCATCAAAAGGTGATGGAGGACGGCCGTCTGGTGCCCGTGCTGTTCCGCAGCTACGCCGTGTATGCCAGACGCGGCCTGCTGTCCGAACTCAATCCGGCCCGGGACAATCTTTTCTTCTATTCCATCGGAAAAACCATGGACAGCATCCGTTCCGATGCTGCCGGGACAACATAAGGAGGCCCCTATGCAAATCGATCCTACTCTCCGGCAGACACTCGATGCCGATTTTTCTGCCGCCTTCGGCACGCTGCCGAACCGCTTCTTTTCCGCCCCCGGCCGCACGGAGATCGGCGGCAACCACACCGACCATCAGCGTGGCCGCGTGCTGGCGGCAGCGGTCAATCTGGACACGGTGGCGGCCGTCCGGGAAAACGGAACGGATGAAATTCGGATCCTGTCTGCCGGTTATCCCCTGTGCCGGGTCAATCTGAACCGGCTGGAGCCCGTGCCGCAGGAGCAGAACACCACCGCCGCCCTGATCCGTGGCGTGGCCGCCCGGTTCACCCAGCTTGGATGCCGGGTGCGGGGCTTTGATGCCTGCTGCCGCTCCACCGTGCTGCCCGGCTCCGGGCTGAGTTCCTCCGCCGCCTTTGAGGTGCTGCTGGGAACCATGATCAACTGCATGTTCTTCGGCGGTCAGATAACCCCGCCGGAGATCGCCAAAATCGGCCAGTATGCGGAAAATGTCTATTTCGGAAAGCCCTGTGGCCTGATGGATCAGATGGCCAGCGCCGTGGGCAATCTGGTGACCATTGATTTTTACAATCCCGACGCGCCGGTGATCCGGCCTGTCCACTTTGATTTTGCCGCCTGCGGCCATGGGCTTTGCATCATCGACTGCGGTGCGGATCACGCCGATCTGACCGGCGAATACGCCGCCATTCCCGGTGAACTGCGGCAGATCTGCGCCCAATTTGGCCGGGAGGTACTCTCCCAGATTCCGGAAGCGGAGTTCTTCGCTTCCCTGCCCCGGCTGCGCAGCCAATGCGGCGACCGGGCCGTGCTGCGGGCCATCCATTTCTATGCCGATACCGCCCGGGTGCCGGAGCAGGTGGCAGCACTGGAACAGGGAGATTTCGCCGCGTTTTTGCGTCTGGTGCGGGAAAGCGGCCGCTCCTCCTGGATGTATCTGCAAAATGTGATCCCCTCCGGCAGTATACTCCATCAGGACATGGCCCTGACGCTGGCGCTGTGCGAGCATCTGCTGCACGGACAGGGTGCCTGCCGGGTACATGGCGGCGGCTTTGCCGGCACGGTGCAGGCCTTTGTGCCCCTGGCCATGCTGGAAGACTTCCGCACCGGTGTGGACGCGGTGCTCGGGCCGGGTGCCTGCCACGTCCTGTCCATCCGCCCGGAAGGCGGCATAGAGTTGCAGCTCTGAAAAGTCAAATAAACCAAAACAGATGCGCAGGCCACTCCAAAACGGCAGCCCGCGCATCTGTTGTTTTTCTGTACCGGATCACCTGCGTCACCGAAGGGGACAATGCTTCGTCACCCGGTTCTTACCGTAGAGGGCAGCATTCGCGACGCCCCTTTGCAACAGTCTCTGCCGCACCCATTGTCACCTTCGGTGACGCTTCCCCTTCGGGAAGCACCTCTTCCGGCCCGGCATTCGCGTAAATTTTCCAGCCGATATGTCAGTAATAATTGAAACCCCCAAAAAATGCTAAAACCCATTTAAAAAATCATTCGTGTTTTGCTATAACGGAATTAGGTGAAATGGTGATAACCAATTGGTCGGTCCCAACATGGCAAATATGACTATTTCACAAAAATCCTGCCTTTCCATACGATATCCTAACGGTTTTAATTAACGCACGTTGCATGTTTTCCTGACTTTCAAAGGAAGAGGTGTTTCCAATGTTCTGACTGTAGTATCCGCAATGGATCTCAGCGCCAGACGGATTTCGTGGGCCTGCCGCGTGCCAGCTTGGAATTGGCTGGCTCCCAATTGTTTAATTTGTCACTGAGCAAAAAACCTCATAATCCGTAAAGGCGGCGTTCTTCTGACACTTCTTTTAATTGCGCTTTGCGCCCAGAGCGGCTGCTATCAGGCAAATCCCGATTTGACGACCGGCGCCACCCGAAATGAACAATACGAACGCCACCGTGCCTACACCGGCACCTACCACACCTCCTGCCACGGCACCGGCCCTGCCGCCTTTTACGCCCCCGGCACGGGAGGAATTGTACCATATCCTGCCGTGGGATCAGTATGCGGATGCCTATGATCGGGATAGTGAGCTTGCCGGGCATCCGGGCCGTGTATATATAAGCGCGTATGTATAGCTTGTTGAAGCACGGCACCGATGCGGAGCAGGTCTACGAAATCATGCTGACGGAGATGACCGGTGCTTCCGCAGCTGAGATTTATAAGGATGTGATCGTTCCTCTGGGCGTTCAGGAAACATATGAGCGGAACCAGCAAATCTATGTTACACAGGAGCAGCTTGCATCACTGAAATAGCCGGACGAATATGTGATCGCGCTGTGGAAAGGCTGGAATTCGGAGTATTGTGAGATCACCAAGGATGCCCTTGCAAACTGCACGGACAAGCGGCTGCCGGTGCTGATCACGCTGGAGTTCCCCGTGAAACCTGCCCCGCAGGATTGCAAGGATGAATGGGCCAGAATTGCAGAAACCTATGGTGTAGTCATCAGCCAGGACGAGGAGTACCCGCTGTACGCCTACGCCAGCGTTCCGCCCCAGACCCTCATCAAAATGCTGGACGATGAAATGATCGCAGAAATTCAGAATCAGGGCAACCTGTTCGACCAGTTCACGATGGATATGGGATAATCGCACTGCGTAAATATCAAAAAGTTAAAGCGTTAATGCCGCACCTGTGTGCGCACCGGTTCGCAATGACACTTCTTTTTTCACGATTGCGCACCGGTTCGCAATGACATGCTAAGTCTTTTGAGTTTCTGTAGGGGCCGATTGCGGCACATCGGCCCGCCCGCACAGTGTTCGATGTCATACCGTAGGGGGCGGCGTTTATCGAAGCTCAGCGGCGTTTTTTCTTTTGGGACGGGGCGGGTATAGCCGGGTTTTTACGGCCGTTGGAATTTGCGGCGCTTTTCCGGCCTGTGGGAGAAGCCGTGGGGCGGCTTCTTCCCTTCCGGGGCGCTTTGGGCGGCGGGGCGGTGGGTTTGCCGAGTCTGGGCGGCACCGCCCGGATCAGGCATTTGGGGCCGGAGCCGATCAGATCCTCCCGATGGGCGGCCAGCAGCGCCTCCCGCACCAGATAGTAGTTTTTCGGATCACGGTACTGGATCAGCGCCCGCTGCATAGCTTTTTCATGGGGATCGGTGGGCACATACACCCTGTCCATGGTGCGCGGGTCAAGCCCCGTGCAATACATGACGGTGGAAAGGGTGGATGGCGTGGGATAAAAATCCTGCACCTGCTCCGGATTGTAGCCCATTTCCCGGATGTATTCTGCCAGCTCCACCGCCTCCTTCATGGTAGAGCCGGGATGGCTGGACATGAGATAGGGCACGAGGAACTGATTTTTCCCATACTGCCGGTTCAGCGCGTAATACTTTTCCACAAACCGGTTATAGACCTCGTTGCGCGGCTTTCCCATCCGGGCCAGCACCGCATCGGATACATGCTCCGGTGCCACCTTCAGCTGCCCGGAAATGTGATACTGCACCAGCTCCCGGAAGAAGGAATCCTTCCTGTCCGCCAGCAGATAGTCAAAGCGAATGCCGCTGCGGACGAACACCTTCTTCACCCCCGGAATTTTGCGAAGCTTCCGCAGCAGTGTCACATAGTCGGAATGGTCGGCGTTCATATTCTTGCAGGGGGTGGGATACAGACACTGCCGCCCGCCGCAGGCCCCCTTTGTCAGCTGTTTTTCGCAGGCCGGGTGGCGGAAATTGGCGGTCGGACCACCCACATCGTGGATATACCCCTTGAAATCCGGGTCTTTGACCATGATCTGCGCTTCCGCTAGAATGGATGCATGGCTTCTGGTCTGGACAATGCGGCCCTGATGGAAGGTAAGCGCGCAGAAGGAGCAGGCACCGAAGCACCCCCGGTTACTGACCAGACTGAACTTGACCTCTTCAATGGCCGGTACGCCCCCCGCCTTCTTATAGCTGGGATGGCAGTCCCGCTCATAGGGCAGGGCGTAAATGGCATCCATTTCTTCCACCGTCAGAGGCTTCTGGGGCGGATTTTGCACCACGAAGCAGTCTCCATATGGCTCCGCCAGCCGTTTTGCCGTGAAGGGGTCACAGTTGCCATACTGTGTCCGGAAAGACTCGGCATAGTGCCGCCGATCCTTTTTCAGCTGCTCATAGGACGGCAGCACAATGGTGGGGAAGCTCCTGTCCGGCTCCTCCGTTTTGAAAACCGTGCCGTCCACATAAGTAATATCCCCCACGGACAGGCCGGAATTGAGCGCATCAGCCAGCTCCACCACGGATTTTTCACCCATGCCATACATCAGAATATCCGCCTGGCTGTCCAGCAGGATAGAGCGCTTCATGCTGTCGCTCCAGTAATCGTAGTGGGCCAGCCGCCGCAGACTGGCCTCGATGCCGCCGATGAGAATGGGCACATCCCGGTAAGTGCGGCGGATGAGATTGCAGTAAACCACCGTGGCGTAATCCGGGCGCTTGCCCATGACACCGCCGGGGGTGAAGGCATCGGCTTTGCGGCGGCGCTTGCTGACGGAATAGTGGTTGACCATGGAGTCCATATTACCGCCGGACACCAGAAAGCCCAGCCGGGGGCGGCCGAAAACATCGATGGAAGCCGGGTTCTTCCAATCCGGCTGGGAAATAATGCCCACGCTGTAGCCATGGCTTTCCAGCACACGGCTGATAATGGCATGGCCAAAGGACGGATGGTCCACATACGCGTCACCGATGATATAGACGAAATCGCAGCTTTCCCAGCCACGATCCAGCATTTCCTGCCGGGTAATAGGCAAAAAGGACATGTCAGCCCCTCCTGTTGCGTTTTTTATATTGTAGCATGAAACACGGAAAAAGGAAAGAGAAAAACCCGGCGCAAAAAAATTGTAAAAAGCAAAAAAAGGTGTTGACAAATCCGGTACATCGTGCTAATATATTCAAGCGCTGAGGTGCGAAACAAAATATGGGCGAGTGGTGGAATTGGTAGACTCGCTAGATTCAGGTTCTAGTGTTCACTGCGGACGTGCGGGTTCAAGTCCCGCCTCGCCCACCAATTAAAGCAACGATCTTTCTGCGAAGATCGTTGCTTTTTTATTTTCTCCCCTCCAACCCTTCTTTGTTCTCCAAAAGAAATATCAAAAAAGCCGTCTCCTACGATGTGAGGCATATAACCTTTACAGTTGACAGGGCCCGTGCCGGGGTGGCACGGGCCCTTTTTAGGGATGTAGGAATTTTACATGTCGAACGGTTCCATGCTCAGCACGGGGTGGCCGACTTCGGACAGATAGGCCAGCAGCTGCTCCGGATCTTCGGTGCAGATGGTCTCGTCCGCGATCATATCGGTGAAGTTCTCCACACCGTACATATCCAGTGCGGTGGCATCCAGACGCTCCCGCATCTGATCCTTCAACAGCTTGGGCATCCAGACAATTCTGCCCGGGCCGCCCTCGGCCGCGATGAACTTGTGGGAAGCGATGAAGTGCTTGCCGTGGCCCATGAAGCCGGGGGTCTGCACGCCGCCGCCGGTCATGGAGGCCATCTCGGAGAAGCTCATGCCCAGCGGAGTCATGCCGGCATGCTCACGGCAGGTAATGACCACGCCCATGGAGCAGGGCTCCACGCCGCAGATGCATTCGAAGCAGCCGCAGCTGGTCATGGGATCCTGGAACAGGGAGTAGAGGGTGATCTGCTCCACCGCGCCCTGAGAATACTTGTTGACGGCAGCATCCATGGAATCGTAGCGACCCAGACGCTCGTCCCGGCAGCCTTCCTTGACGATGGGCTGGCAGGGGCCGGCGGGATCCAGTTCCTGCGTGGCCTTGGCATCGAGCCAGCTGACCGCGCCGCAAAGGCCCAGACGCTCCGGTGTGACGATACACACATGGCTGGGAGAGAACGCCTGACACATGATGCAGGTGTAGAAGGTATCCACAGACTCATCGGTCATGGAGGCCAGACGGGCATCACGCTTGTCGAAGACCTCGTTGGCCTGCTCACGCAGGAGCTTGTTCTTCTCGGCATCGACCACGATGGTGACCTGGCACTTGTCCACCACGGCCTCAAATTCGCTCTTGACCTTGGCATAGAGCACTTCGCCCAGATGATGGAAGCGGAAGCCGGCTTCAAAGTCCGCCTTGCTGATACGCACACGGATCATATCACGCTGGCCGGTGTGCATGACACCCTCGATGCAGTTGATCCATGCATGGATCTTACGCTCCATAACGGACTCAAAATCGGGCTGCATGGCCTTGCCGGCAACTTCCACGGTGTAGGACAGGGAAATCTTGGTGCCGACGGGGATCTCGTCCAGCTCGGGGCCATCCACCACGATTTTGTGATCCTCCACCTCGGAGGCTTCTCTGGTCTGAACCAGCTCGAAGCAGTCCACACGGGAGCCGTCCACTTCCACCTGCAT
>CAZMBL010000057.1:0-11162 GCA_964564605.1 uncultured Oscillospiraceae bacterium
GGTACCGCCGGTCATCTCCATGGTGCCCTTGTCCACATACACATTGCCGCCGTTGCCATTGGTCTTGCCATCAGCAGAGATGGCACTGCCACCTTCGATGGTACCGCCGGTCATTTTGAAAACGGCATTTTGACTTACATAAACATTACCGCCATTGGTGGCTTCGCCGCCAGTGATGGTGCCGCCTTCCATATTAAAGGTGGTGCCTTCGCCAGCATAGACACTGCCGCCGCTCTTGCCCTTGCCGCCTTCGATGATGCCGCCCTTCATATTGAAGGTAGCATTCTTCAGGTAGATGGCTGCGCCATTTTTGTCGCCGGTGCCGCCGCCGATGATCTTACCGCCATACATATTGAGGGTAGATTTCGCATCAGCGTAAACAGCAAGGCCGATGGTGCCGCCAGCGCCGCTGGCATCCAGGGTGCCGCCATAAATGTTCAGTGTGTGTTCGCCGGAGCTCATCCACACGCCCATGCCCTGATTATCAGAGTTTCCGCTGACGATCAGCCGGCCGGTTTTTTCTGCACTGGTATCCAGAATGCTCAGATTCACACTGCAGTCTTTCCACAGTGCATAGATCCGCTTTCCTGTAGCGCCTGTAACAGTGTAACCATTCAGGTCGAGAACAATCTGCTCGTCTGTGGCCACCTTGGTCTGTTCGAACAGCTTGACATCCTCGCTCAGGTAGTAATGGCCGGAAGTGGCAGGCAGTGTACTGCTGCTCTCCCACTGGATCCAACCGGTTTCCTTGCCGCAATGCTCACAATACTTGATCGTATCGGCGGCCTGTACCGTCTTGGGGCGCTTGGTCACATAGACCCAGCCCACGGATCCATCTTTGCTCAAAACCGCAACGATCTGGGATTTTTCCACGATCGTTTCAACGGCACCGCCCTGGGTATTATCTGCCTTGGCCGCATCGCTGACATCATAGATCTCGGTCTTATCGTTCAGCTCCAGCTGATAGCTGGTACCCTTCATATCACTGTTGCCATACAGAATAAGGGTATTGCCGTCCACTGCAGAAACATGCATTGTTTTGCCGGTCATGTAGTATCCGCCAGTACATTCGTCCACAGTCTGAATACCGCTGACAATGCCTTCCTCATTGAATACCAGTGCCATGATCAGCTGGTTATCTACTTTGGTGGCCGTCCGTCTGTCCAGCACACGTCTTTGAGAAACTCGGCCCTTGGCTGCGAACCGGACAAGATAGTATCCGCTATCGGCATCCTTGGGACGGCTGGTCTGGCCATCGGTTCCCTTGCCGGCATATTGTGCGCCGTCCAGGTTGTAATAGAGGATCACTTCTTCATCCGGTGACTCCACCGATGGAGCAGAAGTTGAAGGTTCACTAGAGCCGGAGCTTGCCGGAGAGTTGTGACACCCCGCCATCATGAGAGAAAACACCAGCATGATCGACAGGCCGATCATCAACCATTTCCTCAGTTTACGATTGTTCATAACCGCAAATCTCCTCTCAAATCTCTGATTTTAGCCGCTTGCGTCTGCGCTGAAAACAACCCGCAACAGCGCAAATTGCAAGGAGTTGTTCCCAACATTTACAATTTCCGCTGTTTGGTAGAATGATCGGCGATCACGCACCCGACCGGGTAAGGCTCATGGTGTCGCAATCGCCGATCTGATCGCTGTTATTAATTTTTCTCTATGAAGTTGCCGGAATGATCAAACTTATTGATGATTCACAGCTTCACTGCCGACTTTAGGCCGGCAGATTGACGGTAGCTTCCTCACCCTTCGCCAGGCTTGCCTCGGATGTATCCAGCGTGCCGCCGGTCATGGTAAAGGTCTTGACTACATACACGTTATTGCCGCCGTTGGTAGCAGTACCAGCTTCAATGGTACCGCCTTCCATGGTGAAGCTTGCATTGACATAGACATTGCCGCCGATTCCGGCAGTAGTGCCATTTTTGATGGTGCCGCCAAACATAAACATCACACCGTCAGTGCCAACGGAGACATTGCCGGCCTTGTCAGATGCGCTGCCGCCTTCGATGACGCCATCATACATATTGAAGACACCGTTCTTGGAAACGAAGAGATTGCCGCCGTTCTTACCCTGGCCATCCTTGATGGTGCCACCATACATATTGAAGACAGCCTTATCGATACGCACAGTCGTGCCGGAGCCTTCATTCGTGCCGCCAATAATGGTGCCGCCATACATATTAACGGTAACATTCTCCGCCTGGCAGCAAATACCCAGACCGATAGAACCGCTGGCCGCGCTGGCATCCAGTGTGCCGCTATACAGGTTCAGGGTATGATTGGGACCTTCCACGTAAATGACTCGGCCCTGGTTTGCGCTGTCACCGCTGACGACCATCTTGCCGGTCTGTGCTTCACTGGTGTCCATAATGCTCAGGTTTGCCTCGCAATCCTTCCGCATGGAATAAATTCTCTTGCCTTCTTCGGTCTGGGTCACGGTGTATCCATTCAGATCCAGGACGAAGGTGCCGTTGGTCTCGATGTTCATCTGCTCGCTGATCTTAACATCGGTGGTCAAATAATAGTGCCCTTCTTCGGAGGTAGGCAGAGTAAATGCCTTGTCCCATTCCGTCCACAGGATTTCCTTCTCGCAGTGGTCGCAGTACAAAGTCCGGCCTGCAGGCTCAGTGGGTTCGGGAGCAGTGGTTGTGGGGGCCGGTGTAGTTGTAGAAGGTGCCGGCGCAGCTGTGCTGGGTTCATCCGTTTCTCCAGGGGTCTTCTGGCAGCCAGCCATTATCAGGGCAACAGCCAGCAAAGCGGTGGTTACCAATACCAGTGTTCTGTGTTTACGATTGCTCATAATCTTTTCTCCTTCCAAATATTTACGTTTGGTTGCTTGCATTTCTATCTAATGTATACTATAATAACTTTATAGCTATACAAAAGGAGCCAATCATGAAAAGCATATTCTCTTACGATTCCAAGCTGACACAAACAGTAATGAATGTTGCAGATTATATCATTTTGAACATTCTGTTCGTGATCTGCTGCATTCCCATCATTACCATTGGTGCTGCCCAAGCTGGCCTTTACAGCGGCATCAGCGCTATAAACAATCCCGACGATGACACCTCTTGCATCCGAAAGTTCTTCCAGGGCTTCCGCAGTGGCTTTGGTACCATCACCCTGCTCTGGACGATTACGCTGGCCATTGTCGGCATGCTGATCTACCTGCTGTATGTGCTTCTGATTCTAAAGACCGCCGGCGCTTACGCACCTGTATGGGTCTGTGCTGTGGCCCTGGCCGTGCTGATCGTTTATCAGTCCGTAATGGTGATCTTCCACTCCAGATTTGGCTGCACGCCCTGGCTGCTGGTTAGAAACACACTGTTTGTGCTCTTCGCCCATCCCCTTCGCAGCATTGCCGTAGCAGTGCTGATCTGGTTCCCGGTGGTGCTGTGTGCGCTGGCCTTTAACATCTTTATAAATAATCTGATCCTGCTGGCGATCTGCTATTACAGCATCGCTTCCCTGCTGAGTCTCAGTGTCATGAAAAAGCCTTTCAAGACGCTGGAAGAGAATTTCTACAACAGCCTTGAAGAAGATGCAGAAAACGAGGAAGAGATCACTGCTTAAGCTCGCATAAAAGCTGCACATAAGCCTGCGCCTGTTTTTCTGCCTCACCGGGCTTGGCCCGGGTCAGGCAGGATTCGTAGGCGTGGAACTCATAGGCATCCTTTGTGGGATGATAGACATAGTTGCCGTTTGCACAGGTAACGATGAACGTTGCCTGGAACGGCGAATTCTCGCGAATAAATCTGCCCATCTGATGGAACATCTCATACGGCACCACTGCAAATGCAAGGCCGCCGATGGAGAATACACAGACGTTGTGCAGCGTCCATGACTGCGGCTCTGTGAACTTGGCGCAAATGGCATTAGCATGGTACGGCGAATAAATGCCTACCTTCATGCCCTCCTCTTCACACAGTACGCGGTCATTTGTTGTGGCCCACAGCCTGGCGATCCGCCGGGCATCCTCGATCTTGTGATCTTCGGTGTGATTGATCTCTTCTTCAAATTCCGTGACCGTAATGCGGATATTATCCATATCCACCTTTTTGTAATCTGCCGCTGCACGCAGCGCTGCCCGCGCCAGATACTGGCCACGCTCGACGTAGGTGGTGACCACGTTCTCTGCCTTGATGCGGCTACCGGAATTGACATTGCCTGAGCCGCCGGTAAAGTAAAGAAACTTACAATCTGCTTCTTTTTCCATCACTTCCCGCATGGCGCCAACCATGTCGGAGGTGATGTAATACTTTTTGGCTCCGCCGCCGCTGTGCGGGTGGGCCTGGAAGTTGGCCAGGATCACATCCTTGCCACCTTCCCGGGTGATCTTCACCAGTGACAGGGTGTGATCCGGCTCATTAACATGGCCGACCATCTTCGTGCCGGATCCCTTCAGGTTGTCGCCGCAGATGCTGCCATCGTCCATAACATAGTGGCGTGTGAAATTCACACCCACCACCTGGGTGGATGTAGCAAGCAGCTCTTTGGCAGGCTTACGGTCTGCCAATGCCTTCAGGGCCGCCTCCGTCATCCAATGCTCCAGATCCTTCAGGTACCGCTTCATGATATCCAGCGGAGACAGGGTGTCAGGTGCGGAATGATTATGGGTGGCGCTGATGATGATGTGGTCTTCAGGGATATCGGTGGCCTCCGCTATGGCGGGGCGCAACTCCATCACCTTGTAATCGGTGCGAGTTAAATCGTTGTGAAACAGCAGCACCGTTTCGCCCTTTTCATCGGTAAAGGCGATACAGGTGGAATACTGCGGATCGTATGCCTCCTCAGACATACGGAATCGGGTATTGCCATATCCGGCCAGAGGCACGGAATAATCCGGGGTGATGTTGGCACGGCCAACGCCCACAAGCAACTTGCTCATATTCCTTTTCTCCTTCAGGCTCTGAACTTACCCGTGTAGAGAATTCAGCAGCTGCACATAGGTGTCGGCCAGCAGCTCTGCCGCGCCGCACTCATATCTGCACACACAGCACTCGTAGGCATAATACTCATAGGTATCTGCCGTAGGAATGTAGCTGTTGTGACCGTTGGCGCAGGTGACGATGAAGGTCATCTTATAAGGAGAATTCTCCCGAATATAGGAGCCGGACTGATGGAACATTTCGTAAGGTGCAGTAATGAATGCCACATCACCGATGGTGAAAGCATTGATCTCGTTCATTACCTCGCTCTTTGCCATGGAATACTTGCTGACAATGGCATTGGCATGGTAAGGAGACTTGATGCCGTACTGGGCGGCTTCCTTCACACACTGGCTGACATTATTGGTCTTGCTCCAGAGGGCCGCAATGATCCTTGCGCCTTCGATTTTGTCATCTTCCTGATGGTTGATGTTCAGCTCCAGAGAAGTGCCGGTAATGGCCACATTGCCGGTTTCAACCCGGGTATAGGCCGCAGCGGCCTCCATGGCTGCCCTAGCCAAAGTCTGACCCAAGCTGATATAATCAGAACCATTGACCATGTCCTCGGCAAAGCGGCTGGTGGAGTTGATATTACCGGAAGCACCGGTGAAATAGGTAAACAGGCAATCTGTTTCCTGTTCTATCGTATCCCGAAATGCACCGACCACATCAGAGGTCATATAGGTCCTGGTGGAGCCACCGGCTGCATGGGGGTGGGTCTGGTAGTTGGCAAGCACGATGTCCTTGCCGCCCTCCCGGACAAACTTCACCAGCTGCAGGGTTCTGTCCGCCTCGTTGGCATAGTCGACCACCTTTGTGCCTGTGCCTTCGAAGTTGGCACCACAGTAGCTGCCGTCATCCATGATGTAGTGACGGGTGAAGCCCACACCTTCCACCTGCGTGGAGGCAATGTACATTTGGGCAGGCTTTCGATCAGCCATTGCGGCAACCGCCGCATCCTTCATTGCTTTTGCAAGATCCTGCAGCCACCGATTGATAGAGGCCTCGCTGGAATTGGTATCCGGCGAAGAGTGGTTATGGGTGGCGCTGATCATGATGTGATCCTCCGGCACACCGGTTGCACCGGAAATGACAGGGCGGCAAATCGTCACGACATTGGGATTTGTTCTGATCAGGTCATTATGAAACAGCAGAACCGTCTCGCCTTCTTCATCCGTAAAGGCCGTGCAGGTAGTGTAGAGCAGATCGTAGAAGCTGTCGGACATCCGGTTGGAGGTATTGCCATACCCGGCCAGAGGCACGGAATAAGAGGGAGTAATATCCGCTCTTCCAAAGCCCACGCAGAACTGTCCTTTGATCACGCTCGGATCAATGTTGGTGCCGGAACTGATCGGCTCCGAACCATTTGTACCACCAGATGTGGGATCTTTGGTGCATGCGGTCATGCTAAGCAGCATGACCAGCACCAAAAGCAACGCAGAAATTTTTTTCATGATGTATCTCCTATAGAAGGATCAACCCTTCACAGAGCCGACCAAAACGCCCTTTTCGAAGTACTTCTGAACCACCATATACATAGCCAGAACCGGCACGGTGGCAATAATGATCAGGCAATAACGGATCTGCTCCATGCCGCTGTTCTGCATAGCCTGCAGTGCAGAGGAGCTCAGGCCCTCGCTGCTGATGTTGCTGGAGGAGGTCAGCACGTTACGCAGCACCAGCTGCAAGGGCCACAGATCGCGATTGTCCGGCAGGTAGATCATGGCGTTGAAATAGTCGTTCCAGCAGCCAACGGCGGAGTAAAGCACCAGCACAGAGATGGTGGCCTTGGCCAGAGGAATGGCGATTTTCACCAGACAGGTAAAGTCATTTGCACCATCCACAGTGGCTGCATCGAACAGCTCGCCGGGAATGGAGTGCTTAAAAGCGTTACGCAGCATGAATACATTGTTCATACTGATGGAGCTGGCGAAGATGATAGCGGAAACATTGCCCACCATGCCCAGCTGCATCTTCAGAATGTAGTTGGGGATCAGACCGGCGCTGAACATCATGGCGCACAGCATCAGCTTCAGCACCACGCTCTTGCCCTGATAATCGGGTCTTGACAGAGGATATGCCATCAGGATCTGCAGGATCATGGTAACGGACACGCCGGTAACGGTGTAGAAAATGGAGTTGCGGAAGCCGATCCAAACCTGCTTATACTGCATTACGAACTTGTAGCCGGCCAGGGTGAAGTCCACAGGCAGCAGCCACACCTTGCCGGTGTTCAGCGCATTGGAAGATGACACAGAGCTGGAAACCACAACGATCAGGGGATAAGCAATAACGATCAGCACAAACAGCAGGAACGCGGTGGTGATCGCAGAGAGTACCCGGTCGCTGGCACTCGGGCGGATCTTGTTCTTATTCTTATGCTTTATAACCACACATAGCCCTCCTTAGAACAGGCTGTTTTCGCCGTCGGACAGCTTGTCCGTGATCTTGTTCACCACAACGAGCATGATTGTATTGATCGCACTGTTCAGCAAGCCGACTGCGGTGCCATAGGAAAGCTGGCCCTGTGCAACACCGTTCTTGTAAATGTAAGTAGAAATGGTCTCCGACCTGATCAGGTTCTCGGTTTTCTGCATCAGATACACCTTTTCATAGCCAACGCTCATCACATGGCCAAAACGCAGGATCAGCATCATGCAAATCATGGGCAGGATGGCCGGGATATCCACGTGCAGCACGCGCTTCCAGCGGCTGGCGCCGTCCAGCATGGCTGCCTCGTGCAGATCGGTGGAAACCGAGCTTAGTGATGCCACATATACAATGGCACTCCAGCCCATTCCCTGCCAGACACCGGACCACACATACATGTGGTAGAAGGCGTCCGGATCCACACGCAGATCCGTTTTAACCAGACCCAGCAGGTCACAGATGGTACCATATACGCCGCTGTAAGGGCTGAATATCTGGTTGATAATACCCACCAGAACGACCACGGAAATGAAGTGCGGAATGAAGGATACATTCTGGGTCAGGGTCTTCAGGCCTTTGTGTTCGTTAACATGGAGCATCAATGCCAGAATGATGGGAATGGGGAAGCCCACCGCAATGGAATACAGGGAGATGGTCAAAGTGTTCTTCACATAGAGCTTCCAGTTCAGGGCGCTGAAGAACTTCTTAATCCATTTCAGACCCACCCAATCACTGCCCCAAATACCCTTTCTGGGGCGGTAATCCCGGAAAGCGATCTGCAGGCCATACAGTGGGCCGTAATGGAACAGCAGCAGATAAGCCAGAGGCAACAGCATCATCAGATGTAGCTGCCAGTTTTTCATAAAGCGGATTACAAAACGCTGCCAAGGGGTTTTGTGCAGTGTTAATGCCGGGACAATTTGTGTTTTCTGCATAAACAGTCTTCCTTCAGGTAAAAAATTCCGAAAACACCGGATGTGATCCCGGTTGTTTTATTTTGCCTCTGTTAGCCACCGACTACCATATTGTAATAACGGTCGGTGTAGATCTCGTTATATCTGGATACCCAGGTATCAATACCACACTTCTTCAGATCCTTCTGGAAAGCCTCCCAGTCAGCGTCGCTGTTAGGATCGTATGTACCGTTGATAAAGCCCAGCTGATACTGATCAATGCAGGTCTTGCAGTTCTGGGTAATATCAGCAAGCTCATCACGCTCATCGTCCGTCAGAGTGATGATGGGGTACTTATACTGAGGGTTCTTCTCTGCCGCTTCGTAGAAGCTCTTCCACTGGTCAGCCTGCAAACCATACTTGTAGCGATCCCACTCGGACAGATCATCACGCATCTGAGTGCCTTCGTTTTCGCAGTTGTTCAAAATGGTGGCATAAACCGCATGCAGGCAGTCGTTGTTCACAGAAGTAAACGCATTTTCATTGATGACATTGATCACGGCGTCCTGTCCGGTGATGGACTTGGTGCCCTCGTCAGCCCAATCCCAGTCCTTGCCCAAAACACCATAACGCTGGCGGTAGGAGCTTTCCTCCGAGCACATGGTCATCAGCAGATCCCAGCACTCGTCCACCAGATCGTGCTTCAGTGCAGCCTCTGTGACATAGGTCTGGTAAACATGGCTATTGTCGTTGGCGAGCGCATAGCCCCAGATCGGGCATGCGGCGTAGTTGTAAATGCAGGAGTTGCCGCTTTCATAAACCAGAGAGGGATGTCCGACGAAGCAGCCCACGCGGGTATCTGCATCGGCCACATTGACCAGAGCCCTGATCTCGCTCCGGCTCATCATACTCAGCAGGCCTTCGCTATACAGCTTGGCGCAGTATTTCAGGCCTTCCCGGTAAGCATCGCTGGTGAAGGTGTCCAGGCTCAGGGTCTTGCCATCCTCACTGACGCTAAAGTACTTGCTGTCATCGGTGTAAACGAACATGTTCAGCAGCCAGGAAACCACGTCGCCGTAGCGGTCACTGGTCTTGCCGCCCACCAGCGGGTGGCAGTTGGGATAAGCAGCCTTGAAGGCCTTCAGCACTTCATACAGGCTGTCTGCATCGTGGGGCATTTCCAGATTCAGCTCTTCCAGCCAGGTCTTGTTGATGGAAACCTGATAGTTCTGGTTATCCAGAGTACCGAACTGCAGAGTGGGGAAAGCGTAGATCTCGCCGTCACCCGCGGAGCAGGCCGCCAGGATCTGCTGAACATAGCTGTTGGAAGCGCCGCACGCAGCCATACGGTCATACCAGACCTTTGCCACGCCGTCCTTGTCTGCAAAGTAGTTAGACAGAGGAACGAGGTAGCCGTCCATACCGTACATTCTCCAGGCTGTGTTGCTCACGCCGGTGAAGCCAAGCAGAATGTCGGGCAGGTTAGCGTTTTCGTTCAGCAGCTGGGTGGACAGCTGGGTAGCCGCATCTGCACCGGAGGACGCGAACAGCTTGATTTCGATGTTGTAGCCGGTCTTCTCCTCCAGCCAGGTGATGTAGGCGTTGGTTTCGTAATCTTCCACATTGGTATCTTCCTGAATACCGATAACAATGGTGGATCCTTTCTTCAGCTCGTCCTTACCGACATCGACCTTGGGTTTGGTGTTCTCGGGGTCACCGGGAGCGCAGCCCGTGGCCAGGGTCAACAGCATGACCAGCGCCAGCAGGATCGTTAACATTTTCTTCATAAGCGTCTTCTCCTTTTCATGTGCTTGTTTTTTTAGATTCTTCCCTTTCGGAAAGTCCCTTGTTGCATTTTCTATTATATATAATTTCTTTTTCAAAATCTATTCGTATTTTTCGCCAATAAATAGATTGCATATTTGTTAAATCACACAAAAATCGTTCTTTTTATTTTCGTTTTGGTTACTATTGTTTTCTTTTAATTAGCTTTCAACTTTCGTTTCGATCTGCACACGCATCTTCCGGGAAGCGCTGGCGCAAAGTTGGAACACCACCATAGCGATCGCCATGATAACCGCCTGCACCGCCACGATCGGCACATAGGAGCCGGACAGGTCACAGGCATAGTTGGATGCCCAGCTGCCAATAGCAGTACCTGCGGTGCTCACAGCCGAGCAGATGCCCACCAGCTTTGCATAGGAACGCTCTCCGAACATCCCCAGAACCAGCAGCGAGATCATGACCGTCAGCACCGGTTTGCCCAGTGCTGCGATAACGCTTGTGGCCATCGCCATTCCATACCCCAAATCTGTCGACGAAACCAGCAGCATGGCACACAGGCTCAGCAAAATGCTGGCTTGGCAAAAGAGCATGGTCTTTCTAAGGCCGATCTTATCAAACAGGACACCACAAAGAATTTTACTGCCCACCAGAATCAGCGAGTTGACTGACAATACGAGCGTGATATAATCATTGTCAATGCCCTGATCCTCCATGTGGATAGACAGGTTATCCATGCCAGTAGCCAGAGAAAAGGAAGCGCAGAACACAACGATCAGTGTCAGATAGAAAAAGGGCTTCCTTCTCAGCTGCTGATAGTCAATGCCTTCCCAGGTGGCGGCTCGTCTTCTCTTTGCAGAGCTTTCATTCTGACCCGGTGATTCCTCCCACTTGGGGGGCTCACGCAGCAGCACCACCACCGCCAGCAGCAGCACCAACAACATAACAGCAATCATGTAATAGGCATTGCGATAGCCAAAAATATTGTTTTCATCCTTAATAATGGGGCCAACGATCTGCGCTGCCACTGCGCCGCCGATTCCATTGGCCGCCAGCACAATGCCCATGATGGTGCCCTTGTTCTTTCTGCACCAGCGACCGACGATATAGCTGATCA
>CAZMBL010000058.1:0-11126 GCA_964564605.1 uncultured Oscillospiraceae bacterium
GGGGGTACCATCGCAATGAAAAATATACTCTATGACGGCTATCAGGGGCCGAGACTGCCCCGGGCGGTGCTGCTGCAGCGGCTGCGCCGGGTGATACAGGAGGAGCTGACACCTCTGCAGCAGCAGGTTCTCTTCGACTACTATTTTCAGGAGAAGAACATCTGCCAGCAGGCCCGGGAGCGGGGAGTACAGAAGAGTACCATCAGCCGCACCCTGCGCCGGGCGGAGCAGAAGCTCAAGCGCTACCTGCGCTATTGAAGCCCCTTTACATTTTTCCGGAAAAATGCTATGATAGTCCAAAGAAAGAAAAGGGGGCGTGGGCGGTGAAGATCCGGAAAGTTGTGCTTCTGGGGCTGCTCAGCGCCATTGCGCTGACCATTTTTATGGTGGAAGCCCAGATCCCGGTGCCTGTTCCCGTTCCCGGGGTCAAGCTGGGGCTGAGCAATATCGTCACGGTGTTCACGGTTTTCCTGCTGGGGGGCCGGGCGGGTGCGGCGGTGCTGTTCGTCCGCATTTTTCTCGGCGCCGTTTTCGCGGGAAATTTCAGCACGATTTTCTATTCCGGGGCCGGTGGCCTGTGCGCCATAGCCGTCACCATTGCCCTGAAGCGGGTGCTGACACAAAAGCAGCTGTGGGTAGCGGGCAGTCTGGGGGCGGTGGCCCACAGTCTGGGGCAGATGGCCGCCGCGCTGGTGCTTACCGGTACGCCGGGACTGCTGCTGTATCTGCCGGCCATGGTGGCATGCAGCATCGTGACCGGGCTTTTTACCGGGCTTTGCGCCCAGTTGGTACTCAATCGGGGGGATCGTCTGTGGAAAACTATTTTGAAATGAAGATGGATCGGCAGCAGATCAATGCCATTTCCAATCTGGGTCTGGCCCACATTGGCGACGGTGTGTTTGAGCTGATGTGCCGCAGCTACCTGTGTGGCCGCGGGGAGAAAACCGTGGCGCAGCTGCACCGGGACACGGTGGCCATGGTCAAAGCCCCCGCACAGGCGGAATATGTCGAAAAGATCCTGCCCGTGCTGACGCAGGAGGAGCTGGCCTACTACCGCCGGGGAAAAAATGCCCATGTTCACGCGGTGCCCCGGGGAGCAACACCGGCCCAGTACGCCATGGCCACCGGGCTGGAGACGCTGTTCGGCGCGCTGTATCTGTCCGGGCAGACCGGGCGGCTGAACGAGCTGTTTGACATCATTGTACAGGCGCAGGGCACCGGCCCTGCCTGACAGGAGGAACTATGGCCTTTGATGCTTTTTATATGGCGGGCGTTCTGCGGGAAGTGCGGGAGGCGGCGCTGGGCGGCCGGGTGGAAAAGATCCACCAGCCCGGCCGGGATACGGTAATTTTGCTCCTGCGGGGGCAGCAGGGAAGGGTCAAGCTGCTGCTGGCGGCCAATCCGGCAGCCCCCCGGCTGTATCTGACCACCGCCAGTCCGGAGAATCCGCCGGAGCCGCCCATGTTCTGCATGTTGCTGCGCAAGTATCTGGGCGGCGCCCGGCTGGCCGATGTGCGGCAGCTGCCGCTGGAGCGGGCGGCGGTGCTGGAATTTGACTGCACGGATGAAATGGGCTTTCCCGTCCGCCGCCGGCTGGTGGCGGAGCTGATGGGACGCACCTGCAATTTGTATCTGCTGGATCCAAACGGGTGCATCATCGATTGCCTGCGGCGCATCGGGCTGGACAGCGGCGCCCGGCGCCCGGCGCTGCCGGGGCTTTACTATCAGCCGCCGGAGCCGGTGGACAAGGCGGATCCCACCGCCATGACCGTGGAGGACTGGCAGCGGCTGCTCTGCAACCCCGGCGCGGATCTGCTGGCGCAGCGGCTGATGGACTGCGTGGGCGGACTGTCGCCGCTGGTGTGCCGGGAGGCGGCGCTGCTGTGCGCCGGCGACACGGAGGCCCGGATCGCCGCGCTGGAGCCTTCCCGGGCGGCGGAAAAGCTTGAGCTGTTTTTCCGTGAGAATCTGACAAGTTCCTGTCCCGGCTATACCACCCGGGCGGACGGCACCCCCCAGCAGTTTGCCTTCTGCCCCATCCGGCAGTATGGCAGCTGCATTGCGGCGGACAGCTTTTCGGGTCTGCTGGATCTTTACTATACCGTTCGTGACCGTGGCGATGCCATTCGGCAGAAGGGGCATGATCTGCGCAAAACGGTCAACAATCTCTGCCAGCGGCTGACACGGAAAATGGCTGCGCAGCAGCAGGAGCTGGAAAGAACCCGGGATCGGGAGCGGCTGCGTCAGCTGGGAGATATCCTGACGGCCAATCTGCACCGCATCAGCCGGGGGCAGACGGTGGTGGCCTGCGAGGATTTTTACGATGAAAACATGGCCGTGATCGAAATCCCCCTCTCGCCGGTGCTGACACCCCAGCAGAACGCCGCCAAATGCTACAAAGACTACGCCCGCATGAAAACCGCCCAGAAGGAGCTGACACACCAGCTGGAGCTGGGGCAGCGGGAGCTGGAATACCTCGGCAGTGTGCTGGAGGAGCTGAACCGGGCCGGGACGGAGCAGGAGCTGGAGGAGATCCGCCGGGAGCTGCAGGATACCGGCTATCTTCGATCCGACACCGGCAAAAAGCGGATTCGGCAGGCACCGTCCGCCCCCATGCGGTTTGTTTCCACCGATGGCTTCCCCGTTTTTGTCGGACGCAACAACCGGCAAAATGAGGATTTGACCTTCCGCATGGCCCGCCGGGACGATCTGTGGCTCCATGCCTCCCGGGTACACGGCAGCCATGTGGTCATTGCCTGCGCCGGGGCGGCGGTGCCCGATGACACTGTGACACAGGCGGCTCAGCTGGCGGCCCACTATGCAGAGACGGCGGGGGGCCGGAACGTGGCCGTGGATGTGACACCGGTGCGGCAGGTCAAAAAAATCCCCGGTGGCAAGCCCGGCATGGTGATCTATCACAGCTACCGCACGGTGATCGCCAATCCCTACCCCGATATCATGGTGGACGCGCTCAACGCCGAGAAAAAGCCTGCGGCTGACGGCGAATGATCCGCCGCCCGCCGGCACAGACTATCCCGGGAGGGATGGCGCGTGAAACGGGCAAAAAAGAAGCGGGACATCTGGGAACACGGGCCCACGCCGCAGCCGGTGGTGCGCTCCGGTCGGATGGAAGACCGCCGGGTGTGGATTGGAAGGAAATAATTTGTGACAACCGGGCAAATTCGTCCGGTTGCCCTTGCTTTCTCCGGTTTCTGTGGTAAAATAGAAGAAGTTATGCGCAGGGCAACCGAGTATCTGCCGAGGGAGATGACGCAAACCATGAAAAAAATGCTGTTTATCATGAATCCCTATTCCGGAACCCGCCGGGCCAACCGGGAGCTGACGGGGATTTTGTCCGTGTTCAATCAGGCGGGCTACACGGTTGTGACCCACATGACCGCCGGACCCGGGGACGGGGCACGGGTGGCGCAGCAGCTGGCTGCCGGGATGGATGTGGTGGTCTGCTGCGGCGGAGACGGCACCTTCAACGAGACGGTCAACGGGGTGCTGTGCAGCGGGGCGGATGTGCCCATCGGCTACATTCCCGCCGGCTCCACCAATGATTTTGCCGCCAGTCTCCGGCTGCCCACCAATCTTTTGCAGGCCGCCCAGGCCATTGTGGAGGGCACGCCCCAGCCGTATGATGTGGGCTGCTTCGGGGCGCGTTATTTTGCCTATGTGGCCTCCTTCGGCACCTTCACCCGTTCCAGCTATTCCACACCCCAGAACGTGAAAAACGCGCTTGGCCACACGGCCTATGTGCTGGAGGGGATACAGGAGCTGTCCCAGATCCGCAAGACCCATGTCCGCCTGGAGCTGGACGACGGCGTGCTGGAGGATGATTTCATTTTCGGCGCGGTGAGCAATTCCACCAGCATCGGCGGCATCCTGACACTGGATCCGAAGCAGGTGGATATGCGGGACGGAAAATTCGAGCTGCTGCTGGTGCGGGCGCCCCGGGATCTGCTGGAGATTTCCGAGTGCATCCGTGCCCTGCGGACACAGAAATACAATTGCAGCATGATCACCTTCCGCTCCACTACCCATGTGCGGGTGCTGGACGGGGCGGATATTGTCTGGACACTGGACGGCGAACGGCAGGACGGGGCCCAGACGGTGGACATCGTCAACCACCATCATGCCATCCGCATTTTGCAGAAAGGATAACTCCATGCTCAATACAACCCTCTGCTACATCACCCGGGGGGATCAGGTGCTGATGCTGCACCGCATCCGCAAGGAGCATGATCTCAACCGGGACAAATGGATCGGCATCGGCGGCAAATTCGAGGGCAACGAGACCCCGGATGAATGCCTGCTGCGGGAGGCGCGGGAGGAAACCGGCCTGACCTTGACCAGCTGGCGCTGCCGGGGCGTGGTGACTTTTCTGACCAGTGATGACTGGGAAGGGGAATACATGTACCTGTTCACGGCGGACGGGTTCACCGGCACTCTGCAACCGTGCCCGGAGGGAGATCTGCAATGGATCAGCCGGGAATTTCTGGACGAGCTTCCCAAATGGGAGGGTGACCGGATTTTTCTGGATCTTCTGTGGCAGGACGCGCCCTTTTTCCTGCTGAAACTGCGCTATGACGGGCAAAAACTGGTAGAAGCGGTGCTGGATGGCACGCCGATTGCATTACCGTACAGGGAGAAGAGATTATGAAAAGAGAAGAGAATCAACGCCTGCTGCGCCAGCGCAGGCAGCTGCTGACGGCGGCGGGCATTCTGGCCGTGGTGTTGTGCGTGATGCTGGTGGTGCTCCTGTTGCCCGGCGGGCCGCAGGATCCGACCCTGAATGACGGGCCGACCCAGTCCTCCGCCCCCACCCAGACCACCGGGGGGGCGGCCGAACCGTCGCAGACCCGGCCCACAGAACCGGAACCGACGCAAACTGAGCAGCCTGAGCCAACCGAGCCGACGCTGGTCTATCCGCCGGACGCGACACCGGAGCAGATGCTGGAAGCCTTCATGGACTTTTATGATCTGACCGCGGACGATTACCCGCCGGTGGTGCTGGAGGCCTTCGCCCACAGCCGGGAGAATATCAATTACCTGCTGACCTTCCCCATGGAGAGCAAGAAGGAGCATCAGGTGGATCTTTCCGGCTATGATCTGACGGGCAGAGTGCCCCTGTTCATCCAGTGGGATCCCATGTGGGGCTATGAGACCTACGCCGGAAACTATGCCGGCCTTTCCGCATGCGGCCCCGTCTGCACCTCCATGGTGGCCTGCTATCTGACGGGGGATGCCAAATATGACCCGGTGTTCATGATGCGCTATGCCGAGGACAACGGTTACTGCGCCGACCGGCAGGGTACATACTGGAGCTTCTTCACCCAGGGCATGGTCAAGCTGGGCTTCATGGTCAAGGAGCTGTATTTGACGGAAAGCAAGCTGATCTCCACCCTCAACGAGGGCAAGCTGATCATCTGCTCCATGGGCCCGGGATATTTTACCTCCGCCGGACATTTTATCGTCATCACCGGCTATGAGGACGGGTATTTCACCGTCAACGATCCCAACAGCTACCTCAACTCCCAACGCAAATGGGCTTACGATGAGTTCAGCGATCAAATCAAAAACCTCTGGTCGATCGGGCTGTAAAAAACAGGGCGCTGCCGCATATGTGGCAGCGCCTTTTTGCGGCCGGTTCGGAGGAAATGACAAAAACAGGCACACGGCGTTGGCTTCCGTGTGCCTGTTTCTCTGCGGCGCAGGGGGTCAGAGATTTTCCGGCGGGTCGCTCGGTTTCACCCGCCAATAGCCGCGCTGATTCCGAGCCAACAGCTGTTCGCCCACCATATCACGGCGGATGGTGCAGAAATCATCGTGGAAATCCGCAATGATGATATTGACCTCCCGCTCGGAATAAATGCGGTCATATTCAAAAGCTTGGGCGATCACCTCCAGAACGATGCGCTCTTTCTTGCGCTGGGCCGGGATCGATTTGAGCTTGCCGTATTCAAAAAAAGCGTCGATCACCTTTTGCCGGTATTCGGCATCCCGCCGGGCCTGTACTTCGGCCTCGTCCGATGCCGCCTGCAATATTTCCAGAATGCTGGTTTCGAAAATATCCTTTTTCAGCGCGTACATGGTGTAGTACTGGCTTTTGCAGGATGTCACCGCGCCAGCATCTGCCAGCTTTTTCAGGTGGAAGGAAACCGTGGGCGCGGTAATGCCCAGCCGTTCGGCCAGCCGCTCCACATACATATCCTCGATTGCCAGGGATTTTAGAATCTGCAGGCGGGATTTGTCCGACAGGCACTTAAACAGGCGAATGGCTTCGGTCTCTGTCATGCCGCATCCTCCCAGATTTTCGCAAAATTTTCCCGAATCGCACCGACGGTGTCGAGCTTGATCTGCTCAAGACCCATTTTGACGGCATCGTCATGCCTTTTGGCCTCTTCGAGAGCCACGGCCCAGCCGGAAGGGATCTGTTCCAGCCGCAAGGCAAAGAAGCGCCGCACCGCCTCGGGATCCTCCTTGCAGGTTTGGACCGCCACGGAGAAAACGGTGCGGAAAATGTCATAGACATTGGCCTTCACCTTTTCAAAAATCGCTTCATCCCCCCGGTCATCGGCTTGCAGCGCTTGGCCCCGCTGCCCGCACATGGCGATCTGCTGCGCAAAATAGCAATTCAGATCCGAAATTTTCTGTTCCATCACAGGATAACCTCCATTTTTTTGCATCCGACAAATTTCATGCGGTCAGATGCCTGTTTTTAGCCGACCGGCCCGTCCACCCCGAAAACAGGCCCGTCAGCCAAACCGATTATAGCATAGTCTTATTAAAAATGCAATACCATTTAGATAAATATAAAAATAAATATCGTAGACGCGGCCGATGGCCGCCCGCCGTCCTTTCTCCCCGGGGAAGGTTTTTGAAATGCCGCCCCCCTACGGCCATCATCCGGCAGGTCGGTCATCGGACGGGCGGGGCGTCGTGGGCGCCGCCCCCTACAATGGCCGGGAGGAACCATCGTGGGGGTTGCCACACCGGTGTGGCAATGACATTTGTTTCTTTACGGTAATAAAAACACATCCACCGGCCAGGCCGGTGGTTATGATTTACCCGGTCGAAGGGACAGATTGTGCTTGCAAAGTGGAGGCGGGGGGTGTATCATAGGTAAAGGGCCGATCGGTTGGCCCGGAAGGAGTTTGCTATGATCAATTTTATGGAAGTTCTCAAAGCGGTGCTTTTTGGCATCGTCGAGGGCATTACGGAGTGGCTCCCCGTGTCCTCCACCGGTCATCTGATCCTGCTCAACGAGCTGATCACGCTGGATGTAACGAAGGAATTTTATGAGATGTTTGAGGTCGTCATTCAGCTGGGCGCCATTCTGGCGGTGGTGGTTCTGTTTTTCCACAAGCTTTGGCCCTTCTCCCGGAAAAAGACACTCCGGGAAAACCGGGATACCTGGAACCTCTGGTTCAAGGTGGTGGTGGGCGTACTGCCCTCGGCCGTGCTGGGGCTGGCGCTGGACGACTGGATGGATGCCCATTTATACAATTACATCGTGGTTTCCGTCGCCCTGATCGTCTACGGCGTTCTGTTCATTCTGGTGGAGCGGCGCAATGCAGGCAAGACTGCCCGCATCAGCGATGTGCATCAGATCGACTATCCCACAGCGCTGTTGATCGGCGCGTTCCAGTGCCTGAGCCTGATTCCCGGCACCTCCCGCTCCGGCAGCACCATTCTGGGTGCGATTTTGCTGGGCGTGGCCCGGCCGGCGGGCGCGGAGTTCAGCTTCTTTCTGGCAATTCCCACGATGGTGGGAGCCAGCGGCCTGAAGCTGGTGAAATATCTGGCCGAAGGCATGACCCCCGGGGCCAATGAGCTGGCGGTGCTGATCGTCGGATGCGTGGTCAGCTTTGTGGTGAGCCTGCTGGTGATCCGGGCCCTGATGGACTATGTCCGCCGCCATTCCTTCAGCGCTTTCGGCGTATACCGCATCGCGCTGGGCGCAGTGGTGCTGGCCTTCTTCCTGCTGCGGGGGGCCTTATGGCAAATGTAGTCATCACCGGCGGAAGCCGGGGCATTGGCGCGGCGGCCGTGTCGCTGTTTGCCGCCCGGGGTGACCGGGTCTGGTTTCTCTATGAAAAGGAGTATGAAAAGGCAGAGCAGGTGGCGAAAGCTACCGGCGCGACGGCCATCTGCTGCGATGTGGCGGACGGTGAGGCGGTCACCCGGGCCTTTGCGGTTATCGGGGATGTGGATATTCTGATCTGCAACGCGGGCATCTGCCACTATGGCCTGCTGCAAAGCCTCTCCGATGCCCAGTGGGATCGGCTGTTCGATGTGAACGTGAAGGGCATTTTCCACTGTGTGAAGGCGGCCGTGCCCGCCTTCCTGCGCGGCCACAGCGGCTGCATTATCACCGTCAGCTCCATGTGGGGGCAGGTGGGAGCCTCCTGCGAGGCGGCCTATTCCGCAACCAAGGGTGCCGTGATTGCCCTGACCCGGGCCCTGGCGCAGGAGCTGGGCCCCAGTGGCATCCGGGTCAACTGCGTGTCCCCCGGGGTGATCACTACGGATATGTGCGCCAATGTTGATCCCGAGATCCTCCGGCAGCTGGCGCAGGAGACCCCCCTCGGGCGCAACGGCACGCCGGAGGACGTAGCCCGGGCCATGGCGTATCTGGCGGACGCCCCCTTCGTAACCGGCCAGATCCTACCCGTCAACGGCGGCTATGTGCTGTAATCAAAAAATCCCGGCAGAGGCCCCATGGCCCCTGCCGGTTTTTTTGGACGTTTTCGTTTTATTTGAGCAGTGTTTCACAGGTAAATTTCGCTGCCGCGCCGCGCATCAGCAGCACATCCACCACTACAAGAATTGCGCCAAGTCCCAGAAGCAGCCATGCATCGATCAGCAGCATGCCGCCAAACTGCCCGATAATCAGGGCCAGCAGGGGGAAGAGCAGCAGTACCGCACGCTGCTGAGACTCCTCCGTACTCTGGGCCCGGGCGGAGCTTCGGACGGTGATGGCAATGGCCGCCAGGGAAAGAGCCGGCGCGATCAGCAGCAGCACCACCAGCCAGCCTGCATCCGGCAGGAGCATGGTGCCGGTCAGGGTCAGCAGCTCCGCCTCCACCACCAGCAGCATGACCGCAAAGGCAAAGTAAGAGACCCCGATGCCGACCACAAGGCTGGACAGAATTTTTGCGTGAAACAGCTGCTTCAGGGTCAGGGGGGAATACAGCAGGGTTTCCAGCGTATGCTTTTCCTTTTCCCCCACAAAGGAGCTGGCCGCCATGACCGACGATGCCATAATAGGAATCATCAGGAAAAAGATGGGCATGATTTTATTGAGAATCAGTTCCAGAATCAGCTGCTGTTCGTCTCCTTCTCCACCGGCGGGCAGCAACGCCAGCAGCACCTGAAAATCGGCAAGGGACTCCGGGTGCAGCACACCCCCGATGATAAAAACGGAAGGCAGCACAACGGTCAGCACCAGCGGAACAAGGAGCATGACATACAGCATCCGCCGGTTGGAAAGGATGCCGTGCACATCCTTGCGGACGAGGGCAAGCTGTTGGCGCGTCATAGGGCAGTGTCCTCCTTTTCGTGGTTTTCTTCAATGAGAGAGAAGTAAATCGTCTCCAGCGACGGCTGCCGGGCTGCCACCTGATAAATGCTGCCGCCCGCATGGACAATCTCCCTGACCACACGGGGAATTTCTGCTTCACCTGCAACGGGGATCTCATAGAGGCCTCCGCCGAGGGCTTTGCACGCCATGTCCCGGGGCATGGTATCGGCTTTGATCTGAACCGTGGTTTGGCCGGAAATCGACGCGCGAAGCTCCGGCAGGGTTCCCGTGGCGAAGAGGCTGCCCCTGTCCATGAGGCCGTAGCCGGTGCAGATTTCCTCGGCATAGCGAAGCTGATGGGTACACAGAAAAACCGTGGTTCCCGCGGCGGCCAGCTCTCCCAGCAGGGTGTTCACGTTATGGGCGCTTTCCGGATCCAGGCCGGAGGTCGGTTCGTCCAGAAACAGGATTTCCGGGCTGTGCAGCAGGGCTCTGGCCAGAGAGAGCCGCTGGCGCATACCCGTGGAATAGGAAGAAAGCTTCCGGTTCCGGGCATCGGAAAGATCCAGCCGCTCCAGAAGCCTTTTGGCCCGCGCTTCGCTGTCCGGCTTGTTCATGCCGAACAGGGCTCCGTAAAAAAACAGGTTTTCCATGCCGGATAAATGGTCATACATCCGCGCATGCTCCGTGACAACGCCCACCTTCCGGTGCAGCGCCTCCGGCTCCTGGGCGGGGTCGAGGCCCAGCACAAGGCTTTTACCCTCTGTTGGTGTCAGCATACCGCACAGCAGCTTGACTGTGGTGGTCTTTCCCGCACCGTTGGGGCCGAGAAAGCCGAAAATGTCTCCCCGTTGCAGGGAAAAGCTGATGCGATTGACCGCTTTTGTCCCGCCGGGGTAGGTTTTGGATAAATTTTCCGCTGTAATGATCGTTTCCATAGACTTCTCCTTCACGCCGCGCGTCTTCTCACGGGCGCAAAACCGTGTTAGCGCTGATCAGAAAGTTTCTCTCGACTTTTTTGCTGAACCGTATTCGGTTCTACCCTCCAAATGTGCCGGTCTGCCCGGAAAATCACGCATACGCCGATGCCCGCCAGCCACAAAATGGCAAACAGGAACGCAGCACCGCTGCCCTTTCCCGAACCAAACAGACGGACAAGGGTACTCCCGCTTTCCTGAATTGCCATAATCGGTTCAAACACCCTGTCCACCAGCAGCCCGCCCAGAAAGTAGCCAAGGGGGATGGTGAAAAACTGAAAGGAATTGCGGGCGGCAAATACCCGTCCCTGCATCTCAATGGGGATACTCAGCCGATTGACAGCGTCCAGATTTGCATTCATCAGTGGAATGGCGATCCATCCCAACGCCGCGCCGACGCACCACATCCACACCCGATGGCCAAATGCCAGAAAGAAGTTTTCCGTGCACATACTCAGCATCAGACAGTACCAGATTGCCTTGACCCGGTTTTTGGGCGCTTTCATCAGGGAGGCGAGGATACTGCCTAAAAGCATCGTAACGCCGATGACGGTATTCACCACGCCCATAGCGCTTTCCGATGCCTTTGACAGCATCATGGCAGGAAAGGCAGCGTTATA
>CAZMBL010000059.1:0-10920 GCA_964564605.1 uncultured Oscillospiraceae bacterium
CCGTGGCGATGCGCATATACATATCAATGTCCAGTGTGTTGTGATGGGTGATGAAGGGACGGGCGGACGCGCCACCGGCGATGGTGTTCAGCACAGGGGTCTCCACCTCAATGTAACCCATATTGTCCAGATAATCCCGCAGATGCCGGATAAACTGGGAACGAATCACGAAATTGCGCTTGACCTCCGGATTGACCATGAGATCCACATAACGCTGGCGGAAGCGGGTCTCCTTGTCCGTCAGGCCGTGGTACTTCTCCGGCAGGGGCAGCAGAGACTTTGCCAGCAGAGTGACCTGCCTGACCCGCACGGAGATCTCCCCCGTCTTGGTCTTGAAAACCTCGCCCTCAACGCCCACGATATCACCGATATCATTGCGACGGAAGCGGGTATACTCCTCTTCCCCCAGCTCATCGATCTTGACGAACAGCTGAATTCTGCCGGAAGAATCCTGCAAATCGCAGAACATGACCTTGCCCTGTCCACGCTTGCTCATCAGGCGGCCCGCCACACGGACGGTTTTGCCCTCATAACCGTCATAATCGGCCTTGACGGCGGCGGCGGTGGTGTCGAAATCGAACTTTGTGATCACGAAGGGGTCACGGCCCTCAGCCTGCAGCGCAGCAAGCTTCTCCCGGCGAATCCGGGCCTGCTCAGAGACGGGAAGCTCCGGCTGTGCGACATAATTTGCCATAGCTCAACCCTCACGGGAGACGCTGATGACCTTCATGGTATACGCGCCGTTGGGAGCGTTGACCGTGAAGCTTTCACCGGCGGAGCAGCCCACTGCGGCCCGCCCGAAGGGAGAGTCATCCGACAGCTTTCCCTCTACGGGATTGGCTTCCTGAGAGCCGGTTATGCGGTAGGTCTTGCGGCAGCCGGCGGCATCTTCCACCACCACGGTGCAGCCCAGACCCACACGGCCGGTAGCCTCGTTCTCATCCTCGATGATGACAGCGTGGGACAGCACATCCTCGATCTCTGCAATGCGGCCATAGAGCTTGGCCTGTTCGTTCTTAGCGGCATCGTATTCCGAGTTTTCGGACAGGTCACCGTAGGAGCGGGCTTCCGCGATCATGGCGGCGATCTCACGCTCCCGGGTCGTCTTCAGATAATTCAGTTCCTTCTCCAGCTCAGCCAGCCGGAGAGAAGTGATCTTAAATTCCTTTGCCATATTAAAAATCCTTTCCTGCGTGAAAATTTCCATAGCTTATCTTATTATAGGCGCTTTTGGGCCCATAGTCAAGCAAAATTTCACCTTTCCCGGTGCAAAACCCGTGTCCAAATCCCGCACAAAACGACACTTGTTTTTTTGTCGAAGCTGTGGTATACTCAGTCCAGATTATGCAAACAAAGGAGCATCCCCATGAAAGATTTTTTCGGCCGGCTTCCCACCGGTGAGACCGCCAGTCTGTACACCCTGCGCTCCGGGCAGCTGAAGGCCACCGTTACCGATTTTGGTGCCGCTCTGGTATCCCTGTGGGTGCCGGATCGGAATGGCCATCCGGCCGATGTGGTGCTGGGCTATGACACCCCCGCTGATTACGCTACGGACTCCATGTTCCTCGGCGCCCCCGTTGGGCGCAATGCCAACCGCATCGCCGGGGCCGATTTCAAGCTCGGTGCCAAGCACATCCACCTGTGCTGCAACGAAAACGGCAACAATCTGCACAGCGGCCCGGATTTCTATCACCACCGCATGTGGGAGGTCACAGAGCTGGAGGAGGAACGGATCACCCTGCGCCTGTTCAGTCCCCACGGCGATCAGGGCTTCCCGGGCAATGCCCACATTTCCGTCACCTACGCGCTGGAGGGCGATACACTGCGCATCTGCTATGATGCACATTCCGACCGGGATACCATCTTCAACATGACCAACCACTCCTATTTCAACCTGGCAGGCCACGATCATCCCGAGCTGGCCGCCGGGCAGACGCTGTCCATGCCCGCCCGGTACTTTACGCCCGCCACGGCCGAAAGCATCCCCACCGGGGAGCTTCGCAGTGTGGAGGGCACGCCCATGGATTTCCGCACGCCCAAGCCCATCTGCCGGGATATTGATCAGAATTATCAGCCTCTGCAGCTTGCCAATGGTTACGATCATAATTTCGAAGTGTTCTGCAATCCCTGCGCCATTCTCTGTGACCCCACCAGTGGCCGCACCCTGTCCATCAGCACCGACTGCCCGGGCCTGCAGCTCTATTCCGGCAATTTCGTGGAAGGAACGGGCAAGGGCGGCGTGCACTACGGCCCCCGCTCCGGCATTGCACTGGAAACCCAGTTCTATCCCGATGCCATCCACAAAAGCAACTGGGCCCAGCCGGTTTTCAAAGCCGGTCAGCACTATCATTCCGAAACCGGCTACCGCTTCACATGGTAACATTTTCCCGGAGATCGCGGTCTCCGGGATTTTTGCACCATTGGCCCTCCCGCGCATAAACTGTCCTGTAAGCAATCGTGCTTATTTTCTCAACAGGAGGTATATCTATGTCTGAAAAATGCCAAGCATCGCTGCGCTGCAACGCCGGCGATCTGCGGGAGGCGATGAGCATTCACACGAAAAAGATCACCGATGCCTGCCGGGATAAGGACTGCATTGAGGATCTGCGGGTCTATCTGACCACCGCCAGCCAGAGCCTTTTGGACTGCGCGGCGGGGGCGCGGGTTCGCTGCGCCGACCTGATCTACGCCTATGTGGATGTGGAACCGGTCGCCTTTGACCACCACCATTACTGCGTGGATGTTACATTCTACTACCGCATTCTGGCCGATGCCATCGTGGGCGGTGCCAGACCGGCCGCCCTGAGCGGGCTGGCCATTTTCTCCAAGCGGGTGGTTCTGTGCGGCGAGGACAGCCGTGCCCACATTTTCACCAGCACCACACGCATCGGCGCGCCGGACGGCGCAACGCTGGCCACCGGAAACCGTCCCACTGCCGTGGTGGAGGTGCTCGACCCCATGGTGCTTTCCAGCCGGGTGCGGGACGTGTGCGACTGTCCCTGTCAGGAGGGAACGCTGCAGATCCCCGCCGCCGTGCGGCAGCTGTTTGAAGAGGATCTGGTGCTTTCCGGCGACAAGCGGCGGCTGTTCGTCACGCTGGGGCAGTTTTCCATCGTCCGGCTGGAACGGGATGCCCAGCTGGTGGTTCCCGTGCTGCAATACGCCATCCCCGCCCGGGAATGCTGCGACGAAAGCTGCGCGCCGGAGGATCCCTGCGAAATGTTCAGCCGTATCCCATTCCCGGCCCAGCAGTTCTCCCCCACCGGCTGCGACACATGCCACCCCACCGATCCCCCCACCTACCAAACCACTACACCATAAAACGGTTCTATAATAAAACCCATAAAAGCCCCGAAATCCGGAGATTTCGGGGCTTTCTGTGCTTTTTGATGGAAGAAAGTTCGGAATCAGCGCTTGCTGAACTGAGGAGCCCGACGGGCGGCCTTCAGACCGTACTTCTTTCTTTCCTTCATTCTGGGGTCGCGGGTCAGGAAGCCGGCGGCCTTCAGGGAAGCGCGGTACTCGGCATTGATGCCCAGCAGAGCGCGGGAGATGCCATGACGGATGGCGCCGGCCTGACCGGAAACGCCGCCGCCTGCCACGGTGACGACCACATCCACCTTGCCCAGCATGTCAGTGGTGACCAGCGGCTGGCGGACGATCAGCTTCAGGGTCTCCAGACCGAAGTAGTCATCGATATCACGGCCATTGACGATGATGGAGCCGGTGCCGTTCTCATACACACGGACGCGGGCCACGGAAGACTTCCGGCGGCCGGTGCCGTAAAAATAGTTTCTCTTGCTCTCGTACATAGTTCGTTACCTCCGAATTAGTCCAGGGTCCAGACGGTGGGCTTCTGCGCGGCGTGGGGATGCTCGGCACCCTTGTACACATGCAGACGGGACAGAGCGTTGCGGCCCAGGGTGTTCTTGGGCAGCATACCCTTGACAGCCAGCTCCACCGCATAGTCAGAACGCTGATCCATCATTTCGCGGGCCTTGGTCTCCTTCAGGCCGCCGATCCAGCCACTGACACGGTAATACTTCTTCTGATCCAGCTTCTTGCCGGTCAGAACTGCCTGATCCGCGTTGATAATGATCACATTGTCGCCGCAGTCGACGTTGGGGGTGAAATCGACCTTGTGCTTGCCGCGCAGGATATTGGCAGCGATGACGGCGGTGCGGCCCAGAGGCTTGCCCGCTGCATCGATGACGTACCACTTACGCTCCAGGGTCTCTTTCTTCAAAAGAGTAGTGGACATATTGGTTCCTCCGATTAGGTTAAAATATTTTTGACATTCCGCAGCCTTTGCGGTACAATGTCGTTAAATCGCCTGACTTTTATACCACAACTTATTTTGTTTGTCAATCACATTTTTCGGAATTTTTCTGAAATCCAATATAATCTCTCGATTTCTCCCGTATTCTTATATTTGCTCATTTATTCTCACTTTCTATTTTCGGAGGTTTTCCCATGCAGAAGTTACTTGGACTGATGCGCCGCTGCATCGATGACTACCATATGATTGAAGCCGGTGACCGGATCGCCGTAGGGGTTTCCGGCGGGAAGGACAGTCTGGTGCTGCTGGTGCTACTGAGTCGGTTGCGCCAGTTTTTCAACCGTCCTTACGAGCTGCATGCTGTCACGGTGGATATGGGACTGGGGATGGATTACAGCGGCGTGGCCCAGCTGTGCAAAGAGCTGGATGTGCCCTACCACATTGTGCCAACCCAGATCGCCCCCATCATTTTTGACCATCGGAAAGAGAAGAACCCCTGCTCCATGTGCGCGAAAATGCGCCGCGGCGCACTCAATCAGGCCATTCTGGAGCTGGGGTGCAATAAAACCGCCCTCGGCCATCACTATGACGATGCGGTGGAGACCTTTCTCATGTCTCTGCTCTACGAAGGGCGCATCAGCTGCTTTCAGCCGGTGACGGATCTGGATCGCACCGGTGTGGTGCAGATCCGCCCCATGCTCTACATCCATGAAAAAACGGTAGACAATTTTGCCCGGCAGCAGGCCCTGCCGGTGGTCAGCAACCGCTGCCCCGTGGACAAGACCACCAAGCGGGAGGAGATCAAGCAGCTGATCTACGATCTGTCTGCCACCTATCCCGATTTGAAGGAGCGGATCTTCGGTGCCATGCAGCGCTATCCGCTGGCCGCATGGGAACCGCAGGGGCGGTATAAACGTCCAAAAGAGCAGTGACCGGCGCATTTTTACGTTTCCGTAGAGGCCGATTGATGCACATTGGCCCCTGCCTTCCCCTCCAGGGAATGTGTCCCGGCGAAGGCCGGGACGGATGAGGCGCTTTTCGAAGGGAAGCGTCACCGAAGGTACAATGCATCGGCACCCGGTTCTTATCCAGGGGGGGCAATCATTGGTCGACCGCTGCATTTCCTGCCGGGGAATGCGCCAAAAAACTTTGATTTTTGACAGTTATCCATGCTATATGCGTAAATTCCGGCGGTTCAAATTGGGAGCCGGGTGGACGACCGATGGTCGTCCCTACGACATATTGGGAACATTGTGCGATTTTTCGATGCAAGAGGGGCGTCGAGGGTGCCGCCCCCTACGGATGTATTTCGGCAGGCTGGTCATCCGACAAACGGGCCGATGTGCCTCAATCGGCCCCTACAATGGCGGGGTGGATAATCCGGGGGATTGCCACACCAGTGTGCGCACTTATTTCGCAATGAAACTTCTTTTTGGTTCTGTAGTAAATGTTGGGGTCAGGTGACAAGCCTGACCCCAACGATATTACAGAACATTTTGCTATTGCTCCGGAAGGGCAGATTGCCTCACTCCAGAATATTTGTGGTGATGAAATCGATCCCGGCGTCGATCAGTTCCGCCGCGGCGGTGGGATCATCACATGTCCAGCCGTTGACCTGAATGCCCAGACCGTGCAGCCGCGCGATCAGCTGCCTGTTCAGTGCGGGATAGTAGCAGTCCAGTTCCAGACGGTAGCGGCACAGGTTTTCGATGACGGCCTCGTCCACCTCCCGGCACAGCAGCCACTGGATCGGCTGCCGGGGCAGCAGACGGCGCAGGCAGGCACAGTTTTCCAGCACAAAGGAAATGAAAATCATCTGATGCAGATACTGCTCCTGTCGGCAAATTTCCACAATGGCCCCGATATCCTCCGGCGTGAAGGCGTTTTTCAGCTCCAGCACGCAGACTTTATCATACTGTTTGCAGATGCGGATATACTCCTCCAGCGTCGGCAGGCACAGATCCCGGCGGATTCTCCCTGCGCAATCGGGCAGGCGCAGCTGCTCCATCTCGGCAAAGCTCTGCTGCTCCACCTGAATACTTGCCGCCCCTTCGCTGACCCGGCCGGTATCCTCGTCATGAATGATGACGAACCGGCCGTCTGCCGTTCTGTGGACATCGGTCTCAATGCCGAAATAGCTGCGGTTGCCTGCCGCCACAAAGGCCGCATGGGTATTCTCCCGCTCAATGCCGCTGAGTCCCCGGTGGGCGATCATCCGGGTCTTTCCATGGTCGATTTTGACTGTATCCATTGCCGTGCGCTCCTAAATCAGTATGCCACGCCCCAGTAGACCATTTTCTGCGCAGGCCTGCCGCAGCAGGGGCACACATCGTCCAGCTTTTCCTGCCGGAAGGGGATGCAGCGGGAGGACATTCCCGCTTTTTCCTTCATGGCAAGCTCGCAGGCCAAATCGCCACACCACATGGTCTTGATGTAGCCGCCGTTGGCCTCCTGCAAAGCCTTTGCCTCTTCCAGAGAATGGGCTTCATAAATATGCTCGTCCAGATTTTTCTTAGCCTTGTCGAACATCTGCTGCTGCACGATTTTCAGCTGCTCCGCCACGGCGGTCTCCAGATCTTCCAGCCGCACGGTCACCTTTTCCCGGTCTGTCCGGCGGACGATGACGCACTGGCCGTTCTCCAGATCTCTGGGGCCGCACTCCACCCGGACGGGCACGCCCTTCATCTCATATTCGGCGCACTTCCAGCCGAGGGAATTGTCCGAGTCGTCCATCTTCACCCGCAGGCCGGCAGCGATCAGGCGGTCTTTCAGGCCGGCAGCAGCCTCCAGAACGCCGGGCTTATGCTGCGCCACGGGCAGAATCACCACCTGCACCGGTGCCACCAGCGGGGGCAGAACGAGGCCGTTATTGTCGCCGTGGGTCATGATGATGCCGCCGATCAGCCGGGTGGACACGCCCCAGGAGGTCTCGTGGGGGTTGACTCGCTGGTTGTTCTGATCCGTAAATTCAATGCCGAAAGCACGGGCAAAACCGTCACCAAAATAGTGGGAGGTGCCGGCCTGCAGCGCCTTGCGGTCGTGCATCATGCATTCGATGGTGTAGGTAGCCTCGGCACCGTTGAACTTTTCCTTGTCCGTCTTCTGGCCCCGGGTCACGGGCATGGCCAGCACATTTTCACAGAAATCGGCATAGACATTGAGCATGGTTTCCGTGAAATTGCGGGCCTCCTCCGCCGTGGCGTGGATGGTGTGACCCTCCTGCCACAGAAATTCCCGATGGCGCAGGAAGGGGCGGGAGGTCTTCTCCCAGCGCAGCACACTGCACCACTGGTTGTATTTCATGGGCAGATCCCGATGGGACTGCAGCACATTGGCAAAATGCTCGCAGAACAAGGTCTCCGATGTAGGACGGATGGCATAGCGCTCCTCCAGCTGCTCGCCGCCGCCCATGGTGACCCACGCGCACTCCGGCGCGAAGCCCTCCACATGATCCTTCTCCTTCTGCAGCAGACTCTCCGGGATCAGCATGGGCATGTAGACATTTTCCACGCCCTGCGCCTTGAACATCTTGTCAAGAATGTGCTGCATATTTTCCCAGATGGCATAGCCATAGGGACGGTAGACAAAAATACCCTTCATGGAGGTGTAATCCACCAGCTGTGCCTTCTTGCACACGTCGGTAAACCACTGGGCAAAGTCTACTTCCATATCCGTGATCTGTTCGACCTTTTTCTCTTTTGCCATAAAACTACCTCGCACTTCTTAATACAATTCGTATCAATATTATAGCACATCTGTCAAGTATTCGCACCATGGTTTTTTCCCCGGTGGTGTTACGAAACTGTAATAATCTGTTCTGAGATTGTATATTGCCAAATCCGACACAATTTGCTATAATAAGGCCGTTATGGAAAAGAGAATTCATCTATATGTCAGCCGCAAAAGCGTTCTGACATGGTTGATGGCACTGTGTCTGGTCGGCTCGGCAGTGGCCCGCATTGTGTTCCCCGGTTTGAAAGGGTCCGGCGAACCCATGAATGTGTGGAGTCAAATCATCCTGCCTGTGGCAGCCACCTTACTGTATGTGCTGATCGCCCTGCTGTGGGGCAAGGAGATGTTCTATAAGACGGCCATTCCCGTCTGGATGATGGGCATTTTCTTCGCCATCCAGCCCCACCCGGTGCTGGGCAGTCAACCCTTTGTGCTGGGAATGTTCTACACCTGCATTATTTTCTACTGCGCCGTCTACACGGCTATTGCCTGCGGTCGGATCCGCTTCCCCTGGCTGCTGGCGCTGATGCTGCTGATGCCGCTGGTCGGCACCGGCTATGCCCACCGTCATTTTTCCATGAAGGCCGCCCTGGCGCAGCCCTCCTGGCAGCCGGTGCTGGCTAATTATCTGCTGTTTCTGGGGGTATTCTTCCTCAGTCTGGGGCTGAAAGTATCCGCAGACAGCAAATATCACCCCACATGGGGTGACCGTGGGGACGGGCGGCGCATCCGCACACTGGCCCCCATGGCGCAGATCACCTCCTACTTTCAGGTGGAACGCAATTCCTGCTCCAATCTGTTTGAAGAGTCCATTGAGATCACCGGCATTGACCGCTATATCCGTCAGAAGCGGCGGGAGGGTCTAACGGATTTCGGCATCACCCATGTGCTGCTGGCCGCCTATGTCCGGGGAATTGCCAAATATCCCCAGCTCAACCGATTCATTTCCGGCCAGAAGGTCTACACCCGGGACGAGGATATCCAATATTGCATGGTGATCAAGAAGGAAATGAGCGTTGACTCTCCGGACACCGCCATCAAGGTGCATCTCAACCCCGCCGACACGGCTGTGGATGTCTATCACAAGCTCAACGCCGCCGTGGAAAAGGTCAAGGCCACCCGGGAGCTGGACTCCAGTCTGGACGGTCTGATCACCAAGCTGAACCTGATCCCCAGTGTCGTGCTGAAATTTGTGGTGTGGCTGCTGAAACTGCTGGATTATTTCGGCCTCATTCCCAAAATGCTGACGGAACTGAGCCCCTTCCACGGCAGTCTGTTCTTCACCTCCATGGGAAGCCTCGGCATCCGCCCCATTTACCACCATCTGTACGATTTCGGCAACCTGCCCTGCTTCGGTGCCTTTGGCTGCAAGCGCCGGGCCATGGAGCTGACGGAGGATGGCGCCGTAGTACAGCGCAAGTATGTGGATGTGAAATTCGTGCTGGATGAGCGCATCTGCGACGGCTTCTACTACGCCACCTTCTTCAAGTATTATCGCCGCCTGCTGGCCCATCCGGAGGTTCTGGATCAGGCCCCAGCTGAAATTGTTCACGATATCGCATAAAATTCATCGGGTGCGCCACGGCGCACCCGATTTTCGTTTACAACCAACCGAAAATATGCTATAATGCAGGAAAGGCGGTGATACCATGCAGCAGCGCATCGCCCGGGCCCTTCCGGCCCGGCATCCATGGCGTGAGAGCATTCATTATTATGACACCATCGGCTCCACCAACGATCTGGCCCTGCAAATGGCCCGTGCCGGGGCACCGGCGGGCACCATCGTGGTGGCCGGCTCCCAGACCGGCGGCCACGGCCGCATGGGGCGCAGCTTCTGCTCCCCTGCCGGAATGGGGGTGTACCTCAGCTGTATCCTGCGGCCCAATTGCCCGCCGGAGCAGCTGCTGCATCTGACCTGCGGCACAGCCGTTGCCGCCATGGACGCGGTGGAGCGGGTCTGCGGCCTGCGCCCCGGCATCAAATGGACAAACGATCTGGTAATTGGCCCCCAAAAGCTGGGCGGGATCCTGACCTCTCTGCAAATTGACCCTGCCACCGGTCTGGCCGCCTCCGCCATTGTGGGCATCGGGATCAACTGCCGGCAGCGCCGGGAGGATTTCCCGCCGGAGCTGCGGGAAACTGCCTGCTCTCTGGCCATGCATGTGCCGGACGCTCCGCCGGAGGCTCTGGCGGCAGCTCTGATTGAGACATTGTGGGAGCTGGACGGGCAGCTGCCGGGCGGCCGGGCGGCGCTGATGGCGCGCTACCGTGAAAACTGTGTCACACTGGGAAAGGCTGTCAGCTGGCAGGCCGGCGATCAGCTCCTGCACGGCACCGCTGAATCGCTGGAGGAGGACGGCTCTCTTGTGCTGCGCCTGCCGGACGGAACGGTGCGGCGGGTGTGCTTTGGGGAAGTAAGCGTGCGGGGAATGTACGGATATTTGTAAATTTTCCGCAAACCGGCCAATTTTACGGTTGCATTTTTGCGCCGCTTTGGCTATACTATGTCCAGAATATTTTTTAGGAGGAGCATTTCCATGAAAGTTTTTTCTGCTATTTTGAAAATTGTGGCCGCTTTGGCCGCCATTGCCGGTGCCATCTATGTCATCGCCACCTATGGTGACAAGATCGTTGCATGGGCCAAGAATCTGCTGGGTAAGTGCGATTACTGCGCCGATTGCGAATGCAACTGCAACGGCGAATGCACCTGCGAGGATGACTGCGCCACCTGCGATTGCGAGTGTGCGGAAGCCCCTGCGGAAGAGCCCGCTGAGGAAGCCGCTGAAGAGCCCGCCGAAGTCCCCACCGAAGAAGTCGTCGCCGGCGAGTCCGATTTTGAAGGCTAAGAAACCTCTGTGCTGAACGAAACGCGCAAAATGGTCCGGGATCCATGGATCCCGGACCATTTT
>CAZMBL010000060.1:0-10860 GCA_964564605.1 uncultured Oscillospiraceae bacterium
GGTCAAGAGCAACATGGGCATTTTCATAGATGCACTTTTCAATGAGGTCGGAAACTACAGCCATCTCGCTTTCCAATTCAGCCTGTTCTGCTTTGAAGTCGGTAATATCAAAGGCTGTGTCCAAGGATGTCGTAAGTGCTGTTATATGGGGAACAAAAACTATGTTGACGAGTTCAATGACTCTAGAACCTTTTCATTTCCAGATCTTTACACTCTTGCGTGGCCCCGGGCGCAAATCACGTCCACCACGCTGTCCACGCATTCCTGACAGATGGCCTTACTGGGCGCTTCCACCATGACGCGAATCACCGGCTCCGTGCCGGACTCCCGCACCAGAATGCGGCCCGTGTCTCCCAGCCGCTGCGCCACCGCGCGCACCGCGGCCTGCACCTCGGGATCGTTCTGGGCGGCGGGCTTATCCTGCACCCGCACATTTTTCAGTACCTGCGGATAAATGGTCAGCCCCTCGCACAGCTGGCTGAGGGTCTTTTTCTTGGCCAGCATGACCTCCATCATTTTCAGACTGGTCAGAATACCGTCTCCGGTGGTGGCATACTTGGAGAAGATGATATGCCCACTCTGCTCGCCGCCGATGCGGTTGCCATGGGTCACCATATGCTCATAGACATACTTGTCGCCAACAGCGGTTTTGGCATAGCCGATTCCCTTTTCGTCCAGCGCCTTATACAGGCCGAAGTTGGACATGACCGTGGTGACCACGGTATTGCCCAGCAGCTTATCCCGCTCCTTCATATAGCTGCCGTAGATGTAGAGGATATGGTCGCCGGTGATCACATTACCCTTTTCGTCCACACACAGGCAGCGGTCGGCGTCGCCATCGTAGGCAAAGCCCACATCCAGCCCATTTTCCACCACGAAGCGCTGAAGCTGCTCGATATGGGTGGAACCGGCATCCTTGTTGATATTGTAGCCATCGGGATTGGCGTTGATCACATAGGTTTTGGCCCCCAGCGCGTCAAAAACGGACTTGGCGATGTTCCACGCGCTGCCGTTGGCGCAGTCCAGACCAACCTTAATTCCCTTGAAGGAGTAAATGCCAAGAGAAATCAGATAGCCCACATAGCGGTTACGCCCGGCCACATGGTCTACCGTGCGGCCGATGCTCTCCCGCTGAGCCAGCGGAAGCTCCGGCCAGTCCTGCCCGAAGAGGTGCAGCTTGCCGTCGAGATAATCCTCCACCAGAGAAATGGTGCTCTCCTCCATCTTCTCGCCGTGAGAGTTCAGCAGCTTGATGCCGTTGTCATAATAGGGGTTATGGCTGGCGGAGATCATCACGCCGCAGTCAAAATCATCCATCCGGGTCACATAAGCCACCGAGGGTGTGGTGGTAACATGGAGCAGGTAGGCATCCGCGCCGGAGGCGGTGATACCGGCGGCCAATGCGTATTCAAACATGTAGCTGGAGCGGCGGGTATCCTTGCCGATGACGATGCGGGCGCTCTCCTCCCGCCCATCGCGGCGCTTGCACTCGCCGTAATACCAGCCCAGGAAGCGGCCAACCTTGAAGGCGTGATCCGCTGTCAGATTTTTATTGGCTTCGCCCCGGAAGCCGTCGGTTCCGAAATACTTTCCCATCAGTTGTTCTCATCCTTTCTGCGTTTTGGCACGATGACACCACCGGTCTTGCAGATGCTGTTTTCCGGAATCACGCCCCGGATACAGCTCAGGGGATAGACATTGCTGTTGCGGCCGATGACGGTGCCGGGATTGAGTACGCTGTTGCAGCCGACCTCCACATAATCGCCCAGCATGGCCCCAACCTTTTTCAGCCCTGTTGGGATCTGCGGCTGGGTGTGGATCACAACCAGCGTCTTATCCGATTTGACGTTGGAGGTGATGGAACCGGCGCCCATATGGGCCCGGTAGCCCAGAATGCTGTCGCCCACATAGTTGTAATGGGGCACCTGCACATTGTCAAAGAGAATCACATTTTTCAGTTCCACGGAATTTCCCACCACGCAGTGGTCGCCCACCAGGGCACTGCCCCGGATGAATGCGCCGTGGCGCACTTCTGTCTCCGCGCCGATGATGCACGGTGCGCCCAGATAGGCCGTGGGGGCGATGACCGCCGTGCGGTGAACCCACACCTGTGGCTCCCGCTGGATAAAATCCGGGCCCAGTGTGGGGCCCAGGGCCACAATAAAGTCCCGGATGCCCTTCAGTGCTTCCCAGGGGTATGAAAACTGTTCCAGATAGGCACGGCCGCGGGTATGCGACAGATCATAAAGTTGCGAAATGGTGTACATGTTATCACAGCCTTTCCGGAAAAAGAATAGCACATTCGGTGCGCAATTGCAACTGAAAAATAAGAAACTTTGCTTTTTTTGCTACAAAAGGGGCGCTGCCACCTTCAGAAGCTTTCCAACCAGCCACATGATCACATTCTGCTTTTTCAGATCCGCCTGCTTCACCTGCTGAGAAAGGTGCATGGTGTGCCGGAAATCCTCCCGGATGTCCGGCAGACACCCGGTCTGATACAGATACGCGCCGCACTCAAAATGGTGGTACAAACTGCGGTAGTCCAGATTGATGGTGCCCACCACGGCTTGCGTATCATCGCTGAGGAACACCTTGGCGTGGACGAAACCGGGGGTGTACTCATAGATTTTCACACCTGCCTCCAGAAGCTCCCCGTAGTGGCTTTTGGCCAGTGAAAAGGCGATCTTCTTATCGGGGATGTGGGGCAGAATGATCCGCACATCCACCCCACGCTTGGCGGCAAATTGCAGTGCCGTGACCATTTCCCCGTCCAATATCAGGTAAGGTGTCATGATATAGACATAGTCCTTGGCCTGATTGAGCATGTGCATGTATACCATTTTCCCCACATTTTCCCGATCCATGGGGCTGTCTCCGAAAGGAATGACCCAGCCGGTCTCCCGCTCCCACGTCAGGCCGGAGCGGTACGGCGGGAAAAGGCGCTGCTTCTGCCCAGCGTTCCACAGCTGCAAAAACATGGCGGTGAAGCTCTGTGCTGCCTCGCCGCACACCATGACGCCGGTGTCCTTCCAGTGGCCGAAGACCCGTTCGGCGTTGATATAGCGATCCTGCAAATTTACGCCGCCGGTAAAGGCCACCTCCCCATCGATCACCAGAATTTTCCGGTGATCCCGGTTGTTGTAGTGGGAAGAAACCAGCGGCAGAACCGGCGAAAAGACACGGCAGGCGATGCCTGCCTGCTTCAGCTGCGCGGGATAGTCGGAGGGCAGGTTGGTCAGGGCGTTCATGCCGTCATACAGCACCCGCACATCCAGTCCCTGCTGCGCCTTTCGCTGCAAAATTTCCAGAATCTGCCCCCACATTCTCCCCGGAGCGATGATGAAAAATTCCAGATAGATGCTGCTGCGCGCCTGTTCCAGCCGGGTCAGCATTTCCCGGAACATATCCTCCCCAAGGGGAAAATACCGGGTCTGACCCGCCTCGTATACCGGGAAACCACACTGGGACAGATACCCGGTCAGATTGTAGAAATCCCTGTCCGGCTCATTCAGCTTCCGGCGCTGGGCCTGCCCGTCCGGCAGCATGGCCGCGCTTTCCGCAATGCTCTGCTGCTGTACCCGGCGGCTGAGCCGGGAGCCCCAGTTGTACCGGGCGAACAGATACAGCACCGACCCCGGCAGGGGCAGCACCGCGATAAAGGCGCACCACGACAGCTTGACGGAAGGATTTTCCCGGTCATTGATCACGATCAGCAGCATCACCGCCGTATACACCGTGGCACTTCCCAGCAGCAGCGGCACCTCCCGCAGCAGGCCCATGGCCGCCGTCAGCAGCAGCGCGCAGTTGACCACCAGCAGAAAAAGCGCCAGCATGGTGCGGCTGAACACAATGCGCAATAGCCCCCGTCTGCTGCGGCGAAGCAGACCGTTTTTCTCCGTGTTTTTCTCCATAATCCCCGCCCCTTTTCTTTATCATTATATTTTATCATAACGCATCCGAAGTGCAAAATTACAAACATTCCGTAAATTTTCCAAAAACCGCCGAAAACCCATGCCATTGCAATGGGCGTCCGAAATCGGAGACACCCGGGACGGGAGAATCTTGTGTGCAGATTGTTAAATTTTTCGAAAAAACCTGTTGGCAGGGTAGCGCGGCACGGCGGATTGTGTTATAATGGCAACGTATCTACCTTGCAGGAGAATGCTTATGATCGAACTATTGGCTCCCGCCGGCTCGATGGAAGCGCTGCGCGCCGCGGTGCAGAACGGCGCCAACGCGGTCTATCTGGGCTGCGGCAGCTTCAACGCCCGCCAGAGCGCGAAAAATTTCACGCCACAGTCCCTGACGGAGGCGATCCGATATTGCCATATCCGGGGCGTACAGGTACACCTGACCCTGAACACGCTGGTGACAGACCGGGAAATCAACGAGGTGGAGAGCCTGATTCGCCACGCCGCCACCGTTGGGGTGGACGCGTTCATTGTGCAGGATCTGGGCGTGGCACGGATGTGCCGGAAAATCGCCCCGTCGGTGCCTATCCACGGTTCTACCCAGCTGACGGTGCATTCGCTGCCCGGCGTGCTGCTGTGCGCGGCGTGGGGCATGAAGCGGGTGGTGCTCAGCCGGGAGCTTTCGGCGGAGGAAATTCGCCACATCTGCGACCACTCCCCGATCGAGATCGAGGTTTTTGCCCACGGGGCGCTGTGCATGAGCTATTCCGGCCAGTGCTATCTCTCCAGCGCCATCGGCGGCCGCTCCGGCAACCGGGGCCGCTGTGCCCAGCCCTGCCGCCAGTGCTACGGCTACAGCCGCCGGGAGAACCGGTATCCCCTGAGCCTGAAAGACAACTGTCTGGTGACCCGGCTGCAGGAGCTGGAGCGCATGGGTGTGCGCTCGCTGAAAATCGAGGGACGCATGAAGCGGCCGGAGTATGTGGCGGCGGTCACCGGGGTATACCGGCAGGCACTGGACAGTGGTTATGTCAACCAGCCCATGATGCAGATGCTGCTGGCGGCCTTCAACCGGCAGGGCTTCACCGATGGTTACTATACCGGTCGGCTGGGACAGGACATGTTCGGCATCCGGGAGGAAAAAACGGAGGATGCCGCCTGGCTTCGCAACGTGCGCAAGAGCTACGAGGCAGTAGAGAACGGCCTTGTGCCGGTCAAATTCCACGCCGTGGTGGCACCGGACGGCAGCAGTCTGACGGTGACGGATCCGGAAGGGCGCAGCTGTACCGTGCGTGGAGCCGTGCCGGAGCCGGCCCGCACCCAGCTGCTGACGGAGGAACAGATCGCCCGGCAGCTGGAAAAAACCGGCGGCACCCCCTACAGCTGTCAGGTGGTGACGGCCCAGATCACCCCGGGGCTGTCCCTGTCTGCTGCGGCGATCAATGCCATGCGCCGGGATTCTCTGAATCAGCTGACGGCCCTGCGGGCCCGGCGGGAGCCGGTGCAGCTGCTGCGGATGCGGCGGCCGGCGGATATCACCGGTTTCCGGGAACCGCCCCGCTTTACGGTACAGGTGACGACCCGGGAGCAGATCACCCCGGCCCTGCTGAAAATGAAACCGGCGGTGCTGTATGTGCCGCTGCATCTTCTGGCGGCGGACGATACCTTCTGCTATCAACTCAGCCGCCGGGTCAATGTGGCGGCGGTGCTGCCGCGCATTGTCCACGATGACCGGCTGGAGCTTTTGCAGCGGCAGCTGCGGCAGGTGAAGGAGCAGGGCGTCCGGGAGGCACTGGTGGGCAATCTCGGCCTCATGCTGCCGGTGCGGGAGGCCGGCATGCAGATTCGGGGCGATTTTGGCCTGAACATCATGAACTCCCTTTCCATGCACTCCCTGCGGGAGCTGGAGCTGCGCTCGGCGACCTTGAGTTTTGAAATGACCCTGCCCCAGATCCGGGATGTGAGCAAATCCGTCCCGGCTGAGCTGCTGTGCTATGGCCGCCTGCCGCTGATGGTGACAGAAAACTGCCTGATTCGGGGAAAAACCGGCGAATGTGCCTGCCATCTGGGCCAGACCCGGCTGGTGGATCGAACCGGCGCGGATTTCCCGGTGATCCGGGACGGTGACTCCTGCCGCAGTATCCTGCTCAACGGGAAAAAGCTGAACTGGCTGGATCGGCAGGAGGATCTGGCCCGGCTGGGCCTTTGGGCCGTCAGGCTGTATTTTACAACGGAAAACCCCAAGGAGGTGGACTATGTCCTGTCCTCCTGTATCAGTCCGGCACCCTTTGACCCCGGCTCCTGCACCCGGGGGCTGTATCTCAGAGGGCTGGATTGAAGCGTTTTTTATCGGAAAGGAAACCCTTATGCAACTGATCTTAGCATCCCAATCTCCCCGCCGCAGGCAGCTGCTGGGGCTGTTTGGGATTCCCTTTACCGTCTGTGTGGCGGATATTGACGAAACCATGGATCCTGCGGCCGAACCGGCCCGGGAGGTTGCCCGGGTCAGCCGGGAGAAGGCGCTGGCCGTGCCCCACGGGACAGATGACGTGGTGGTGGCGGCGGATACCATTGTGGTCTGCGACGGCCGGGTGCTGGGCAAGCCCCACAGCCGGCAGGAGGCCCGGCAGATGCTGCGTCTGCTCTCCGGCCGGGATCATCAGGTGATGACCGGGGTGACGGTGCTGCGGGGCGCGCAGGAGCAGGTGTTTACCCAGATCACCGACCTGCACTTTCGTCCTCTGTCCGACAGGGAGATCGATCGCTACATTGCCACCGGAGAGCCCATGGACAAGGCCGGGGCCTACGGCATTCAGGGCGGCGCGGCCCTGTTCTGCCAGCGCATGGACGGAGACTACTACAATGTGATGGGGCTGCCGGTGTGCCGTCTGGGCGAAGTGCTGCGCCGGATGGCACCGGAACTGATGGAGGATGAACCATGAGACATTTTTTCAGCACCCGGATTCGGGTGATTCTGGTGGCGGCGCTGCTGATCGCCGCCGTGCTGGCCGTTGTGGGTGGGCTGACCGACCGCAATCTGCCGGGAATGCTGGTGCAGGGTGTGCTGACACCGCTGCGCACCGGCGCGAACACGGTTCTCAGTCAGGCGGAGCAGCTGTATGACTATATTTTCTCCTACGAGGCGCTGAGAGCGGAAAATCAGGCTCTGAAGGATCAGCTGGCAGCCATGCAGGAGGAGATCCGGGAGGCTGACTCGCTGGCCCGGGAAAACGAAAACCTGCGGGATCTTTTGCAGTTGAAGCAGGCCCACGAGGATTATGTGCCGGTGGAGGCCTACATCATCGGCCGCAGCTCCGTGGACTGGTCCAATACCGTTACCATCAACCGGGGCACCAATGCCGGCATTGAAGTGGGCATGTGTGCCATCACCGCCAACGGTGAGGTGGTGGGACTGGTATCGGAGGTGGGCAGCAACTACGCCGTGGTGCGCACGGTGCTGGACTCCGCGCTGGAAATCAGCGCCACGGTTTCCGCTTCCGGTTATGCCGGCATGGTCACCGGCGGCTATATCACCGGCAACAGCGATATGCTGCGCATGGATTATCTGCCCAGTTCCGCCATCATCCGCAACCGGGATCAGGTAGTGACGGCCGGCTCGACGGTCTACCCCCGGAACCTGATTCTCGGCTATGTGGTGGATGCCGGATTTAATGATACGGGCGTGGTCAAATACGCCGTGCTGGAGCCTGCGGCGGACATCGGCAGTCTGGAACAGATCTTTATTCTGACGGACTACAACGCACAGTGAGGTGTGCCGTGGCAAAAAAGAAGGATTTTCGGCCGGATCCGGAGGGCTCCGGCGATTTTGGCAAACTGATGCTGACACGGCAGCAGCGTCGCCGGCTGACCCGCTGGAGCCTTTACGCGGCCGTGTGCCTGCTGGGACTGCTGGTGCAGGATGTGCTGATGTGCCGGGTGGAGCTGCTGGGGGCAGTGACGGATCTGGTGCCGTGCCTGATCATTATGGTGTGTACCATGCAGGATGCCCAGACTGGCAGCGTATTTGCACTGGTGGCATCATGCCTGTATGTATTTTCCGGTTCCGCGCCGGGGCCGTACACCATCCCCTTACTGGTGGCGGTGGCGATTTTTCTGGTGATCTTCCGGCAGAGCTATTTGCAGCAGGGGTTTATGACCATTTTGCTGTGTACGGCGGCCGGTATGATCGTGTATGAAATGTGCATTTTCTGCGTGGGGCTGTTTTTGAAGCTGACCACGGCAGATCATGCCGGCGTATTTTTCAAATCGGCGCTGCTGTCGCTGGCGGCGGTGCCGCTGGCGTACCCTGTTTTGTTGTCTATTGGTAAAATCGGAGGAGACACATGGAAAGAATAACCCGTTTTCGTTCCCGTCTGCTGGTGCTGGCGGTGGTGCTGGTGCTGTGCTTTTTCAGCTTCCGGCTGTACTCGATGCTGGTGGTAGACGCGGCGGAAAAATCGGACAATGTGACAATTTATACTACCATCACCCGTGTCCGTGCGGCCCGGGGCGATATTCTGGATATCAACGGCAAGGTGCTGGTCAGTAACCGGGCCAGCTACAATCTGGAATTTAACCACTATGTCCTGCTCAACTCCAACGATCCCAACGAATCCCTGCGCCGCCTGACCCAGCTGTGTCAGCAGCTGGGCATCGAGTACACGGATCATTTCCCCGTGACGAAGGAGCGCCCCTTCACCTATACCCTCAGCGATTACAACAGCACCTGGCAGGGATATTTTCAGGCGTATCTGCCCACGCGGGGCAGCCTGGACTCGGATATCACCGCGCCGCTGCTGATCAAGACCCTGCGCAAAAGTTACAAAATCCCGGAGGACTGGACGGACGAGGAAGCCCGTCTGGTCATCGGATTGCGCTATGAGCTGTCGCTGCGGCAGGGAAATATCACCACGCTGCCCAATTTCGTGTTCATTGAGGATGTGTCGGACGAGGCCCGGGCCGCCATACTGGAGCTGAATATTCCGGGGCTGAACGTGGAGGCGTCCACCGTCCGGGAATATTCCACGGAATATGCCGCCCATGTGCTGGGCTATGTTGGCGCCATGAACGCGACGCAGTGGGCCGAATACAAGGAAAAGGACTATGAAATGGACGCCATGGTGGGTCAGTCCGGCTTCGAACTGGCCTTTGAGGAGTACCTGCACGGCACCGACGGTCTGCGGGTGGACGAGGTGACCAAAGATGGCACCGTGGTGCGCCAGTATTACAAGGTAGAGCCAAAATCCGGCAACAATGTGCAGGTCACCATCGATCTGAGCCTGCAAATGAAGGCGGAGGACGAGCTGGCAGCCCGCATTGAGGAGTTGCGTGACCCGGAACTGAACACCGGCAAGGATGGCCTCCACGCCCGCGGCGGTGCGGTGGTGGCGCTGGATGCCAAAACCGGAGAGGTGCTGGTGTGCGCCAGCTATCCGACCTATGATCTTTCCAAGCTGTTTGAAAATTACGATGAAATTATCCAGCAGCCCTATGGCCCGCTGGTCAACCGGGCGCTGAAGGGTGCCTATGCCCCCGGCTCCACCTTCAAAATCGTCACCACCATTGCCGGTATCGAAAGCGGCACCATCGATATTGATACCGAAATCGTGACCAAGGGCAAATTCGACAAATACCCGGATTTCACTGCCACCTGCCTTCGCTGGCGGGAATACCACTATACCCACGGCACCATCGACTGCCGCAACGCGCTGATGTATTCGTGTAACTATTTCTTCTATGAGATCAGCGACCGGATGGGCATTTCCAAAATGGATGAGATAGCCAAGGCCATGGGTCTGGGGGAGGCCACCGGTGTGGAGCTGCCGGAGGATATAGGCCAGCGCTCCAATCCGGAGACGAAGAAGAAGCAGTTCGCCGGAACGGATCAGGCCGGCTGGTATCCGGCCGATACGGTGATGACCTCCATCGGGCAGGGCCAGAGCCGCTTTACGCCCATGCAGCTGGCGGTGTACGCCATGACCCTGGCCAACAAGGGTACCCGATACCGTGCAACCTTCCTCAACCGGGTGGTGTCCGCAGATTACCGGAGTCTGATTCTGGAGAGCAAGAAGGAGATCATGAGTTCTTATACCCTGTCGCAGGAGGCATACGAAGCCTATTCCACCGGTATGCAGATGGTGGCCCAGCAGCAGGGAGGCACGGCCTATAAGGTGTTCCGGAATTACCCCATCAACATCTGCGCAAAAACCGGTACGGCCGACGCAGGCACGGACGATGTCAACGCCGCTTTCATCTGCTATGCCCCGGCGGAGGATCCCCAGATCGTCATCGCCGTCTACGGCGAAAACGCGGGCCACGGCAGCGCGGTCGCAGGCATTGCCAAGTCCATTCTGGATGTGTATTTTGAAATCGACGAGGGTGCGGATGTGGACTCGTCGGAAAATCAGGTGAGCTGAGATGCTGGAAAAACTGCGGGCGGTGGAAGACCGCTATGAGGAGCTTTGCGCCAAATCGGAGCAGCCGGATTTTTATGCCGACCCCCAGCGCGCGGCCAGACTGCTCCGGGAGAAAAGCGAGCTGGAGCCGGTGGTGGAGACCTATCGGGCCTACAACCGGGCCCGGCAGAATATGCTCGATGCCCAGGAGCTGATGGCCGAACCGGAGATGAAGGAGCTGGCGCAGGAGGAATATCAGACGGCCCGGGCCGAGCAGGAGACGCTGCGGGAAAAGCTGCGGCTTCTGCTGCTGCCCCGGGATCCCAATGACGAGCGCAATGTGATCGTGGAGATCCGTGGCGGTGTCGGTGGGGAGGAGAGCGCCCTGTTCGCCGGAAGCCTGTTCCGGATGTATTCCATGTATGCCGCCCGGCAGGGCTGGAGCGTGGAGCTGCTCAACTACAACGATACGGAGCTGGGTGGTATCCGGGAGGCAGATTTTGTGATTAACGGCCGGGGGGCCTACTCCCGGATGAAGTATGAGTCCGGTGTAC
>CAZMBL010000061.1:0-10817 GCA_964564605.1 uncultured Oscillospiraceae bacterium
GTGATGAAGTGCATCCGGATGCTGACCTTCCTTCCGCTGGAGCAGATCGATGAAATGGACAGCTGGAAGGACGCACGGATCAACGAGGCCAAGGAAGTGCTGGCCTTTGAGCTGACCAAGATGGTTCACGGCGAGGAAGAGGCCAATAAGGCGCAGTCCTCCGCCCGGGCTCTGTTTACCGGCGGCGGTGATGATGCCAACATGCCCACCACGGAAATCACCGCCGACAAGCTGACTGACGGTAAAATCGGCATTCTGAATTTGATGGTTGCCTGTGCGCTGGCCCCTTCCAACAAGCAGGCCCGCCAGCTGGTGGAGCAGGGCGGCGTGTTTGTCAATGACGAAAAGGTTCCCACCGCGTCCTTTGCCGTGACCGAGGAAATGCTCCGGCAGGGCGTTAAGATCCGTAAGGGTAAAAAGGTGTTCCACAAGGCCGTTCTGGCATGATTCTCGGAACTTACCGATCTGATTCATAGCCGTACTCGACAAATTTGTGGAGTACGGCTATAATTCTTACGATGGTGTGAACCTTTCGATGATTTTTTCGTCTTTATATGTGAAACCGGCTTTGCGATCATATGGAGACCTGTCACAAAAAGTGGAGCGAGCAGCTGCCGGACAACGACCCCCTGACGGTCAACGGCACTGCCTATGTTCACTGGTATGACTGTATCACCGATTACATTCTTTGAAATATGTAACGCCGCCCGGCTGGGCGGCGTTATTTTCAGCTCATTTCCTCAATGAAGGCGATGTAGTCCAGAGAGCGGAGGGCCTCGATGATCTGGCTGTGGCGCTTGTACTTTTTCAGCTCCTGAGAACTGATGGTGAAGGAAACGGTGTACACGCTCAGTCCGGAATTTAGATAGGCGGGGTTGAGCTCAATATCCTCAATGCGCATGCCCAGACGGCGGATAGTGGTGACAAAATTGCGCAGATCGGCTGTGCTTTTCAGTTCCAGATGCACTTCAAAATGGTTGGATTTATCCTTGAGATACATTTCCAGCACCGGGAACAGGGAAAGTCCGCACAGCAGCGCGGCCCATGCGATCAGCGCGATGGTGTAAAGCCCCAGACCGATGGCAATGCCGATGATACCGCAGGTCCAAAGCCCGGCGGAGGTGGTCAGTCCCTTGATTTGCCCCTTGGAGCTGAAGAAAATGGAGTAGCCGGAGATCATGGCGATGCCGATGATTACGGCGGCGCAAATCCACGGTGTGCTGCTGCCCAGACTGAAAAAGTACATCTCCACAATGGCGGCGGTGGTGGCCGCAAGGGAAACGATGATAAAGGTTCGCAGACCCGCGCTGTGGCGCTTGCTGGAGCGCTCAAAGCCCACAATGGCGGAAAGTACCAGCGACAGCGCTACCCGCAGCATCACAGACCCGAAATTGATCTCAGCGGACCAGCCGCCCAGAAGCCCTGCGATTTGATCTTGCATGGGTATCTCCTCCTTTTTGATTCAGAAAATTATAGTATTCGTCCGCGGCCTCCTGAAAAGCCTGCTCTTCCTCGGACAGGCGATCCTGCTTCAACTCTTCCTGAATGACCTCAATGCGCTTGATCAGCAGCTCTACGGGATTGTTGTCCGCACCGACCTGAGCAACCTTTTCCTCCGGTACCAGGTCTTCTAGCCTGGAGGAGTAGGAGCCGGACAGATAAAGCGAAAACTTGGCGCAGGCCGGCCCCACCAGCTCATACAGCACGCTGGAGGACAAAATCACCGTTTCCAGTGCAATGCCGGTTTCGCCCCCCAGTGTTCGGGCTCCCAGCGCTGCCAGACCGATGGCCACACCGGCCTGCGGTATAAGGGCAAGGCCAAGGAAATTGCGCACCTTTGCATCCTTTCCCACCATCCGGCAGCCCAGCCATGCGCCGGCATATTTTCCCACGATGCGTGTAAAAAAGTAGACAACACCGATGGCAATCAGGGGCGTGGAGCCAACGGCCGTGGAGGAATTGACCAGTGCGTCCAGCCGGAAGGAAAGACCGGAGCGGACGAAAAACAGCAGCAGAATCGGCGGCGTGAAGTAGTTGAGCTGTTTGAAAAGCTTTTCATCGTCTGTAATGTTGATATACACAGTCCCCATGGACATGCACCCGAGCAGGGGAGACACATCCAGCATGGCGCAGATACCACAGAAGGCAAACAGCAGGGAAATGGAGATGATCAGCCGGTTGTCCGTCGAGCGCTTGCCGGGCATGAGCCACTTGAGAAACAGGCCAAACACACCTCCCAGCACAAATACACCCAGATTGATGGCGATGGGCTGCAAAACGCTTCCCACATGCAGGGCGGCAGAGCCCATGCTCAGAGCCGTGGCAATGGAAATGGCGACACTGTAGGCAATCAGCCCCACCACATCATCCAGCGCCACCACCTGTAACAGCGTATCCACAAAATCTCCGTGGGCACCGGTCTGGCGGATGGTCATCACGGTGGAGGCCGGGGCAGTGGCGGAAGCCAGCGCTGCCAGCACTACGGAGAAGGCAAGATCCACCCCCATGATGCAGTAGGTGACGATGAAAACCACCACGGTAGCCATCAGCGCCTCCAGAACGGTGATGATCACCACCTTCATTCCGTTGCGCCGCAGGGTGGACAGGCGGAAGAATTCACCGGTGCTGAAGGCAATAAAGGCCAGCGCAATATCCGACAGAAAATCCATGCCGCCGATCACTTCCTGCGGGATCAGATTCAGACAGTACGGGCCGATGAGAATTCCGGTCACGATATAGGCCGTCACATTGGGAAGACGCAGCTTTTTCGTCAGCCGTGTCATGGAAAAGCCGAGAAACAGCATCAGCGCAATGGAAATGATCACCGCAGCCACATGATTTCCGGCAACGGTATTCTGGATAAATTGACTTAACATGTGGGTTCTCCTCTCCCGGCAAAAGCCTGAAAATTGGTAAATATAATCAAAAGAATGTAGCAAATGCACCAGCTAAAGCCACTGCATAGCCAGTAGAGTACCAGAAGTGCGGAAAGCAGATCCTGCTTCGGGCGGCGGCAGCGGAACTTCGACAGAGTATAGAGGGCAGCCAGCGCACTAAATCCAGCGTAGCTTTGCCGGGCCGGAACGTCCAGCACCCCCACCAGCAAAAGTCCAACGGCAAAAAGAGCCACGTTGGCCAGCACCGCGCCGCCGATCCCGTATTCCTCCAGCCACAGCTGCAAAAGCTCCGGATTTCCCGGGTCCTCCGGCAGTTGTTCCGCCAGTTCTTCAAGAAAGGCCATCAGCTGCTGACGGCGGGCCGGGAAAAAGCCGGACAGGAACATTGCCATGGTTACAATAAATAATCTGCCCATCATGCATCCCTCCTCTTGCAAATCAGATGGGCATATGATATACTTCTTTTTGCATAAAGTAAAATGATGATTATTTTGATAACCATACAAATTATTTATGGAGGAATTTATGATCAGTCCGAAGCTTCGCACCCTTCTTGCGGTTGCAGACTGCCGCAATTTCACAAAAGCTGCCGCTTCACAGGCCCTGACACAGCCCGCCGTCAGCCATCATATACGCCAGCTGGAGAAAGAATTCGGCGTGACCTTCTTCGTTCGTGGCAAGGGCGGCTTGAAACTGACCCCGGAAGGGGAGATCGTGGTGAAATACGCCCGCAGAATGGTGGCGCTCTACGATAAATTGCAGGCAGACCTGGCCGACCGGGAGCGCAAGATCGCAACGCTGCGCGTGGGCGTTACCCACACGGCGGAGAGCAATATTACTGCCGAGGTTCTGGCAAAATTCGGCGGCGAAAGTGAAGGGTTTTCCATAACGGTCATCACGGATACGATAAAAAATCTTTATACAATGCTGGGAAATTACGAGCTGGATCTGGCCATTGTGGAGGGCAGCGCGGGAGATCCTTCGTTCAGCTCGCTGGTGCTGGACACGGATTATCTGGTCTGTGTCATATCGCCGGACAATCCACTCTCCCGCAATGCCATGATCACGCTGGAGCAGCTTCGCCGGCAGCGGATGATTTTGCGGCTTCCCACCTCCGCCACCCGGATTTTGTTCGATTCCACCCTTCGCAGTCTCAACGACTCTCCGGAAAGCTATAATATCGTGATGGAAGTGGATAACATTGCTACCATCAAAGATCTGGTGCGCAAGGATCTGGGCGTGTCGGTGCTGGCCAAAAGCGCCTGCGCCCGTGAGCTTCGCAAGGGTCAGCTGATCGCCCTGCCTATCGAAAACCTGAGCATGGTGCGGGAGACCCGCATCGTCTATAACCGTGATTTCACCGACCAGGATGTTTTGCAGGATCTGACCCGGCTGTACCAGCAAACCCTGCGGGCCGGACAATAAATGCTGGACTTTTTTGCGGGAAAGATGTATAATAGTGTCAGAAACCAACACGGGAGGCTTATTATGAAGCTCAACTACAAGCGCACCATCCTTGTCGGCTTTGCCTTTTTCCTGATTTCCGCTTTCTGGCAGGCATACGATGCCACCATTCCCGTCATTCTCACCAACAAATTCGGCATGTCCCAGACCTGGTCCGGTGTCATCATGGCACTCGATAACATTCTGGCGCTTTTCATGCTGCCCCTGTTCGGCGCGCTGTCAGATAAGTGCCGCTCCAAATACGGCAAGCGCACTCCCTTTATTGTGTTCGGAACCATCGTGGCGGCGGTGGCGCTGCTGGGGTTGTCCTTTGTGGACTCCATGCAGCTGAAAAACATTTCCGCCGTCTCCAAAATTGACGATCCCGCCGCGCTGGAAGTGATTTACGACAGCCAGAAAGATGTCACGCTCCAGACCCCGGAGGGTGAGAGCTTCGTGCTGGGCGATATCATGACCAAAGAAGAATTTGCGGTCATCCGCTCTGCCGGTGAGGTGGGTACCAATCCGGAATATACCCAGTTCGTCGTTCCTGCCCGGCAGGCTTACGCCAAGCAGATCACCCATTCAAACCCCACTGCACTGATTCTCTTCATTGTGCTGCTGCTGGTGATTTTGATTGCCATGGCGACCTTCCGCAGCCCGGCGGTGGCCCTGATGCCGGATGTAACGGTCAAGCCCCTGCGCTCCCGGGCCAACGCGGTGATCAATCTCATGGGCACCGCCGGCGGCATTCTGGTGCTGGTGCTGGGAACCGTGTTCGCCACCTCCGCCGTGCGCAACCAGATGATGACCTACACCGCCTATTATGGGGTGATCAGCGCGGTGATGCTCCTTTCTCTGGCTGTTTTCATCCTGACTGTGCGGGAGCCTGCGTGGTCCCGGCAGATGCAGCAGGAGGCTGTGGCCCTCGGCATCGAGGAGGAAGAGCAGCCCGAGGCGTCCCGGAGTAAGCGCAAGCTTGGCAAAAGTGAAGCCCGCTCCCTGATTTTCATTCTCTTCTCCATCGCTCTGTGGTACTTTGGCTACAATGCCGTCACCTCCAAATACGCCGTCTATGCCGGAAATATTCTGAACATGGATTATAATACAACGTTGCTGCTGGCGCAGGCGGCGGCCATCATTGCCTACATCCCGGCTGGTCAGCTTGCCGCCAAAATCGGACGGAAGAAAACTATCATGCTGGGCGTTGTCATGCTGACGGCGGCCTTCGGCTGCGCGTCGTTCCTGCGCAGCGGCAGCTCTGTGATCGTGATGAACATGCTGTTCGCTCTGGCCGGTATCGGCTGGGCCACCATCAATGTCAATTCCTTCCCCATGGTGGTGGAGATGTGCTCCGGCAGCGACATTGGCCGCTATACCGGCTATTATTACACCGCTTCCATGGCCGCGCAGGTGGCCACCCCCATGATCTCCGGCTATCTCATGGATCAAATGGGCATGACGGTGCTGTTTCCCTATGCGGCGGTATTTGCCGGACTGGCCTTTGTCAGTATGATATTCGTGCGCCACGGCGATGGCCGGATCGTTGCGAAGAAGGGGCTGGAAGCGCTGGATATTGAGGATTGAGCCATGGCAGCCGTTGTGATTGTGGCGCTTTTCCTGCTGTATATTCTGTGCCTGCGGGGCAGAACCGGCATGGACGCTATGCAAGAACTTGCCCGCTGGCGTTATGCCCACCGAGGTGCCCATGATGCGGAAAAACCGGAGAACAGCATGGCCGCTTTCCGGGCCGCGCTGGAAATGGGCTGCGGTGTGGAACTGGACGTGCATCTGCTGCGCGACGGCACACTGGCCGTTCTCCATGACAGTGAACTGCGGCGCATGACAGGCTGCCCCGGCACCGTTGAAGAACTGACACGACAGCAGCTTTGCCGGCATCATCTGTCCGGCAGCGGTGAGACGATTCCGGAATTGCAGCAGGTACTGGGGCTGTTTGCGGGCCGTGCGCCCCTGATCATTGAGCTGAAAACCAGCGGCGGCAATCATGCCCGCCTTTGTCAGGCTGTCTGTGAAGCGCTGGACGGGTATCAGGGGCTGTATTGTCTGGAATCCTTTGATCCCCGCTGTGTGATCTGGCTCAGAAAAAACCGACCCGATCTCATCCGTGGCCAGCTGACCCAGAACTGGCTGAAACGGGACGCAAAGCTGTCCTTCATTCTGCGGCTTCTGATGAACATGCAGGTTTTGAATCTGCTTTCCAGGCCTGATTTTCTGGCCTGCCGGTATCCGGATCGCAGACGGCCCGGCATTTTCCTCTGCCGAAAACTCTGGCGAATTCCCGGTGTTTCGTGGACGCTGGATACCCGGCAGGATTATGATCAGGCCATCCGGGAGGGCTGGATCCCGATTTTTGAGGGATTTCGGCCGGATTGATGGAAAAATGGCACGCTGCGGAAAACGCGGCGTGCTTTTTTGCTGCTTATAGCGGAAAAGTCTTGACTGCGTGGCCTTCCACCATTAAAATGGATGACAGAAAATCAAAACAGGAGGTTTATGCCATGTCCGCACAAGTTTATTTTTCCGAAAATCTGACACCCGAAAGTGTCCTGCGGCTGTATCAGGCCCTTGCCGTCACATTGCCGGGGCCCGTTGCCGTGAAGGTGCATTCCGGCGAAAAGGGAAATCAGAATTTCCTCCGCCCGGATTTCTGGGATCTGATTATTCGTCATGTTGGCGGAACCGTGGTGGAGTGCAACACCGCCTATGACGGCGCGCGAAACACTACCCGGCGCCACCGGGCCCTGCTGGCGGAGCATGGCTGGCTGGAGCGTTTCCCGGTGGATCTTCTGGATGCCGAGGGGCCGGATCTGGAGCTGGAAATTCCGGATGGCCGTGTGATCCGGAAAAACTACGTTGGCCGGGATATCGCCATATACGGTTCCATGCTGGTGCTGTCCCATTTCAAGGGGCATCCCATGGGCGGCTACGGCGGTGCGCTGAAGCAGCTGTCCATCGGCGTGGCATCCTCCTACGGCAAGAAGTATATCCACGGTGCGGGTAATACGGAGGATTTCTGGTCGGCAGATCATAATTCTTTCCTGGAGTCCATGGCCGATGCGGCCGGGAGCATTGTGCGCTATTTCGGCGGAAATCTGGCCTATATCAATGTGATGAAAAACATGAGCGTGGATTGCGACTGTTGTGCGGTAGCTGAGGATCCCTGCATGGGCGATATCGGTCTGCTGGCCTCTACCGACCCGGTGGCCATCGATCAGGCATGTATTGATCTGGTCTATGCCAGCAGCGATCCCGGGCGGGCCCATCTTCTGGAACGAATCGAAAGCCGCAACGGCGTTCACACCATCGAAGCCGCCGCAGCCCTCGGCTACGGCACCCGAGAATACGAGCTGATCCGCCTGCCCTGACCGGGCTGACCCCTGTGGCGTGCGGCTGAAATAAGTGCAAACGGGCCTCTATGTGGGATTCGGCCCCTACGCAGGAGTTCTCACACCGGTGTGGCAATCCTCCCGATTTTTCGGTGGTCAAAAACAACAGGGATGGCACGTCCGTCCGGCCGTATATTTGCGCGGTGCCCGATTTGGGCACCGCGGCTTTTATGCCAGTGCTTTGGCCAGTTTCTCCCTGGTCTGTTCCGTAATCTGGCACAGGGGCAGGCGGCATTCGCCGCAGTCATAGCCGATCATGGCCATGGCGGCCTTGACCGGCATGGGGTTGACTTCGGCAAACAGTGCGTCTATCAGCGGCAGCAGTTGCATCTGTAAATCCGCCGCCGTGTCCATATCTCCATCCAGTGCCGCCAGGGCCATGGCCTGTGTTTTCCGGGGCGCAATGTTGGATACGACACTGATCACACCCTTTGCTCCCAGCGCCATGGCGTAGGCCGCCTGTTCATCGTTGCCGCTCCATACGGAAAAATCCTCTGCGCAGGCGGCACGGATGCGCAGCAGCTTTACAAGATCCGGTGAAGCCTCCTTCACGCCTGCGATATTCTCCATTGCGGACAGCCGCCCATAGACGGAAACCGGGATATCCACGCCGGTTCTGCCGGGGACATTGTATAGAATAACCGGAATGGAAACTGCCTGCGCAATGGTGCTGTAGTGAGCGGTCAGACCGTCGGCGGTGGCGCGATTGTAGTACGGGCTGACCACCAGCAGAGCGTCGGCCCCGGCTTCCTGCGCGGCCATACTCAGCTCGCAGGCGTGGCGTGTGTCGTTGGAGCCGGTACCGCAGATGATCTTCAGCCGGGAACCGGCAAATTCTTTGCACCGGGTAAACAATGTCAGCTTCTCCCGGTCGGACAGAGTGGGGGATTCGCCGGTGGTGCCCGCAATGACCACGGCCTCTATTCCGGCCTCGATCTGTCGCCGGAGCAGCTGCTCCATCATGGGGTAATTGATCTGCGTACCGATGAACGGTGTGACCAGTGCCGTGCAGGCACCTGTAAATAAAACCTGTTTCATAAGCTGATACCTCCCAGCCAATCTATGCGCCCGGGCGGGATTTTGTCTGTTGCAAATCCCGGCGAAATGGAGTATAATATGGCTCGTGCTGAATATTTGGAGGAATTTCCATGAAAACTTCTGATTTTTACTATGATCTGCCGGAAGAACTGATCGCCCAGACCCCCTTGCAGCGGCGCGACGGCTCCCGGCTGATGGTGCTTGACCGTATAACGGGACGGGTGCAGCACCGGCATTTTTATGATATTGTGGAGTATCTGCGGACGGGGGACTGCCTCGTGCTCAACGATTCCCGGGTGTTGCCCGCCCGGCTCCTGGGCCATCGCCCAACGGGTGGCGCAGTCGAAGTGCTGCTGCTGCGGGATCTGGGGGACGGACAGTGGGAATGCCTGTGCAAGCCCGGCCGGAAAATGCAGGCCGGCAGCGAGGTCATTTTCGGCAACGGTGAGCTGACCGCCACAGTTGCGCAGGTACAGGAGGACGGAAATCGAATTGTCCGGTTCCATTATGACGGTATTTTTCTGGAAGTGCTGGAACGACTGGGGAAAATGCCTCTGCCGCCGTATATCAAGGCGGAGCTTGCCGATCAGGAGCGGTACCAGACCGTCTATTCCCGGGAAATCGGCTCTGCCGCTGCCCCCACAGCCGGACTGCACTGGACGAAGGAACTGCTGGAGCAGGTTCGTCAGATGGGCGTGAACACCGCTTTCGTGACACTTCATGTGGGCCTTGGCACCTTCCGACCGGTTAAGGCGGAGCAGATCACCGATCATCACATGCATGCCGAGCTTTGCATGATTTCCCGGGAAACGGCAGATCTTCTCAACCAAACCAGAGCCCGGGGCGGGCGGATCATCTGCGTGGGTACCACCTCCTGCCGGACACTGGAAAGTCTGGTCAATGCCGATGGCAGCTTCGAGCCGAGATCCAAATGGACGGAAATTTTTATCTATCCCGGCTATACCTTCAAGGCGATGGACGGTCTGATCACCAATTTCCACCTGCCGGAAAGCACCCTTGTGATGCTGGTTTCCGCCTTTGCGGGCCGGGAACATGTGCTGTCCGCCTATGAAGAAGCAGTCCGTGAAGAATACCGCTTCTTCTCCTTCGGGGATGCCATGTTTATTGCGGACGATACGGAGGGGTGATTGCAAATGGAACAGTTTCCGGATTTGAGGGAGGCGCTGCTTGTCCGGCTGGAGCAGCTGCACACGCTGGCACCGGGCAGTATTGGTGATCAGCTGCAACTGGAACTGGTGGAAAGCGATGCGGGCCGTGGCATCTACCGGATGCGCTGTCGCACCGGGTATTGGATGCGAAATATTGCGGGCACTCTTCACGGCGGCATGTGCGCCACCATTGTCGATCAGGCCATGGGCTGCTTGGCTTACTGCGCCAAGCCCGGGGAGGGGGTGGCCCCGACGGTGCAGATGCAGGTGAGCTATCATCGGCCACTGATTCCGGAGCAGGATGCGATGGTTTCGGTTCATCTGGTATCCGTCACCCACAGCCTGATGCACCTGCGTGCCGAGGTCAGCGAGGCGACGCAGCCGGACAGGCTCTGCCTTTCTGCAACGGCGGTATACTTTTACAAGCCGGCCAACGGCTGAAACGGAGGATATGTATGTTTGAAATCAAGAAAACGGAGGGCAAGGCCCGCCGTGGTGAATTTACCTGCGCCCACGGTACGGTGCAGACACCGGTATTTATGAATGTGGGCACACAGGGTGCCATTAAGGGCGCGCTCAGCGCCGGGGATCTGAAAAATATCGGCTGTCAGGTGGAGCTTTCCAATACCTATCACCTGCATCTGCGTCCCACGGATCAGGTGGTGCGGCAGATGGGCGGCCTGCATAAGTTTATGACATGGGATGGCCCGATTTTGACCGACTCCGGTGGATTTCAGGTGTTCAGCCTGTCCTCCCTGCGGAAAATCAAAGAAGAGGGCGTATATTTTTCCTCCCACATCGATGGCCGCAAGATCTTCATGGGGCCGGAGGAGAGTATGCAGATCCAGTCCAATCTGGGCAGC
>CAZMBL010000062.1:0-10679 GCA_964564605.1 uncultured Oscillospiraceae bacterium
TGAAGGTCATGATGAACACGCTGGTGCCCACGGCGGTTTTCAGCTCATAGCCCAGCACGGTGGTCAAAATCAGCAGCATCATCATGCCGCCGCCGGCACCGACAAAGCCGCAGATGAAGCCGATCAGCACCCCACAGGCGATGGACTGGGCGATCCGCTTCCCGGCGCTGACCTGCGGCATGGCCTCCCGGGTGGTCATGACCGGGCGGACGATGAATTTGATACCCAGCAGCAGGGTCATGAAGGTGGAAAAGCCCCCCATGGTGGTGCTGGGCACCAGTTTCGACACGGCGCTGCCCACCACGGTGAACAACAGCACCGAAGCCATCATCACAAGGCCGTTTTTGATATCCAGATTTTTATTTTTGCCGTAAGTCCATGCGCTGACCGCGCTGGCCAGCACATCGGAGGCCAGGGCGATGCCCACGGCCATATACGCATCCATATCCAGAAAGGTCACCAGCATGGGGGTGATAACGGCGGCGGCACTCATGCCGGCAAAGCCGGTGCCAAGTCCGGCACCCATGCCGGCCAGAAAGCAGACCAGAACGGTCAGAAGAATTTGAATCATGATTGTGGTTCCTCCAGTTTTTCAATGTTGCGGCGGACGGCTTCGGCCAGTTCCCGCCCCTGTTGCAGCTGCCGGGGCGTCAGGCCGGCCAGCAGCAGGGCGCCGAAATCCCGCTGGGCGGCCAGACCGGCCTCGATGATCGGCCCGGCCGCCTCCGTCACCGACAGGCGCACGGTGCGCCTGTCCGCTTCGTCTATCCTGCGGCGCAGGCAGCCGCGCCCTTCCAGCGCGGACACGGAGGCGGAGACGTGGCTCTTGGCGATGCCCCGGCAGGCTACAATGTCCGCCGCCCGATCCAGATGGGGATTGTTGTGCAGAAACAGCAGCACATCCAGCTCGCTGCGGGTCAGATTCCAGCGGCGGCACACCGGCTCGAGCAGGCGGCCGTAGGCCTTTTGCAGCTTTTGCAGATCGTCAAAATAATGCACGGCGGCTCCCTCCCCAAAGCGGCAAATAGTTCGTTTTTGAACGATCTACAGTATAACACAGGTTTTTCCGCCAGTCATGAACAGTTTGTAAACAACCGTCCGGCAGATGCGCACAATCTCCACCTCCCAAACCGGTTTTTTTGGAAAAACAGCAGAAAGGGGCCGGGAAATCTTTACAAAAAGACGGATTGGTGTTATAATGTAAACTCCATAATAATGACCGAATATTTGTTGGGAGGAGAAAGCGTGACCGATATCCACTGCCATATTCTGCCCGGGCTGGACGATGGCGCGGTCGACATGCAGCAGTCGCTGCTGATGGCACGGGTGGCCAAAGACGCCGGAACCTCCACCATCATCGCCACGCCCCACTACGGCCACGACTGCTGGCCGGAGCCCGTGCCGGTGATTCGCCGCAAAACCGAGCAGCTGTCCCGGCAGCTGGAGCGGGCCCGGCTGGAGCTGCGTGTGCTGCCGGGGATGGAGCTGCTGTGCAACGAAAACCTGCCCCGGGTGCTGGAGCGGGGGGACTATGTGACGCTGGCGGACAGCCGGTATCTTCTGACGGAGTTTTACTTCGACGAGAGCTTTGCCCGCATGTGCGACCTGCTGCATCTGCTGCCGGAGCGGGGGCTGACCCCGATAATCGCCCATCCGGAGCGGTACGAGGCCGTCCAGCGGGATCCGGTTCTGGTGGAGCGATGGATCGCCCGGGGGTACGCCCTGCAAATCAACGCCGGGAGCGTGCTGGGCTATCTGGGCCGCCGGGCGCAGCAGGCGGGAAAATGGCTGATCCACAATGGCCTTGCCCATGTGGTGGCCAGCGACGGCCACGGCCTCGAAGAGCGCCAGCCCCGGCTGCTGGGCATCCGGGACTATCTGGAGGAGCGGGTCAGCATTGCCTGCGCCGAGACACTTCTGTATGACAATCCACGGCGGATCGCGGAAAACCGCGCGCTGCCGGAGGTTTTTTGAGGGAATTGAGGATAACACCATGAAAAAACTGCAAATCGCAACGGCGGCCCTGTTCGCCGTGATGCTGGTCGTTTTCTGCGCCGTGATGTTTTATTACGGCACCGCGGTGGACAAAACCCCGCCGCAGCTCAGCTGTGACAGCGAGGAGCTGGTCATCAGCGTCTCCGATCCGAAGTCGGTGCTGCTGGCCGGCGTACACGCCCGGGACGACCGGGACGGCGATCTGACCGCCGCCGTGATGATCAAAAGCATTTCCCAGCTGATCACGGACGATACGGCGCAGGTGACCTATATCGTCTTTGACAGCTCCAACAATATGGCCACCCTCACCCGCCGGGTGCGCTACAGCGATTATGAAAAGCCCCGCTTTGCCCTGAGCGCCCCCCTGAATTTCACCGTGGGGGACAAGCTGGCCCTGCTGGATCGGCTGACCGCCCGGGACGTGGTGGACGGGGATATTTCCGGCAGCATCTGTGTCATTTCCCAGAATGTCAAGGATGAGCCAGGGGTCTACACCGTCACGGTGCAGGTGACCAATTCGCTGGGAGACGCGGCCACCCTGCCGCTGAAGCTGGTGGTCAGTCAGATCAGCGGTAGCGAATGTGTGGAACTGACGGATTATCTGATCTATCTGGAGCAGGGCAGCGAGTTTCACGCGCCGGATTATGTGCGCGGGGCCACGGAGGACATCCGGGTGGAGGGCAACGTGGACACCCTGCAGCCCGGTGTGTACCATGTGCGCTACAGCCGTGGACAGGCCGGGACGGCTGACGTTTATCTGACTGTGGTCGTGGCGTAACGGAGGAGTGGCTATGCAGGATACTTTGTTACAGAGACTTAAGGAGCTGGAACCGCTGTGCGTGCTCCGGCTGCTGCTGCGCAAGCTGTGGCTGATCGCCATGGCGGCGCTGACCGCGGCCATGGCGGCTGCGGTGGTGCTGACCGCCGTGGTCACCACCGGCTATTCCACCAGTGTGACCTTCGCGGTGATCTCCCGGGCCTTCGGCTCCAGCGGCTACACCAGCATTGCCGTGGCGCAGGAGGTGGCCCAGGTCTACAGCCAGCTGCTTTCCGGCAGCTATATGAACGAAACCATCCGGGAGGATGTGGGGGATGTTTCCGGTGACATTACCGCCGCCCAGCTGGGGGAGACCAACCTGATTCAGGTCACCGTCACCTCCGACAGCCCCCGGGACGCGCTGCTGATCATTCAGTCGCTGATCGCCAATCAGGAGGAAATTTCGGAATACGTCTCCTCTACCGCCGTGCTCAACCCCATCGATTCGCTGAACATCGGGGTGACGACCTCCGCCCGGCACGATATCGGCAAAGTTTCACTGCTGGCGGCGCTGGGGGGTGCGGCTGTAATGGTGCTGCTGCTCATCGCGGTGGGCGCGGCCGAAATGACCGTGCAGACCCGCGCCGGAGCCAAGCACAATATCGATGGCCGCCTGCTGACCGCCGTGCCCCATGAGGCCCGCCCCAATCGCAGGAAGAACCGCAACGGTGCCCAGCGGGAAATTCTGATCACCAAGCCGCTGATCAGCTTCGGCTTTATGGAGGCCATCAACCGGGTGGCCGCCATCTGCGAAAACGCCCGGCTGCAGGATCGGCGGGTGCTGCTGTTCACCAGCGCGCTGGAAAGCGAAGGAAAATCCACCATCGCCGCCAACACGGCAATGGCGCTGGCCAAAAAGGGAAGCCGGGTGCTGCTGCTGGATCTTGATCTGCGCCGCCCGGTGCAGCACAGAATTCTCAATGAAACCGTTCCCCCGCAGCAGGATCTGGGCGCGCTTCTCAGCGGCAGCCTGACCCCCGCCCAGATTCTGGAGCGGGCCGTCAGCCGCCCGGGCACGGAGCTGGATCTGCTTCTGGCCTGCAAGCCTGCCCCGGCCTCCGTGCGGCAGCTGGGCGGCCCCGTGCTGGAGCAACTGCTGGGTCTGGCCCGTCAGCGCTATGATTATGTCATTATCGACACGCCGCCCGTGAGCTATTTTGCCGACGGGCAGTGCATTGCCGATCTGGCCGATGCCTCCGTTCTGGTGGTGCGGCAGGATGTGGCCCCGGCACCCCTGATCAACGATGCCATCGATGATCTCCGGGCGGGCAAATCGGAATTTCTCGGCTACCTGCTCAACGACATGCAGCATCTTCTGGGCGGCTCTTCGGAGTACGGCTATCAGTATGGCAGCCGCTACTATGGCCACTACGGGGCCTATGGCCGCTATGGAAAATACAGCGGCTCCGGCGGCATGTACGGCAAGTACGCCAAAAAAGATGACAAGACCCATTCGTGAGGTGTGCTATGGAAAATAATCACGAACAGACTCCGGAAAAAATCGACCTGCTGCGTCTGCTGCACGGCCTCTGGAAACAGACGCGCCGCCTGTGGTGGCTGGTGGTGGCACTGGGCGTGCTGGGCGGTGTGATGATGTACGGCCGGGCCGTGCGCACATACCGGCCCCGTTATCAGACACAGGCCGTGTTCTCCGTCTCCGTCAGCTACGGCGGCGGGACGGATATCATCGACTATGTGGACTATTATGACTATGCTGCCGCCAAGCTGGCCACGGAGACCTTCCCCTATATTCTCCGCTCCGAGGCTATGACCCAGCGGCTGAAGCAGCTGCTGGGCACGGAGTATCTCAATGGCACCGTGACCGCCACCTCCCTGGGCGGCAACACCAACTTCTTCCGCATGACGGTGGAGAGCAGCTCCCCGGCCGATGCCTACAATATTTTGCAGGCGGTGATCGAGGTGTTCCCCCAGATCAGCCGGCAGGTGATCGGCAACACCCAGCTGACGGTGAAGCGGGAGCCGACTCTGCCCACCCAGCCCTGCAACAGCTTTGCGTGGCACAGCGCCACCGCCAAGGGCGTGGCCATCGGCGTGCTGGCGGGACTTGCGGTGCTGCTGGTGCTGAGTATCCTGCGGGGCACCGTGTACTCCCGGGAGGATCTGAAAAAGCATATTCCCGTCGCCTGTCTGGCCGCCGTGCCGGAGGTTGCGGTGAAAAAGCGGAGCAAAAGCACCGCCTCTACCCTGCTGATCACCGGCATGGAGGAGGATGCCCCCTTCCGGGAAGCCTTCCGGCTGCTGCGGCTGAAGCTGCTGCGCCATCTGGAGGCGGAAAAGGAAAAGGTGATCGTGGTCACCAGCTCCCTGCCCTCCGAGGGTAAAAGCTGCATGGCCGCCAACACGGCCCTGTCCCTGGCGGCGCTGGGCAAGCGGGTGCTGCTGATCGATGGGGATCTTCGCATCCAGAACCAGAAAAAGACCTTGCAGCTGGACACCCCCTCCGAGGGGCTGGCGGAGCTGCTGGCCGACCCCCAGCGGGAGCCGGAGCCCATCGCCGTGGGCGAAACGGGGCTGTATCTGCTGGCGGGGGATACAACACTGCGCAATCCCGCCTCCCTTCTGCGCCATGACCGGCTGGCCCAGCTGCTGCGGCAGCTGCGGCAGCAGTATGATTACATCGTCATCGACACCCCGCCGTGCCTGATGATGGCCGACGCGGCCATCATCTGCCGCTATGCCGACGCGGTGGCCTATGTGGTGCGGCAGGACTATGCCACCCGCGCCCAGATCACCGACGGCATCCAGATCATGACCGGCGCCGGCGGCAAGCTGGCCGGTGTGGTGTTCAACCGCAGCAGTGCCGGCTCCTCCGGCAGCTACGGCTCCTATGGCTATTCCAGACGCTACGGCTACGCCGGAGAGCAGGAATAATTGCCTGTAAGCACATGAAAGGTGGGTGAGAACACTGGACAGAGTTTTGAAAAAAATCCGCAGCGGTATGCTGCGGGAAATGCTGCGGGAGACCCGCTGGATCTACCGGTATACCGCCCGCTATTATAAATGGAACATCCTGTATATCATCATGGGTCTGTGCGGCACGGCACTGAGCGTTGGGGCCAGCCTCGTGTTCCGGGACATGGTGGACGCGGCGGCCCGCCATCTGAGCGGCTGGCATATCATGTGGCTGGGCGGCGCCTATGTGGTGCTGCAGCTGCTGTGCGCCGGGCTGGCTGCCATGAGCAGCCGGGTGGGCACCTATGTCACCGTCCGGGCCGGAAATGAGATCCGGGCCAATGTGCTGGGAAAATTTCTGGATGTGCAGTGGGAGTCGGCGCTGGGCTATCACTCCGGCGACCTGCTCAGCCGGGTCAACGGCGATGTTTCCACCGTGGCCTCCGGGGTTGTGGGCTGGGTGCCCAGCCTGATCGTGGGGGGCGTGCGGCTGGCCGCTGCCCTGTGCCTGATCATGATCTATGATCCCGTTATGGGTCTGATTTCCCTGCTGGCCGCGCCGGTCACGGTGATGCTGAGCCGGGTGCTGGTGAAAAACATGCGTGCCTTTGGCCAGAAAACCCGGCAGAGTCAGGCGGAACTGACGGCGTTTTACGAGGAAACCCTGCAAAATCTCTCCGCCGTCAAAGCCTTCAATCTGAAACAGTACCACAAAGATAAGCTCGATGCCCTGCAAAACAGCTATCAGGACGTGGCCATGGACTATAACCGATTCTGTGTCAGCAGCAATCTGGTGCTGTCCATGCTGGGCCTGATCGTGTCCAGCCTGTGCCTTGGCTGGGGCGTGTTCCGCATGTGGTATTCCGCCATCAGCTATGGTACCATGGTGCTGTTTGTGCAGCTGGCGGCCATGGTCACCGGCTCCGTGCGGGAGCTGGTGTCGCTGGTGCCGTCGGCCGTTTCCGCCACGGTGGCGGCCGGGCGCATCATGGCCATTCTGGATCTTCCCATGGAGGAAACCCGGCGCAGTGCCCCCGCGGCCGAGGTCGCCCGGCAGGCACCGGTGCATGGGGTCGCAGTACGGCTGGAAAATGTGCGCTTTTCCTATGAAAAGGGCGGCACCGTGCTGTGCGCTGCCTCTGCCACGGTGGAGCCGGGGCAGATCGTGGGCATCATCAGCCCTTCCGGCGGCGGCAAGACTACCCTGCTGCGGCTGCTGCTGGGACTGGTCACCCCCCAGTCCGGCTCCGTCCGGCTGCGCGCCGGCGAGGCCGAGGCGGAGATGGAGCCGTCGCTGCGTCATCTCATGGCCTATGTCAGCCAGGAGAAAGCCGTCTTTTCCGGCACCGTGGCCCAGAGTCTTCGCATGATCTGCCCGGAGGCGGAGGAGGCCCGGCTGGAGAGCGCCCTGCGGCAGGCATGCGCGTGGGACTTTGTGCAGCGGCTGCCACAGGGAATGGATACCCCCCTGGGCGAGCGTGGCGCAGGACTGTCCGAAGGGCAGACACAGCGCCTGAGCATTGCCCGGGCCCTGCTCAGCCCCGCCCCCGTGCTGCTGCTGGACGAGGCCACCTCCGCGCTGGATCCCGTCACGGAGCAGCATGTGCTGGAAAACATGCTCAGCGGCGGCTGCAGTCGCACCGTTTTTGTCACAACTCACCGCCCGGCGGTGCTGCGCAGCTGCACCCGGGTGTTTGCCATCCGGGACGGACAGCTGGCAGAGCTGACCCGGGAGGAAATCGAAGCCTATGCCCGCCGGGCATAATTTGGAGGAAAACTTTATGCAAAATCCCTATTTGGATATCAATCCGGAGGTGGCGCAGGCGCTGGCAGAGGGAAAAGCCGTGGTCGCGCTGGAGTCCACCATCATTTCCCATGGAATGCCCTACCCCCAGAACGTGGAAACGGCGCTGGAGGTGGAGCGGATCGTCCGGGAAAACGGCGCCGTTCCCGCCACCATTGCCATCATCGGCGGGCGGCTGAAGGCGGGCCTGACGCCGGAGCAGATCGAATATTTCGGCCGCAGGGGCACCGCCATTGCCAAAGCCTCCCGCCGGGATCTGGCCGTGCTGTGTGCCCGGGGCGAGGATGGGGCCACCACCGTCGCCACCACCATGATCATTGCCCATATGGCGGGGATCCGGGTGTTCGCCACCGGTGGCATCGGCGGTGTCCACCGGGGAGCCCAGACCACCATGGACATTTCCGCCGATCTGGAGGAGCTGGGGCAGACACCGGTCATGGTGGTCTGCGCCGGGGCAAAATCCATTCTGGATCTGGGGCTGACGCTGGAATATCTGGAAACCAGAGGGGTTCCGGTGATCGGCTACGGCACCGATGAGCTTCCCGCATTTTATACCCGCCAGTCCGGCTTCGGGGTGGATTACCGGGTGGACACGCCCCGGGATCTGGCCGATGCCTTCCACGCCTCCCGCGCGCTGGGTCTGCGGGGCGGTATGCTGGTCTGCAATCCCATCGAGGAAGCCTATTCCATGCCCAAGGCCGTGATCGATGCTGCCATTGACCGTGCCATTGCCGAAAGCGTGGCGCAGGGGATCCACGGCAAGGCCACCACGCCGTTTCTGCTCAAGCGTGTGGCGGAGCTGACCGGAGGCGACAGTCTCCACTCCAACATCCGTCTGGTGTACAATAATGCCCGCCTCGCTGCCCGGACGGCCCGGGCGCTGGAGGAGCTGTAATGGCCGGGCCGTGGGTCGCCCCCGGCGCGGTGATCACCGGGGATGTGACGCTGGCCCGGCAGGTCAGTGTCTGGTACGGCGCGGTGCTGCGGGGCGACAGCGGTGCCATCACCATCGGCCGGGGCACCAATGTGCAGGATCGGTGCGTCATCCATGAAAAAACGGTGATCGGCGCGGACTGTACCATCGGCCACGGGGCCATCGTCCACGGTTGCACCATCGGTGACCGGTGCATGGTGGGCATGGGTGCCATCGTGCTGACCGGTGCGGTGATCGGAGATGATTGCCTGATCGGTGCCGGTGCGATGGTCACCGGCAAAACCGTGGCCCCGGCCGGCTCCGTGCTGCTGGGCAGCCCCGCCAAAATCGTCCGCCCCATTTCGCCGGAGCAGCGGGACATGATCCGCGCCGACGCTTCCCAATACATCCAACTCGCCCAAACCACACTCCCACAATATCCCACCGCCTCCCCCACCTGAGGGCGGCGGTTTTCTGTTTGTTTGCAGGGTGGAACCATCCATGGGATTGCCACACCAGCGTGCGCGCTGGTTCGCAATGACACTTCTTTTTTACGCCCCCTACAATGGCCGGATAAATGGAAAACGGAGGAGATCGGTTGGATCTCCTCCGTTTATGCTGATTGGATTACACCCGCTCGGCGGCTTCTACAACATGCTTCATCAGCACGCTGGTGGTGACGGCACCGACACCACCGGGAACCGGGGTGATGGCTTCAACGATGGGCTCCACTTCCTCGAACACGGCATCGCCGGACATGCCGCCCTTGCCCTTGGAGGTGATCTTCTCGGCATCCCAGTTCATGGACACATCGATGATCACCTGACCGGGACGGACATAGTCCTTCGTCAGGCTCTTGAGAACACCGGCGGCGGAAATGATGATATCGGCATTGCGGCAGACGGCAGCGGTATCCACGGTCTTGGTGTGGCAGATGGTGACGGTGGCATTTCTGCGCATCAGCATCATGGCGGCGGGCTTGCCCACAACCAGACTGCGGCCGATGACCACAGCGGTCTTGCCCTTGCAGTCGATGCCGTAATGCTCCAGAATTTCCATGCAGGCCGAGGGGGTGCAGGGGGCATAGCCCAGATCCGCCCGATCCTCAAACACGCCGGCGTTGCTCAGATGGGTCATGCAGTCCACATCCTTGCGGGGATCGAGGCGGTTGCAGATCTCATTCTGATCGTTTTTCAGGTGCTTGGGCAGAGGCCGGAACATCAGCACGCCATGGATGCTGTCATCGGCATTGACCTGATCGATCACTGCCAGAACCTGCTCTTTGGTGGCATCCTCGGGCAGCTCAAACTTTTTGATTTCCACGCCGACCTGACCGCCCTTGGTGACGGCACCCTTTTCATAGCTCAGGTCAGAGGGGTTGGCACCGACGCGGATAATGCCCAGTGTCGGCACGATGCCCTTTTCCCGCAGCGCGTTGGTGCGCTCCAGCAGATTGGCCACAATTGCCTCGTTGACTTCCTTGCCCAGCAGCAGCTTAGCCATAATAAATTCCTCCAGTTTGTAAATATAAATGTATTTTTTGAATCACTGCGGCAAATCACCGGCCCACGCCGGGCCCGCAATGACGGTTTTCCGGTTACTGGCCGAAGCCCGCCTTGACGGTGTTGAAAATCTCATCCGCCATGGGGCAGTATTTGGCCATCATGCCGTTGGCTTTGGCATTGAGCCGCTCCGCCACATCCCGGTTTTTCAGGGTTTTCGTGTTGATAAACACGTTCAGCGACGCGGCCTGCAGGGCTGCCTTGCAGATCACGGCACCGCAGCCGGCATCGGAGACAGCCAGCCGGGAGCCCTTCGCAGCGAACACGGCGATACACTCGATGGCCTGACAGCACAGCTCCATGATGTGCATGGGGGTGGAGCAGGCGATAACGGTGGCCTCCTCCATCACGGTGTCCCGGCTGGGATCGTCCTTGGGAATGCCGTAAGCCTTCGCCAGCGGCAGGAAGTTGACTTCATCCGCTTCCACCTGATCCAGAAGCTGCTTTTGCAGGTCATCGCAGCGGGCCTTCAGGGCGATGATCTCCCCTTCCACATCGGCATATTTCTTCTTGCCCACGGTCAGAGAGCCGACCATATTGCCCAGCGCCGTGCCGATGGCGCCAACCAGCGCAGCCGCGCCGCCGCCGCCGGGGCGTGGGCATCGGAGGCCAGCACCTCCACAAATCGGCGGGAGGTTTCCAGTGTCATATCCATAATGTCAATCTCCTATATGA
>CAZMBL010000063.1:0-10641 GCA_964564605.1 uncultured Oscillospiraceae bacterium
GTCATGACCGTATCCTGGATGTACCAGCGGGACGAGGTGGAGATCACCGTGGAGCCCAAACGGCAGGATCGGCCGGATATCGACCAGTTCTGTCTGACCTGCACTCCGCTGGAGAAGGCGGAGCAGACGCTGAAGCTGATCCGCACCCAGGGCTTTGAGCGGGTGATGATTTTCTGCAATACCAAGCATATGTGCCAGCGGCTGTCCGATGATCTGAAGCGGGCCGGGCTGGATTGCGACTGCATCCACGGCGATATCCGCCAGGGCCAGCGGGAGAAAACCATGCAGACCTACCGGCAGGGCAAGCTGCCCATTCTGGTGGCAACGGATGTGGCCTCCCGGGGCATCGATGTGGATGACGTGGACTGCGTGATCAACTATGATGTGCCGGATGAAAACGAATACTATGTCCACCGCATCGGGCGCACGGGCCGTGCCAAGCGCAAGGGCGTGGCATGGAGCATCATCAGCAATTTCCCGGAGCGGGCCAAGCTGGATGAAATCTGCAAGTTCTGCAATTTCACCGTACAGCCCATGGTGCTGCGGCCGGATGGAACGCTGGAGCCGGAGCAGGTCAAAGCGCCTGCCCCCGCCCGGAGACGGCTGCGTTGACCGGGCCGGAGGAGGGTTTCCTGCTGCTGACCTCCCGGCTGGGAAATCCGGATCGCCGGGTACTGTCGGCTGCGCAGGTGCGGGTGCTGGCAGGCCGGGTGCGGCAGGCCGAAAAGGATCCGACTGGGCGGGAGCTGGAAGTGCGGGATCTGCTGGCCATGGGATATGGCCGGGAGGCGGCACAGCGCATCATAGAGCTGCTGGAGGAACGGGAGCTTCTGCACCATTACTGCGCATTGGCGGCCCGGTGCGGCTGCAGCCCCCTGACGCGGGCCGGTACCGGCTACCCCCGGCGGGTGCGGCAGGCGCTGGGGGATCAGAGTCCCGGTTGTCTGTGGTATCGGGGAGACGGTTCGCTTTTGGAGCAGCCCATGGTCGCCCTGGTGGGAAACAGGGATATTTTGCCGGAAAACCGGGATTTTGCTGCGGAAGTTGGCCGACAGGCGGCGCTGCAGGGGTATGTTCTGGTGTCCGGCAATGCGCGGGGCGCGGATCAGGCGGCGCAGCGGGCCTGCCTGCGTGCCGGCGGCCGGGTGATCTGCGTGGTGGCAGACCGGCTGGATGAAAAGCCGGAGCGGGCGGATGTGCTGTTTCTCAGCGAGGACGAATTTGACGCGCCCTTCACCGCCCAGCGGGCCATCAGCCGCAACCGGATCATTCACGCCCTGGCGCAGCGCACCTTCGTGGCCCAGTGCGGCTACCGGGAGGGTGGCACATGGGACGGAACGGTGAAAAATTTGCGGGAAGGCTGGAGCAGCGTCTACTGCTTCCACGACCGCAGCCCGGCGCAGCTGCTGCTGGCGGAAATGGGGGCGCAGACCGTCTCCATGGCGCAGCTGGGAGATTTTTCCCGGCTGGAGCGGCACAGCGAGGGGCTGTTTGACCCGAATTACGGGGGAAAACCGACTGAGGATTCGTAAATTTCTGTTGCATCTGAAATATCAGCGTGGTATAATTTACCGCATAAAACGCAAAGCGAAAGTTTGGAGGGCCGAACAATGTGCGGAATTGTTGGATATGCGGGCAAGCGCCCGGCGGCACCGCTGCTGCTGGGTGAGCTGGAAAAGCTGGAATACCGGGGCTATGACTCGGCCGGACTCTGCGTCCACGGCCCGGAGGGCATGAAGCTGGCCAAAAGCGTGGGCCGCCTTGCCAATCTGCGGGACAAGACGGACAACGGCGCCGCCCTGCCCGGCGGCGTGGGCATCGGCCACACCCGGTGGGCGACCCATGGCGCGCCGTCGGAGAAAAACAGCCACCCCCATCTGTCGGACGATGGCATGATCGCCGTGGTACACAACGGCATCATCGAAAACGAGGCACCCCTGCGGCAGTGGCTGCTGGAGCGGGGCTGCCACTTTGTGTCCGAGACGGATACGGAAGTGGTGTCCAACCTGATCGGCTGGTACTTCCGGGAAAGCGGCGATTTTGTGGGCAGCGTGCGGCAGACCGTGGCACGGCTGGAGGGCAGCTATGCGCTGGGCATTCTGTGTGCGAAAGAGCCGCAGACGGTGATCGCCGTCAAAAATAAATCGCCGCTGGTGTTCGGCTACGGTAAGGGCGAGAATTTCATTGCCTCCGATGTGACGGCAATTTTGAAGCATACCAGAGAGGTTTCCTATCTGGAGGATGGTGAAATGGTGGTATTTACCGCAAAAACCGCTGTTTTCAGCACTGTATCCGGGGAAACGCTGGATAAAAAGCGGGAGACCATCACATGGGGCATTTCCGCAGCGGAGCGGGGCGGTTACGCACATTTCATGCTCAAGGAGATCATGGAGCAGCCAAAGGCTATCCGGGATACCATCAGCCCCCGCATCCGCAATGGGCAGGTGTGCCTGGACGGCATTTCTCTGCCGGAGGAATATCTGCGGGGCCTGCGCAAGATCTATCTGGTGGCCTGCGGCTCGGCCTACTATGTGGGGGAGCTGGCCCGGCATACCATTGAAAAATTCTGCCGGATCCCGGCGGAGGCCATGCTGGCGTCGGAATTCCGATACTGTGACCCGGTAGTGGATGAGCGAAACCTGGTGATCATCATCAGCCAGTCCGGTGAGACGGCGGATACCCTGGCGGCCCTGCGGGAGGCCAAGCGCCGGGGGGCCAGAACGCTGGCCATCGTCAATGTGGTCGGCTCCGCCATCGCCAAGGCGGCGGATCAGGTGATTTACACATGGGCCGGGCCGGAGATCGCCGTGGCCACCACCAAGGCGTTTTCCACCCAGCTGGCGGTGATTTATCTTCTGACGCTGTACATGGCGCAGACACTGCGCACCATTACTCCGGAAAAGTATGCTTCGCTGGTGGCCGCACTGGAGCATCTGCCGGAGGATGTGCAGAAGGTGCTGTCGGAGCAGAATGTCCGGCTGTGCCGGGAGTGTGCAGAGAAATATCACAATGTCCACGATGCTTTTTATATCGGCCGCAATCTCGACAGTGCCATCTGTCTGGAGGGCAGTCTGAAGCTCAAGGAGGTGGCCTACCTTCACAGCGAGGCGTACCCGGCCGGAGAGCTGAAGCACGGCCCCATTTCCCTGATCGAAGAGGGAACACTGGTGGTGGCCGTGGCCACGGTGGAATATCTGTTTGACAAGACCATGGCCAATGTCCGGGAAGTGGAGGCCAGAGGCGCGGATGTCATGTGCGTCACGCTGGAGCATTTGGCGGGGGATATTTCCCGCCCCAACCGCAGCATCGTGGCGGTGCCGCAGGTCAAGTCCATGCTCCAGCCCAGTCTGAGCCTGATTCCGTTGCAGCTGTTTGGCTACTTTGTTGCGGTGGCCCGGGGCTGCGATGTGGACAAGCCGAGAAATCTTGCAAAATCCGTTACGGTAGAGTGAAAAAGGGAAAAGGGGTATTGTATGAGCAGAGCAGACGAGCTGTACCGGCAGACCTGTATGGATATTCTGGAAAACGGTGTGTCCGATGAGGGGCTTCCCGTCCGTCCCCACTGGGCTGACGGCACACCGGCGCACACCGTCAAGGTGTTCGGTGTGGTCAACCGGTATGACCTGTCCCGGGAGTTTCCCATCATGACCCTGCGCCGCACCTACTGGAAAAGCGCCGTGGATGAGTTGCTGTGGATCTGGCAGAAAAAGTCCAACCGCATTGCGGATCTTGGCAGCCATGTCTGGGATGAATGGGCCGGCGATGACGGCACCATCGGCAAGGCCTATGGCTATCAGCTGGGGCTGAAGCACCATTATCCCGAGGGGGACATGGATCAGGTGGACCGGGTGCTGTATGATCTGAAGCACAATCCAACCTCCCGCCGGATTTTGACCAATATTTACAATTTTCAGGATCTGCATGAGATGAATCTCTACCCCTGCGCCTACTCCATGACCTTCAACGTGACGGGGCATAAGCTCAATGCTATTTTGAACCAGCGTTCGCAGGATATGCTCACCGCCAACAACTGGAATGTGGTGCAGTATGCGGTGCTGACCCACATGCTGGCGCAGGTCAGCGGGCTGGAAGTCGGAGAGCTGGTGCATGTGATTGCGGACTGCCATATTTATGACCGGCACATCCCGGCGGTGAAGGCCATGCTGGAAAAGGAAGGGTTCGAGGCACCGGTGTTCCGGATGGATCCTTCCGTGACGGATTTTTACGCCTTTACCAAAGACAGCTTCCGGATGAAGGGATATCGCTACCACGATTTCCCCTATGAGATCCCCATGGCGATCTGAGGTGGCGCCATGGAACTGATCGTTGCGGTATACGACAACTGGGGCATCGGGCGGGACGGAACCCAGCCGGTGGCCCTTTCGGCGGATCGGAAGTTCTTCCGGGAAATGACCCGGGGGGCCATGGTGATCGCCGGGCGCAGGACGGTGGCGGACTTTCCCGGCGGCAGACCGCTGCCGGGGCGGGAAAATGTGGTACTGACCCACAGCACGGAAGAAATGCCCGGCTTTACCCTCTGCAACAGCCCGGAGCAGGTGGTGCATCTGGCGGAAAAAGCGCCCCGCGCCATGGTCATTGGCGGCGGGAGCGTGTATCGGCAGCTGCTGCCGTGGTGCGATACGGCCATTATCACCCATGTCCACTGCGCGCCGGTGTGTGACACCTTTTTCCCGGATCTGACGCAGGATCCGGCGTGGGAGCTGATCGAAACGTTGCGATCCGGTGTGGAAAACGGCATCGCCTATGAAATGTGCCGCTACGGGCGCAAAGCGTGAGCGGCGGCAATGAATAAAAATTACAGCAGAGACGGCGAAAGTGCGGTCTCTGCTGTTTTTTACAGAAAACGGGGGAGAATGTCCTGCCGGATCACGTCCACCAGCCGATCCAGCTCCTGCGCTGTGGTGTCCCGGCAGAGAGAAACGCGGAAGGTGCCGTCCACGGTTTCCGGCGGCAGCTGCATGGCAGTCAGAGTGTGGCTGCGGTGGCCTTTGGCGCAGGCGGAACCGGCGCTGACGCAGATGCCCGCATCCTGCAGCACGTTCAGAGAATTCTGGGTGGGCACACCGGGGATGGAGACGGAGAGGATATGGGGCGCGTCGTGGGCACCGTTGATCACAACGCCGTCCAGAGCGGAGAGCCGGGCGGCGAGAGCCTCCAGCAGCTCCTTCTCCCGGGCGGCATCAGCCTGAAAAGTGGCGCTGACTGCGGCGGCCGCAGCGGAAAAACCGGCGATGGCGACCGTGGCCTCCGTGCCGCTGCGGTAGCCGGCCTCCTGCCCACCGCCGAGAATGAGCGGTGGGAAAGAACGCAGCCGGGGGCTGACATAGAGGGCACCGGCACCCTTTGGGCCGTGAATTTTGTGAGAGGAAACGGAAACCAGGTCGGCCCCCAGCGTTTTGGCGGAGAAGGGCACTTTCAGAAAGCCCTGCACCGCATCGGTATGGAAAATGGCATCGGGGCAGAGACGGTGGGTCAGCTTGGCCATCTGGGCGATGGGCAGGACGGAACCGACCTCGTTGTTGACCATCATGATACTGACGAGAATGGTGTCCGGCCGCAGAGCCTGCCGCAGCTGCGGAATATCGATGCGACCCAGCCGATCCGGTTGCAGATAGGTTACGTCATAGCCCTGCCCCTGCAGCTGCTTCATGCAGTTGAGGACGGCGGGATGCTCTATGGCGGTGGTGACGATGTGGCGGCCCCGTTTGCCAAGACGCTGCACGGTGCCGAAAATGGCCCAGTTATCCGCTTCCGTGCCGCCGGAGGTGAAAAGCACCCGATCCGGTTCGGCACCAATGGCGGCGGCCACCGTGTGCCGCGCCGTGCGCAGCTCCCGGGCGGCATCCAGCCCAAAGGAATACAGGGCGCTGGGGTTAGCCCATTGCTCCGTCAGGCTGCGGGTCATGGCCGCAACGGCCTCTGCACAGGGCTTTGTGGTGGCGGAATTATCCAGATAGATCATAATATTCTCCAATGATGTAGGTTTTTTGGCTGTTTTTTGGGGGGCTGGCAGGAAGAATGGGGGATTACCACACCCCGACCAGCTGTCATTGCGAGAAAGCGCAATTGAGGCACATCGGCCCGTTTGTGCAATGTTCGATGTCATACCGTAGGGGGCGGCGCCTACGACGCCCCGCTGCATTCCCCGGCGGGGAATGCGTCAAAAATCTTCGATTTTTGACAATTATCCAAGTCATATACATGTATTCCGGCCTCTCAAAATGGGGAACCGGGCGTATGGGGAACATTGTGCGCATTTTTGCTGCCAGGGGGGTGTCAGGAACGCCGCCCCCTACGGCTGTATTCCAAAAGCTCGGTCATCGGACAGACGGGATGTCGTGGGCGCCGCCCCCTACAATGGCCGGGTGGAACCAACCGGGAGATTGCCACACCGGTGTGCGCACGTACTTCGCAATGGCACTCCTTTTTTACCCGCATCGCGGACGGATTTGCAATGGCAGTGCGTTTTCGGTGGCAATACAATGGGCGGCCTTATTTTCCTACGCAGAACCGTTCGAAGATGCGGGCGGTGATATCTTCCCGCACGGTGGCACCGGTGACTTCACCCATGGCTTCCATGGCCAGCTCCACATCGGTCAGAACGGCGTCGGGAGTCAGTCCGGCGTGCAGCCCCTGCAGCGCCTGCTCCATGGAGCCGCAGGCCCGGCGCAGGGCATCATACTGGCGGGCATTGGTCACAATGGAGCCGTCGCAGGGGGTGTTCCCGGCGAACATGGCATCCACCAGCGAAGAAAGCTTTTCCAGCCCCTGACCGGTTGCGGCGCTGACCCGCAGGACATTCGGCAGGGACAGCACATCGGGAGAAAATGTCTGCCCCAGATCGGATTTGTTGAGCAGGACGATCACATGATCGTGCCCGGCGCACAGCTGGGCGATGACCAGATCCTCCGGACAAGCGGGCACGCTGCCGTCACAGACGAACAGCACCAGATCCGCCTGCTCGATGGCTTCCCGGGAGCGGGCTACGCCCATGGCCTCAATCCGGTCACCGGTGTCCCGGATCCCAGCGGTGTCGATCAGCCGCAGCCGGGTAGAGCCGAGTATACAGCTTTCCTCCACGGTGTCCCGGGTGGTTCCGGCCACCTCCGTGACAATGGCACGGTCGAAGCCCACCAGTGCGTTGAGCAGACTGGATTTTCCCACATTCGGGCGCCCCACAATGGCCGCCGCCACGCCGGCCCGCAGAATGCGGCCCTGCCCGTAGGTGTTCAGCAGGGCGCGCAGCGCCGCAAGGTCGGCCAGCAGGGCCTGTTCATACCGGTCAAGGCCGAAATCCTCGATATCCTCGTCCGGGTAGTCCAGAACGGCGTGGAAATGGCTGCAAAGATCGGTCAGATCGTCATAAATCGGGGCGAGCTTTTTTTGCAGTTTACCGGTGACCTGCCCGGCCGCATTGGCGGCGGCCTCGGCCGTTTCTGCTTCGATCAGATCGATCACGGCCTCTGCCTGGGTCAGACCCAGCTTGCCGTTGAGAAAGGCACGCTTGGTATATTCACCACGCTCCGCCGGAGACGCACCGGCGGCGTAAAGACTTTCCAGCCCGGCGGACAGCACAGCAGGGGAACCGTGGCAGTGAAATTCCACCGTGTTTTCCCCGGTGTAGGAGTGGGGGGCCCGGCAGATCAGGGCACAGCAGTTATCAATGACCCGGCCGTGCCGGTCGTGCAGATCGCCCAGTAGCAGAACTCTGTCCGGCGAATCGGACAGGGCCGCACTGTTCTGGCGGGTGAATACCCGCTGGGCGATGGAGATGGCATCCTCGCCGGACAGGCGGATAATGCCGATGGCGGACACGGTATTGCCGGTGGAAACAGCGGCGATGGTTCTGGACATGAGATCACTCCGTTTCAAGAGAAAATGGGAAATCAGCAGGCCGGAGAAAATGCCCCGGCTCCGCCAAAAGAAACTGCATCAGAATATACGCACAGGGAAGTACCGTCTGCTCCTGTGCCAGAATGCGGCGGCATTCGGCTTTATCGGCCAGAATGACCTGAATATCCTCCGAACCCTCCTGATAGGCGCAGGTGGGCTCACCGCTGCACAGGCCAAACACGGTGGCACAACTCTCGTCCGTCATGCCAACAGACATGTAGCAGGGGGGAAGGGCATAAAGCGGCTGCAGATGAAACCCCGTCTCTTCCCGCATTTCCCGCACGGCGGCCTGCACGGTGTATTCACCCGGGTCGATCAGCCCGGCGGGCAGCTCATAGACATAGCCGTCAATGGGGTAGCGGTACTGCCGGATCAGCACAAGGCGATCCTGCCCGGGGCCGTACACTCCGCAGATGATCACGCCGTCCGGCCTGCGGTCATGGGTGGCGGCCCGGATGGCACCGGCATCCCGGCGGCGGGAGGCCACATAGTAGGTGCTGCGACTGCCGTCCCGGAAGGAGGCATCCAATGCGTACAGATTCAGGTGGGGATTGTCGGTCAGCTTTTGCATGTCGTGAATGCGATCCATGGGGCACCTCCGATTTTTATTGTTTCATTATACTATTTTCCGCAGCCGATTGCAAATACTTTGGACACTTTTCCTGCGATCCGGCAGAAAAAGCTTGCGCTGTACGGGAAATTGAAATAATATATATGTATAGTTTAACAAGGAAACAGGAGATCTCCCGTGAAAAAGCGATGGATTACGCTGCTACTTCCGGCACTGATACTGTTGCTGGAACTGCTGCCCTGGGGCGTGGCACTTAACTTTGCGCGCGCACCGGAGGAAGGTGCGGCCGTTCGGATCAGACAGCTCTATTCCTGCTTTGACCTGACACCCTTCGATTACGCCAATTTTGCGCCGCTGGCGTTAGGGCTGCGCTTTATGACCGTGGTAGGTGGATTGATCACCGTGAGCCTGCTGTCCGGGGCGATTGCCCTGCATCGGATAAATCGGAAGCTTCCCTGAAAGAAATCCGGGGAAAAGGGGCATACTGCATGTAAGGCCGGCTCTGCCAATGCGGCGGGGCCGGCTTTTGTTTACCGAACGGGAGGAAAAATCATGCAGCCAATGTACCCGGGGCCCCTGAGCGATAGACATATCTGCCGCATTTTTGAAGGAGCGGGAGATTTTGTCCGCAGAGAGCTGCTCTGCGATGGCATCAAGCTGTATCTGTATGGGCTGGACGGGCTGACCTCCGGCTCGGATACCTCGGAATATGTGATCAAGCCCCTGCTGCAGCAGCTCCACGGTGACAGCGCGCAGCAGCTGCACAACCGGGCGCTGTTTGCCGTGGTGGTCAATTCCGTGGCCGTGCCCTGCCCGGATGCGGATGCCGTGGCGCTGAAGCTGGTCAACGGTTTTTGCGTGGTGCTGTTTCCCGGGGCGGGGGCCATTGCGTTCGAGGTCAAGACCGGGGAAAAGCGGGGACTGTCCGGCCCGGAGCTGGAGCACACGGCCAAGGGACCAAAGGATGCTTTCGTGGAGACGATCCGCACAAACACCAGCCTGATCCGCCGCCATCTGCGCACCCCGGATCTGCGGCTGTATGAGACACGGGTGGGACGGCGAAGCCTGACCAATGTTGCGGTCGTGTGGATTCACGGGCTGACAGACCCGCAGCTGGTACAGCGAATGAAAAAGCGGCTGGACTCCATCGATGTGGACGGGCTATTGCAGCCTTCGGCGGTGGAGGAGTATATTACCGGTTCCCGGGCCACGGCGTTTCCACTGTTGCAGTACACGGAACGGACGGATCGGTTCTGCGGCGGCCTGCTGCGGGGCCGGGTGGGGCTACTGGTGGACGGGCTGCCGCTGGGCTACCTCGCGCCGGTGAACATCGGTTATCTGATGGACTCGCCGGAGGATCTGGCGAGAGATTATGTCAGCGCCTCGTGGGTGCGGCTGCTTCGCTATGGCGCGCTGCTGGTGAATCTGCTGCTGCCGGGCGTGTATGTGGCGATGATGCAGTATCACAAGAACCTGATTGCACAGCCGCTGCTGGGGGTATTGCTGGAGAGCAAGGGGCGGGTGCCTTTTGCACCCTGCTGGGAGGTTCTGGGACTACTGCTGGCATTTGAGCTGCTGCAGGAGTCCGGTGTCCATCTGCCGCAGAGCTTTGGCCAGACGGTGTCCATCGTCGGTGGAATTGTGGTGGGGACGGCGGCGGTGGAGGCGGGACTGGTGTCGCCCATTGCGCTGGTGGTGGTCAGTCTGGCAGGTGTCTGCGGTTTTGTGCTGCCAAACCGGGATCTGGCGGCAGCCATCCGGTTCTGGCGGTTCCTGCTGGCCTGCGCGGCAGCTGCTTGCGGACTGTGGGGCGTTGGGGCGATGTGCGCGGTGCTGCTGGCGCGTCTTGCGGGACTGAAAAGCCTTGGGGTGCCTTACCTGATTCCGGCAGCACCTACGCTGTTGCGAAAAAGGATGGTTAAGGTCAAAACGAGGGACAGTCATCTGCATCCACAGGATCGGCGCAATCAAAGATAATGGGCGGTGCAAAAAATGTCAGAAAATCCGAAAAAAGTACTTGACAATTTGCGCCGGATCTGATAGTATATCCAAGCACTTGCGGCGAGGCCCGAAACGATCTGAAAAATATTTCGGAAATTGCAAAAAACCTCTTGACAAAGCGGATGCGAAGTGCTAGAATATCAAAGTTCGCTCAA
>CAZMBL010000064.1:0-10190 GCA_964564605.1 uncultured Oscillospiraceae bacterium
ACCCACCCCGTGTGGGGTGGGACCTCAGTGTAGTTCTCCACGCAGCCCTGCAAGCGATTTCAATCCACCCACCCCGTGTGGGGTGGGACGATGTACACGTCGTAAAAGTCATAATCCGCAGAATTTCAATCCACCCACCCCGTGTGGGGTGGGACGCCAACACGTTGGTGTCCAGTTTGCCAACGTCGGATTTCAATCCACCCACCCCGTGTGGGGTGGGACGCTTACCGGTTTCCGCAGTGGTCAGCTCGGTAATATTTCAATCCACCCACCCCGTGTGGGGTGGGACTGGTATCAGCCGTGGTGTGTGGTATAGAGAAGTCATTTCAATCCACCCACCCCGTGTGGGGTGGGACTCGTTGGCTATCGCAGAATGCAGGGTACATCTAAATTTCAATCCACCCACCCCGTGTGGGGTGGGACGTGAATGAGCAGGTGGGACAAAACACATAGGGCATTTCAATCCACCCACCCCGTGTGGGGTGGGACGATCATGCGGCCTTTGGTAAAATTCTTGGATATATTTCAATCCACCCACCCCGTGTGGGGTGGGACCTAGACAAGAGTACGATACAGGAGCGCCAGAAGATTTCAATCCACCCACCCCGTGTGGGGTGGGACAGCAAAAGTGTACAAAAATCAGTGCGACACTTTTGCGCCAGTGACAAATTTCGGCGTTTTCTTCACGCCGCGGCGGATTACCCCGCCGATTTTTTTGCGTTTTGCGGCAAATTATCGCCCCAAAACGGGTGCGAACCTGCCCGGGCCCGGGCGGGCGCTTGTGCTTCGCACGCCTAAACCATCAGGATTCCCTCCGGTTCATAGCCTTGCCCGGTTCCGAAATGCTCAATTTTCGTCCGGTACTGGTTGCCCAGATAGTAAAAGCGGAGGCTGTCTTTCTCCTCGTCCATGATCTGCAGCAGCTTGTGCTGCAGCGCCCGGCACTGTGCCGCGTCCAGCACACACTCAAAGACGGAGTTCTGCACACGCTGGCCGTAATTGACACATTGCTTCGCAATCTGCCGCAGACGTCTGCGCCCGCCGGCATCCTCCGTATTGACATCATAGGTGATCAGAACCATCATATTCTTTTCTCACTTCCACAAAAAGGGCGGATAAGCATCCAGATCCTCCCGCAGGTAGCGCGAGAGCAGCAGCGACTGCACATATGGCACCAGCCCCCACGGGATTTTCTCTTCCAGATAGGGATGGGTAATGGTCTCCTGTTTTTTCAGTTGCCACTGCTTCAGGAATTTCTGCCGCCCCGCATCGGTCATGCGCACTGCGCCGCTTTCCTCCCGGTCAAAATCCTCTGCCGACAGGACACGGTTGTTGATGACTGTCAGCACGAAGCGGTCGGCCATGCACGGGCGCAACTCCTCCATCAAATCCAGCGCCAGCGAGGTGCGCCCGGGGCGATCCCGGTGGAGAAAGCCCACATAGGCATCCAGCCCCACGCTTTCCAGCGCCGAGGCGCAGTCGTTGGCCAGCAGACTGTAGGCAAAGGACAGCATGGCGTTGACATTGTCCAGCGGTGGGCGGCGGTTGCGCCCGTGGAAGAAAAAGCCCGCCTTCTGCCGCAGGATCATATCGTCAAAGATACGGAAATACTCACTGGCCGCGGCACCTTCCAGCCCCCGCAGGGTCTCGCCGTCTGCTGCATCCAGAATCTGGGGCAGCAGAAGTTTCAGACTTTGGGACGCGGCACGGAATTTTTCCTCGTCAATGCGCGGTTTGTGATCCCGACGTGTGCGCTCCATGCTCCAGCGGGCATTGTAGACCTTCCCGAAAATCATGTCGCGGGCGATCCGGCAGCTGGCGGTTGGGTCATCGGCCAGCCGGTACTGACTGCGGCGCAGCAGCACATTACCCCGGCTGATACCGCAGGCACGGGCCAGGAATTTTCCTCTCGGGGAGCAGAAGGCCAGCCCCACATCCCGCTGGGCGCAGGCCCCCATCAGCGCGGGGGACGCACCGGCATAGGAAAAGCTGATGATCATCTGCAAATTGTGCAGCGGGAAACGGGCTACCGCAGTTTTGTCCCGGTTGACCACCACGTTTTCGCCCTCCAGACTGAGCCACGCATCCTCCGATGTAACGAACAGGGTGTTGAGCAAATGTCTCATTCGTCTTCCTCCGCTCTGGCGGCCAGATATTCTCTGACGTTTTTTCGCCTGCCAAGCTTTGGCAGACAGACTTCCCGCAGGGAGCAGGCACTACAGTTTTTGCCTGGCTTGACCTGTGGCGTGTGCTTTCGGCGGTAAAGCTCGTGCATTTGCGCCAGATCGTTGCGCACCTGTGATCGCAGCTCCGGTGTAAAGTTCACGATCTCCCGGCGGCGGGTCTGGCCGTAAAAGAGAGCACCCTCGGCAATGTCGCAGCAGAGCATTTCCTCCAGACACATGGCCTGGGCGCACAGCTGCAGCCTGTCCGCATCCGTCTGCTTTGGCTCGCCCCGCTTGTATTCCACCGGGTAGGGAAGCCACAGCCCCTCCCGCCCGGGCAGCTCGATGCCCGACGGCCCACGGTGAAATTCCACAACGTCGCACGCACCGCTGACACCCAGCGTGGGGGAGTGGATCTGCATACCACGGGTGATCCGCACATCCCCCCGCTGCTCCCGGCTGCCGGGGTCGTGGGCTTTCTCGTGGAGAAAGTTTCCCTGTACCGTCAGCAGATTTTCCGCCCACTGCTGCTCAATATGGATCAGCGCCCACTGCCGCCGACAAAACGCAAAATGCTGCAACCCGGACAACTGGAGGAAGTTTTCCTCCTTATACGCCATCGATTTCCTCCGGCATCAGGCCGGGAAGCTCTTCCCGGATGATCTCGTAATCCTCTACACTCCGGGGAATGGTCACACCGGCTTTCGGCACGGCTTTGACACTGCGGTGAACGGCGGCGGAGGAATACTGTCCGGTGGCGCAGTTATGCTCGAACCAGTACAGTTTCACCACCTCCATGGAGCCTTCCGGCCGGGCGGAGGAGGCATCCCCTTCAAACAGGGTGCGAAGCGCTTCGCGGATGAGCAGAGCATCGTCATGGGTAAATCCGGTTTTCTGTGCCAGCTGTACGTTGATCGACCCCTTGATTTTGTACAGACCGAAGCGGACATAGTGCTTTTTACCCATGGTATCGGAGGAACGGGTCGCGCCCTTTTCACCCTTCTCACCGTTGACACTTTTGGTGATCTGGAGTGTTTCCACCTCAACCGGCGAAACGCTGACGGCCTGATGAATGGAGACCGGGCCCCGAACGCCTACGGACACGCCTTTCGCGTCCTTGAAGGCGAACACCTGCCCGAAGCTTCGCACGTCCAGCCATGTCTGGCAAGCCTTCTGGGCATAGATGTCCCGATTTTTCTCTCCCTTCATGACGCTGGCGGCCCGCTCGGAAAGACTGCCGAAGCCGTCGTCGCAGCGGTCATCGGACTGGACAAAGACGGGCTGCCCCAGATCCTGCATCCGGTTGCGGATTTTCCGTTTGATGCACACATCGCTCATTTCCCCGTAGCCCTCATAATCCGTGCGGGGGCGGTTTCCGTTCAGAGGGTCACCGTTGGCGTTTGCCCGTTCTGCGGAAATCAGTACCACAAAATCGATTTTGTTATTCAGCGTACTCATGCTCATTTTCCTCCGTATCCTTATTGTTTTTTGTGTACATTGCGCTTCTTTGCAGGTAATAGCCCATCAGATAGCTATCCTCCAAAGGCTGATTCCATGTCTCCTGCGGGTTCATGCTGATCATTTCCATGATCTGCGAAATGATGGATTTGTACCACCCGCGAATGCCGGGGCTGAGCCTGGGGAAATACGCCTGTTCCAGCTGCTTTTCAATGAGCCCGGCAGCGTACATGGGACGCTGGCAGAATACAGCCTGCATCCGGATGGCGTTGGGCTCCCGACCTTCCGCACCATCGTAGGTGTCCCGCTCCACTTTTTCCATCACCGCCAACAGTCGCCCAAACTGGTAGCTGCGATCCTTCTTTTCCGGCTCCAGAGCCATACTCCATTCCTCCTTAAATGTGTCATATCGGTATTTCCGTATTACCGCGCAGGCGGTAAACAGAACATCTTCCCATACTTTGGACTCATAGGCCTGCGGCTGGGAGGCCCGAGCCGTCAGTGCTTTCGCTATATCCGCGCCGATAGGCGCTTTCTCTACCCGGCAGGCAACCAGACGCTGCATCTGCTGGCGCACAACGGCATCATCCGCAACCATGCGGGCATTTCCGTTTTCTGTTCTCTGCGTTCCGAAGGCGCAGTTGACGATCTGCTTCAGGCTGGGAGACTGGATGCCGAACCGCCAGTCCGGCCAGCAGCAGGTATTGTCCCAGTCGTGCAGCCGCTGCAGAAAATCATGTGCCCGAAATTCGTTGTAATAGGTCACAGCCAGCCGCCCGGTGGTGGCTGCATCAAAGGCGGCGACCACCACACCATCCGTGATTTCAAAATCCCGCTTTCTGCTTTGCAGCATTTGCAAAAGGGCCTGCCGATAATCCGTGGGCTTCCAGATTGGTCTGGACGGCCGGAATGGCAGTGTGGGTGGTGTAATGGTCTTTCCCTGCGGATTCCAGCACAGCAGCGCTCTGCCACCAAACAGCACCCCCTGATTCTGAATCAGCCAGCGCAGGGCGCTGTGCGCCTTCTGGGATGTTTCATAACCAACCTGTGCGGCCTGCCATTCCTCGGAAAAGCGCCCGCGATAGGTAAAGCCGGAGCTGTCATTCGCGGAGATCAACTTTGCGTTGCCGTTCAGGGAGAAAACCCCCTTGGGATGCTGGGACGCAATGCCAACCTGCTCGCCGGTGACCATGCAAAGCCCCTGTGTACGCTCAGCCTGACGCAAATCGTAGCGGGTGTACGATTCAAAGAGAGAGGTATCCTTCCAGCATTCCTCCGGCTCGCTGCCCTGAACACGCCAGCGGATCATTTGCTTGTCCTTTTCCGGAAGGCCATTTTCATCCAGTGTGATCAGACAGCACCGTGCCAGATCCTGTGCGATTTGCCCTGTTTTCACATAGCGCAGGATCGGAAGCAGCTTGGGATGGGCATATTCGGACTCGGCCCATGCGCTCAGCTGCTGCACATACAGGCGGTATTTTTCTGCATGGCCGGGCAAGAGATATCCCAGCTGCTCACACAGCGGATGGGCACAGGGGGCACTGGTTCTTCCGGCGGACCCCTCAGTGGCCGGAATGACGATCTTTGGCTCGTCCTTGTCAACGGCCGTGGCAATCACAAATTTCCCCTCCGGCGACAGGGTGATTTCCAGTTCTGCCCGGGTCACGATATGCCCAACCGGTGCCATTGTGGTTACATTTTCCCGATTTTCGGTATAGCGGATGTGGCTTTCATATGTTTCCAGCGCACGTTGCAGCAGGCTCATCTACGTCACCTCCCCAAATTCTTTCAGCCCCGTAAAGTTATCAAGCTGCTCTCCGAAAGGCTTGATCTCCATCTCCCGCAGGCGCTTGTGGTAAGGGCATTCCTCCGGGCGGGGGAAGTGAATGACCCCATGCTCCATCACCTGTTGCCAGAACCGGGCTGTCATGTTCCCGACTGTTTCCGGAGAATATGCTTCATCCGCATAGGTAAGACCGTGGTACATCAGGCCGAATTCCAGCCGGGGGATCTCGTCATAAGCGCCGGTATCCTCTCCGAATATACACGGCTCCACATAGCCCTGACATTCCCGTGTTCCGAGGAAAATGTCCCGCCGCCCGCCTTTTCGGATCATCTTCAGGGCGATCTGGTGATGCTTATTCTCGTTGCGGTCGTTTTTTAGTTCCGGGCGGTTTTCGTTCCACTCGAAATGAGCCCGCACCTGATACCGGCAGTTTTTCAGGTAGGTATAATAGGCCAGATCGTTGCCGCCACTGTATTTGATCGGGCGGATGCCCTTGACTTCCATGCTGATCGGTTCCATGATCCGCACCTCGTCAATGACCCAGATGAAGGTCGGCTTCCAGTAAACAGAGGACAGGATTCCTTTCAGAGCCTCATAGGTAGGAACTTGATAGCTGCACTTTTCACCTCCCATTCGGGTAATCGGGTCGGAAAACAGGGCATAATCCCCCGTTACCTGAAATTCCACCATGTTGGGATAGCGCGTATTTTTCATGCTACACCTCCAGATAATCGAGTGTGCCGGCCTGCATGGAGAAGCCGGTTTGCTCGTCATAGTATTCACGCGGTAAAATTTTTACGCCGTTGTGTTCCACAATTACATCTGCCAGCGCCTTCAGCTGATACGAATAAAGACTAATTGTATAGGATTTGGCCCGGGAAACCCACTGCTTCAGGAACGGGACACTGGCCGCAGGCTGGGCCATCAGCTCCCCAATCAGCACTTCTCCATCGCCATAGGAGACAATGACATCCTGTGTGTCGCTGTCAAAAACCGTGAAAGCATCGCCTGCTGTGCGAAAGGCCTGCGCCAACATAAACCTGCCGTAAAAACTGCTTGTATCGTCCCAGCAGCTTTCGTTGACCGCCAGCAGGGCCAGCAGGCTGGTACGATCCTTCTTCAGAGGATAGTCCTGCGCCCCCAGGGGCATGGCACCGTAATACTGCCGGTAATAATATGAAACCGCCGCATCCGATGCAAGATCACAGTCAAACCGCTCCGGTTCCCGCCGGTATGCCTCCAGCAAACTGACTGTGGCGTTTTTGCCACGCTGGATATCTGCCAGATGGTGCAGATTCTCGTTGAGCAGGGTTACCACATAAACGCTGGCACAGGCCCGCTCCCCATTGCGATTGCAACGCCCTGCCGCCTGTACAATGCTGTCCAATCCGGCCGTGAAGCGAATAACACGGCCAAAGGAAATATCCACACCTGCCTCGATCACCTGTGTGGCAACACAAAGGCAGCTTTTTCCCTCCCGCAGCGCCTGGTACAGCTGTGCCAGTGTCTGCCTGCGGTGGGCCGGGCACATGGAGGCGGACAGGTGACAGCATACCTGCGCCACCCCGTCCAGTGCCTGCAGCAGATAACGCGCCTGCTCCTTCTTGTTGCAGATAACAAGAAGACTCTCCGTTTCCTCCATGGACTGGCGGATGAAGGGGATTGCCTGCTCCAGCGTCATTGCGCCGCCGTCTATGATCTGGGTGCGGCGGAAGATTTCCCAGAGCTTTCTTTCATAGGGCACCATCTGCGCAGGATCCGGACGGATCGGATGGGGTACCTGCTCCAGACAGGGCTGTGTGGCCGAGCAAAGCACAACAGTTGCCCCGCAGACATCTGCAAGAAAGTTGACAGCCAGATCAAATAGACTCAGCATACTGCTCGGAACTGTTTGCACCTCGTCGATTACAATCACGCTGTCGCAGAGACTCTGAAAGCGCCGCACTGCTGTGGTTTTGCCGGCAAACAGCACGTTGAGAAACTGCACCAGTGTGGTGACGATCACGGGGCTGTGCCAGCTGTCCACCGCCAGCTCCCGCAGATCCAGTTCATTTTCTTCCGGCGAGACCGGCTCCACAACATTGCTGTGATGCTCCAGCACAATGCTGTCATCGCCAAGATAGTCCCGGATCACGGCTGCGTTCTGCTCCAGAATTGTAAGAAGTGGTGCTGTGAAAATCAGGCGGTGTTTGCCCCATTTTTCGGCGTGGCGCAGGGCGTAGCGCAGAGAGCTCAGGGTTTTTCCACCGCCGGTGGGTACATTCAGTCGGATAATTCCGCCCCGGTTTTCCCCGTAAGTGCGGCATTTGCGGGATATTTCGGCTCTGGCCCGTCCAATGGGGGTGTCCTGCGCAAAAATCTTCAGCTTTTCTTCCAGATGGGCAAGATAGGGCCGCCAGAATATGCGCAGGTCCTCCGGTTCCCGCTGGGAGGTGATGCCAGTCATAAATTCGGCAGTGTCCCGCCGGTCACCTTCGATTACAGCTGACAGAAGTAGCCGGGCCAGTAGTCCCTGATAGAAGGCAAATTCCTCACTGCTGTCACCGGCCAGCAGGCCGATTCGTTCGTAAACCGGGGTCAACGCTTCGTTCGCGGCATGAAAAAGACTGTTCAGCTCGTCTATATCGGCACACTGCGCAAGAAAATGCTCCAAACTTTCCAGATAGCCGATGTTTTCCTTTTTCAGACGGTGCAAAAACCCGGATTCTCTATCCCGGTCTACACAGTCAAACAGCCCATGGTGCGCACCGGCAGCAAAGGCCAGAAGCTCAGCAGTGAGATCTTCGCAGGATGCTACCTGCTCCCCGTGAAACCGGGTCAGAAGCAATCGGCATCCGGCGAAGGTATGGTTGACCGAGCCGCGGCGGCCCGTTCCATCCAGCAGGTAGCGCTGGAATTCCTGTTTCATCTTGCCCATGTCATGCACGAGACCGGCAAGATATCCGGCACTGCCCAGTCCAATCGGATCCAGCGTGCTTCGTGCGTAGGCAGCTGCCTGGCGGCAATGCTCCGTTACTGTTTGCACCCGGGGGGTGCCGTTGGGGGAATGGTCAATATGCGAATAAAAAGTCACTTTGGCACCTCACTTTCTGTCATTATTTACAATATAACACAAAATATAACGCTTGACAACCGCTTGCCGGCAGGTTTTGACAAAAAATCCGACTACGACAAAGCCCCGGGCCCTGAAAAGAGCCCGGGGGTGTTGGAACGGAAATGTCAAATGATTATCGGGGGCCGCAGCGCTGCTGCGGGTTTCGGAGTATAAGGGGGATCTTTTCCAGAATTACATCGGCTACCGCGCCCTGGGAGCAGGGGCAGACATTGCAGAACCGGTCGGCCACCTTGGCATCCGCCGGGCAGAAGCTGTAATCCGCGCCGGAGAGCATGGCTTCGTCGTTGCCCTCGTCTCCCACGCAGACCAGAATTCTTCGTCCCAGCTGCTGTTGCAGTGTCCGGGCGGCGGCCAGCTTGGAAACGCCACGGGCGTGAACGTTGATAATGCGGGGGGTGGCACGGAATATCTCCAGACGCTGGCCGAACTCTTCCTCCAGGAAGGCGGTGATCTCGTCAAAGCGATCCTTTTCCTGCTCCTCGGTCAGTCCCAGCGCCCCATGCAGGTCGCCGTAGACCCCCAGCTTGACAAAATCCAGCGTCTGCGGTTCCAGAGCCAGGATCCGGTAAGGCATGGAGCGGTGGCTGTAATACTCGGCGTAGCTTTCGCTGGGGGCGACCAGATAGTGCATATCCGGTGCCTGCAGCTCCAGATTGACCTCCGGGAACCGCTCTTTCAGCCGCTGCATGGTGGGCCAGATATCCAGCGTGATGTTGTGGACATTTTGAAAGCTGCCGTTTTTCCATGCGGCACTGCCGTTGAGCAACAGCAGCGGTGCATTGATCGGCACAGTCTGCAAATATTTCCGGAAGCTGATATAGCTGCGGCCGGTATTGACGGTGAAGGCCCCGCCGTTGCGGATAAAATAGTCGATGGCCTCCAGATTGCGTGCCGGGATGGAGCCGTCCAGCGCGGTCAGGGTGCGGTCAAAATCCACGGTGAGCAGGATGTCGGAAAACATGGGTACTCCTTCTGAAACGGGCCGGCACTCAGGCGCTGCCCAGCTTCTGCAATTTTTCTATGACCTGCAGGAAATAATCCGGCAGGGGTGCGTGGACGATCACGGGGTGACCGTCCCGGGGATGGGCGAAGCACAGCGTCCCTGCATGCAGGCACTGGCTGCTCTGCCCCAGCTCCGGCTTCTTGCGGCCGTATACGCAGTCACCCAGAATGGGGTGGCCGATGTGAGCCATATGCACCCGGATCTGATGGGTGCGGCCGGTCTCCAGACGGCAGCGGATGTGGGTATAGCCCCGGTAGCGGGCCACCACTTCCCAATGGGTGACGGCGGGGCGGGAATTGCGCTGGGTGACGCACATTTTCTTCCGGTCGGAGGGATGGCGGCCGATGGGCGCGTCCACGGTGCCCCGATCTTCCCGGGGACTGCCGCAGATGATGGCCTCATAGAGCCGGTACATGCTGTGATCCTTCAGCTGACTGGCAAGAAAGGTATGGGCATAATCGTTTTTAGCCACCGCCAGCAGACCGCTGGTGTCCTTGTCGATGCGGTGGACGATACCCGGGCGCAGCTCGCCGTTGATGCCGGAGAGCCGGTCGCCAAGGGCATAGAGCAGGCCGTTGACCAGTGTATCATCCTGATGCCCGGCGGCGGGATGAACCACCAGCCCCTTGGGCTTGTTGATGACGATCACGTCCTCGTCCTCAT
>CAZMBL010000065.1:0-9926 GCA_964564605.1 uncultured Oscillospiraceae bacterium
TCGGAACAAACTGGATAAGGTTTTCGATGTCCATGTTATCAGTGACGGCGACCCGTTGGAGATTTATACGGAAAAGGACGGCGGAGTGATTTTTCGAAAATACTCCCCCATGGGGGATTTGCAGGAGTTTGCCAGCCAGATGTGCGATGCCATCGGCGCCAACACCGGCCGGATCGCGGCGGTAGCGGATCGGGACAGCATCATCGCGCTGGCCGGGGCCCCCCGGCGGGAGCTGGTGGACAAGCCCAATTCACAGGCACTGGAAAAAATGATGGAGCAGCGCCACAGCTACCGCTACCGCACCGGCGAGCCGCTGGTAAAGGCCACGGAGGACTCGGACAAATACCATCTCGGGGTGGCGGTGCCGATTTTGTCGCAGGGAGATCTGATGGGCAGCGTGCTGCTGCTGATGGGAGAGGATCGCACCCCCATGGCAGAGGCTGATCAGCAGCTGGCCCAAACCGTGGCGGGCTTTCTGGGCATGCAGCTGGAAAGCTAAGAGCAAAGGCGTGATGCGAAAAACCAAGACTGCTGGGGCGAATAATAAATCAGGGGCGGCAGGGATGCCGCCCCCCTACGATGACCGGGTAGAAGCATGGTTGGTAACATGGATTTGCAAAAAAATCTATAAAATTTTCAGGTTGCACGGTTTGGTGCAACTTTTTTGTTTTTTTGGCGTGCGGTTGAAAGGAAGGGAGCCTATGAACCAACACGAACAGGCAAATACACTCAAAACCCGGATCCGAACCGGCACGGTCAGTACGGCGGATGTGACCCGGCGGCTGGCTGAGCTGGCCTTTGGCCGGGCCAACGACTGCGTGCGGCTGGCGCTGGAGCCGCAGCCGGATCTGGACAGGCTGGATCTTTCCCTGCTCAGCGAAATCCGCCGCAACGAAAAGGGCACGGTGGAGATCCGGCTGATCGACCGGCTGCGGGCGCTGGAGCAGCTGGCGCTGGCGGCGGGAAAGGGGGCGGACGATCAGGCCGCGATGGCGCTGCTGCAGGCGCTGCAAAGCCCATGAACGGCTGGGAATTTTCTCCGAAGCAGAAGCAGGTTTTGACATGGTGGATGCCCGACAGCCCATGCCGGGACTATGAGGCGCTGGTCTGCGATGGGGCTGTCCGCTCGGGGAAGACACTGGCCATGGGGCTGAGCTTCTTTCTGTGGGCCATGACGGCTTTTCACCGGCAGCGCTTCGGCATCTGCGGAAAGACCATTGCATCCCTGCGGCGCAATCTGCTGGGGGAGTTGCAGCCGAAGCTGGAGCAGCTGGGGGCGGTTTTCCGGGAAAAGCGGACGGAAAATCTGCTGGAAGTACAGTGGCTGGGCCATTTCAACCGCTTTTACATATTCGGCGGACGGGATGAAAGCTCCGCAAGTCTCATTCAGGGCATCACCTTTGCCGGGGTGCTGCTGGACGAGGTGGCGCTGATGCCCCGCTCCTTTGTGGAGCAGGCCTGCGCCCGGTGCAGCGTCACCGGCAGCCGCCTGTGGTTCAACTGCAATCCGGAGGGGCCGGGGCACTGGTTCTACCGGGACTGGATTTTGCAGGCGGAGGCGCGAAACTGCCTGCGGCTGCATTTTACCATGGAGGACAACCCGTCCCTGTCACCCCGGATCCGGGCCCGGTATGAGCGGCTGTACAGCGGTGTGTTCTACCGGCGGTTTGTGCTGGGGCAGTGGGTCCGGGCCGAGGGACGGGTATATGACTTTTTTGGGCCGGAAATGGTGCAAAATCCACCACAACACTGTGAAAAATGGTACATTTCCTGCGATTACGGCACGGTCAACCCCACCTCCATGGGTCTGTGGGGCTGCCACGGCGGGCGGTGGTGGCGGGTGAAGGAGTTCTACTTCAGCTCCCGCATCCGGCACCGGCAGATGACCGATGAGGAGTATGCCGACGCGCTGGCGGAGCTGGCCGGGGGCAGGCGGATTGCGGCGGTGATCGTGGATCCCTCCGCAGCCAGCTTCATGGAGGTGCTGCGGCGCAGGGGCTGGCCGGTGCGCCGGGCCAGAAACGATGTGCTCAGCGGCATCCGCCTGACGGCAGATCTGCTCAAAAGCGGAAAAATCGTGATCTGCGAGGACTGCACCGACTGCCTGCGGGAGCTGGACAGCTATGTGTGGGACGGCTCCCGGGAGCAGGTGAAAAAGGAGAACGATCACGCCATGGATGACATGCGCTTCTTTGTTTCCACCGTGCTGGGAGGCGGGCAGAGCAATCTTTCCGTATGCTCCGTGGCACGCAGAACACACCCGTAAAACTTGAAAAGGAGCGAAAAACATGAAGAAAAAGCAAACCGCCGCGCCGCTGGCCGCCCAGTGCCAGCTGCGAAGCGACCGCGGTGCCAGCCTTGGCACCCTGCGCAGCTTTACACCGCTGGGAGCCGGGGAAGAGCGGATCTATCGCCAGCTGCGGGAGGCCATTCCGGTGCTGGATGCGGCCGTGGGAAAACTGGTGCGGCTTTCCGGCGGCTTTGCCGTCCGGTGTACGGACAGCCGGGCCCAGCGGGCGCTGGAGAGCTTCCTGCGGAGTGTTCCCGCCGGGTACGGCCAGACGGGGATCGACAGCTTCCTCAGCTGCTATATGGACAGTCTCCTGACCTACGGCCGGGCGGTGGGGGAAATCCTGCTGGCCGGCGACCGGGTGGGGGGCCTGTGCTGGGGAGATGTGACACTGCTGGAGGCCAGACAGGGCGGCTCCCCGCTGGAGGTGGAGCTTTGGGGGCCGGATGCCCAGGGACTGATGCGGCCGCTGCCCTATCCCCAGCTGCTGCTGTTCACCACCCTCAATCCGGAGCCGGCGCACCCGTATGGGGTCAGCCTCTTCCGGGGAATGCCCTTTCTGGCGGACATTCTGATGAAGATCTACGCCACTCTGGGGGCCAACTGGGAGCGGGCGGGGAACGTGCGCTACAGTGTGGTGTGCCGGGCGGACGAAAATCTGGATCCGGCGCAGGCCCGGGAGCGGGGGCAGCAGGTGGCGGCCGAGTGGGCCAGAGCCATGGAGGACAGCAAAAACGGCACCGTGCGGGATTTTGTGGCCGTGGGGGATGTGCAGATCCGGGTGATCGGCGGGGAAGCGCCGGTACTGGATTCGCAGGTGCCGGTGCGGCAGATTCTGGAACAGCTGGTGGCCAAAACCGGACTGCCGCCTTTCCTGCTGGGGCTGAACTGGAGCACCACGGAGCGCATGAGTACCCAGCAGGCAGACATCCTGACCAGTGAGATCTGGGCGCTGCGGCGCACCGTGGAACCGGCGGTGCTGCGGATCTGTCAGACCTTCCTGCGCTGCGAAGGGCTGGACGACCGGGTGCAGATCGAATGGAACGACATCAGTCTGCAGGACATCACCCAGGAAAGCCAGGCCGCGCTTTATCAGGCGCAGGCGGAAAAATACCGGGCAGAAGCCCGGAAAACGGAATAATCGAAGGAGGAAAATCCATGGAAATTCAGAAATCGTCCCGGGCGCAGGGCAGCGGCGTGCCGACCGGGGCCCAGCTGGCGGCCATCAACGCCCAGGCAAAGGCCACCTTGCAGCCGGAGCAGGTGTATGTATTCTCCGTGCGGCTGTGCGACGACCAGCCCGACCGGGATCTGGAACGGTTTGACACCGGCGCGTTGCCGGTGCTGGCGGCGCTGTTTGTGGGCAAGACGGGAATCGTGGATCACAGCTGGTCCAGCGACCGGCAGGTGGCCCGGATCTTTGATACCGAGGTGATCTGCGAGGATGGCATCAGCTATATCAAGGCGTGGGCCTACATCCGCCGGGGCGGCAGCGCCGATGAAGTGATCGCAGACATTGAGGCGGGCATCAAAAAGGAGGTCTCCGTTGGCTGTGCCATGGGGAAGGCCGTCTGTTCCGTCTGCGGTGGAGAGGCAGGCTCCTGCGGCCACCGGAAGGGGGAATACTACAATGGCCGCCTGTGCTGCACCGTGCTGTGTGACCCGGTGGATGCCTACGAATTTTCCTTCGTGGCCGTTCCGGCCCAGCGGGAGGCCGGGGTGATCAAAGGTCTGGGCAGAGGCCTGCGCAGTCTGAAGGAGCTGGCGGAGGCCGGCGGGGCCCAGGCGGAATACCACAATCTTCTCAAGCAGGCGCAGCTGGGGCAGCGTTACGCCGCCGAGCTGCAGGAGGAAGTGGTGCGGCTGTGCCTGACCTTGCAGCTGGGCTTCACGGAGCCGGTGCTGCGGGGCGTGATGGCCCGGGCGGAGACGGAGGATCTTCTGCAAATGCGGCAGGCCCTGCGGCGACGGCTGGAGCAGACTCTGCCGGTGCAGCCCCAGCTGCCCTGCGCCGGGCCGCGGCAGGAGCCGGTGGAAAGCGGCTATCTGATCTGAGCCGCCACGACAATGGGTTTATCCGGATTTCCGGAAACCAGTGGAGCCGCCGCGTTCATCGGCCGGTGCCCTTTGGAAGATCCCCGGCGCAGGCCATGGAGGCCAAGGCTCCCATACACTATTTTTTTCATCACAGGAGGAAGCAAACATGACTTACGAAAATCTCAAGCTGGAAAAGGGTATGTACCGTCAGGCGGGCATGAGCTTTACCCAGGTGCTGGAGCAGCTCGACCCCAGCGAAAACTACCGGGGCACGCCGCTGGAAGGGACGGACGCCTTCCAGCGCCAGCTCAAGCGCTTTGGCATCCGGGCCAAGGGCGCAGGTTCTTCCACCGTGGAGCAGTTCTACGCCACCATGGACTCCGCCGTGCTGTTCCCGGAGTACATCGCCCGCACCGTGCGGCAGGGCATGGAGGAGCATGACATTCTGCCCGCGCTGGTGGCCACCACCACGGTGATCGACTCCATGGACTACCGCTCCATCTACTCCGAGCCGACGGAGGAGGAAAAGAAGCTGGAGGATGTGCAGGAGGGCGCCCAGATCCCCACCACCCAGATCCGCACCAAGGAGCATCTGATCTCCCTGCATAAGCGGGGCAGAATGCTGGTGGCCTCCTACGAGGCGCTGCGCTTCCAGAAGCTGGACCTGTTCTCCGTGATGCTGCGCCAGATCGGTGCCCACATCCAGCAGCAGCTGGTGGCGGACGCGGTGAAGGTGCTGCTGGACGGAGACGGCAATGACAACGCCGCCGTGACCTTTACCGTGGGTACCGCCCCTATTTCCGGCACCAAGGGTACGCTGGGCTATGATCAGCTGGTGGATTTCTGGGGGCAGTTTGATCCCTACAGCATGAACACGCTGGTCTGCTCCACCGGTACCATGACCGACATTCTGAAAATTCCGGAGCTGCAGAACCCGGTGGCGGGGCTGAATTTCATGGGCTCCGGCAAGGTGGGCACGCCTCTGGGCGCCCAGCTGCTGCGCACCGGCGCGGTGGCGGACGGCACGATCATCGGTCTGGACAACCGTTTCGCGCTGGAGCAGGTGCGGGCCGGGGATGTACTGGTGGAGTACGACAAGCTGATCGACCGCCAGCTGGAGCGGGCCGCCATCAGCACCATCACCGGTTTCGGCAAAATCTGCACCGATGCCGCCCGGGTGCTGAGCATATGAGCCTGACGGAGCAGATCCACGCACAGGCGCAGCTGCTGGCCGGTGCCCTTTCGGAAAAACAGCAGCAGCTTCTGCCCTCGCTTTGCCTTGCGGCGGAGCGCTCCCTGTCAGCCCGGCTTCGGCCGGGTCTGACGGAGCAGGACTGCCGGGCGGATTTTCTGGCATCGGCTGCGCTGTATGCGCTGGCGGCGCTTTCGGAGCTGGAGGAGCTGTCGGAGCCGGAACGGCTGCAGCTGGGGGATGTGACGGTGCAGCGCCGGGGCGGCTCCCCGGCCTCGGCATGCCTGCGCAGTCAGGCGGGGCTGATCATGGCACCGTATGTGCTGGACGCTTTTCAGTTCCGGGGGGTATAGCATGGAGGCGCTGATGAACCGGCTGCTGGAGCGCTACGGAACCCGGGTCATTCTGACAACCGCCGCTGGGGAGCAGCAGATTTCCGCGATTTTTTACAGCGTCAACAGCCGAAGCTGGCAGAATATGGAGCGGATGTTCTCTCCACTTGGGGAAATTCCCCGGGGGCAGTACATCTGTATGCTGCCCATGGCGGCGCAGGCCGTGGCCGGTGACACGGTCACGGTGGGGCAGCGGGCGTTTCTCCTGCGGCGGGTGGAGGAAATGACGGCCATGGGAGAAGGGGCATATCGCTGGTGCCTCTGCGTGGAGAAGGGAGGGGCAGACACATGGGCATAGAGTGGATCTACCGGACGATCGCGGCCCTGCAGGCGGCCGGCATTCGGACGGCGCAGTGCTATCCCGCCGGGCGGATGCCCCAGCTGACCGGGCCAGTATGCACCGTCGGGCTGCAAAAATGGCAGCCCGGGCAAATGTGTATCCTGTCTTTGCGGGTGTACGGCCCGCCGGAGCAGTCTGGCGACTCCTGTCAGGCGCTGGCCGCGCAGGCGGCGTGGGTGCTGGAGCAGCAGGGGGCAAAGTGCAGCGTGGGGCCCTGCGCCTTCGAGACGAAGGCGGGCCTGTTCACCGCGCAGGTGCTGGCCGAATGGTCGGAGACGCAGCCGGGCTTTGCCGTCCGGGTGGGGCAGACATTCCTCTCCTGTGTGACCGGGCTGCAGGCCAGCAGGGACAGAAATCTGGCCCACCCAGAGGAGCAGACGGAAGTGGATCGGGACGGGGGCTGGCGCGTCACCATTACGGAGCAGCTGCCGCTCACCATGCAGCCCGAGGCGGACGATACGGGCACCTTCGATGTGATCATTTCCACCGATGGCGGGTTCGTCCGCTATCCAAACTGCCGCTGGGACGAGCTGCGCTACACCCCCACCGCCGCCGGCCTGATCCGCCAGCGCACCGCCCGCACATGGGAGGAAAGGCAGACCGAATTCGCAATTGCGGAGTAACCTCCCAAAAACGGCGCCACCGGAAAAAAGCGAGGGCCTCCCCTTGCTTCTCCCCAAGGGAGAGCCGGGCCTATATCCTTACATAAAAAGTGGAGCGTATCGATGCCGATACGCTCCACAAATTGTTTTATAAGCATCTGCCGTTTTATACGGTGGAAGCTTTTGTCATCAACCAGCTACCATGGGGCCAAAGACGCTCAGCAGGAAGCCGGCGGCGATGGCGGAGCCGATGACTCCGGCCACGTTGGGGCCCATGGCGTGCATCAGCAGGAAGTTGGCAGGGTTGGCCTTCTGGCCCTCCAGATTGGCAACGCGGGCCGCCATCGGCACGGCGGAAACGCCGGCGGAGCCGATGAGGGGGTTGACCTTGCCCTTGGTGACCCAGTACATCACCTGGCCGCCCACCAAACCGCCCACGGTGGACAGAATGAAGGCGCACACGCCCAGGACGATGATCTTCAGGGTTTCGGCGGTCAGGAAGTTGGAGCCGACCATGGTGGCACCCACGGCGGTGCTGAGCAGAATGGTGATGATGTTCATCAGGGCGTTCTGCACGGTGTCGCTCAGGCGATCGGTCACACCGGTCTCCTTGAACAGGTTACCCAGCATCAGGCAGCCGATCAGGGAAGCAGTATCCGGCAGCAACAGCGCCACGAACATGGTGACCACGATGGGGAAGATGATCTTCTCCGCCTTGGAGACGGTACGGGTCTGCACCATTTTGATCTTGCGCTGCTCCGGGGTGGTCAGCAGACGCATGAAGGGGGGCTGAATCATGGGGATCAGCGCCATGTAGGAATAAGCCGCCACGGCGATACCGCCCAGCAGAGCGGGCCAGACGGGTGGTCAGGAAAATGGCGGTGGGGCCGTCCGCGCCACCGATGATGCCGATGGCCGCAGCCTCGGGATCGGTAAAGCCCAGCAGACGGGCGCCGAAATATGCGGCGAACACGCCCAGCTGTGCCGCGGCACCCAGCAGCAGGCTCTTGGGGTTGCTGAGCAGGGGGCCAAAGTCCGTCATGGCACCCACGCCCATGAAAATCAGGCAGGGGTAGATGGAAGTTTTGACACCAATGTAGAAGAAGTCCAGCAGGCCGCCCTCCCGCAGGATGGCACCATAGCTGTGATAGGCCGCGTTACCCTCTTCCATGAAGGCATCCCACAGCTCCTGATGATACAGTCCCGCGCCGGGCAGATTGCTCAGCAGACAGCCGAAGGCAATGCCGCACAGCAGCAGCGGCTCGAACTTCTTGACAATGGCCAGATACAGCAGCACACAGGCAATGGCCAGCATCACAAGATACTGCCAGCCGCCCTCGGCGGTAAAGCCGTTGATAATGGCGGCGAAGCCGGAGCTGTTCCAAAGATTCAGCAGAATCTCACCAACATTGATATTCATGCAGGCGCCTCCTTAGCCGATCACGACCAGAGGAGCACCGGTGTCCACGGAAGCGCCCTTGGTGACAATCACCTGCGTGACCGTGCCGGCCTTGGGAGCCATGATCTCATTTTCCATCTTCATCGCTTCCAGCACGCACAGCACGGTTCCGGCCTGCACCGGGTCACCGGCCTTGACATTGACCTTCAGAATGGTGCCGGGCATGGGGGCGGAGACGGTCTCGCCGCTGCCGGTGACAACGGGAGCGGCAGGGGCAGCGGGGGCGGCAGCGGGCGCGGGCGCAGCGGCGACAGGAGCGGCCACCGGTGCGGCGGGGGCAATGGCCTCGTATTCATCGAGCAGCATGGCCTTGCCGGCCTCGACCTCCACCTCATAGGTGCGGCCGTTGAGAGTAACCTTATATTTCATGTTATTTGACCTCCTTGATGGAAATGAAGCGCAGCTCATTGAGCGGCTTTTGCAGCTTGTTGGCCACGATGGCCATCAGCATGGCGGCGGTTTTGGGCTCCACATCGTGCAGCTTCAGCTCGCCGGCGGTGCCGGGAGCAACGGGAGCGGGGGCCGGTTCCGGCTGCGCGGGGGCAGCGGGGATGGCGGCAGCTTCCCGGGCGGCCTTGCGGGCATCGGCGGCAGAGAAGATCTTGCCGATGACGATCACAACGATCATCAGCAGAATCAGTCCGAAAAACACCACTGCAAGTCCCAGAACCGCAATGACAGCGGCCTCCAGAATGCCATAGTTTTCCATATCCGCTCCTCCTTAGGCCTCGGTAATGGTATAGGTGACGCAGTTCTCTTCCCGGGCCTTGCGCTCTTCGAAGAACTTCTCGGCCAGATTGGGGAAGGCGATGTAGCTGAGCACATCCTCATCGGAGCGGGCGACACCGGCCAGCTTCTGGCGGGTGGGCTCCACGATGGGGGCCAGAGAATCGGCATAGCGGCCGGTCAGGGGCTGCTCCTCGCCCAGGATCTGCTGACGGATCTCAGGGTTGATGGGGGCGGGGGTGTGGCCGTACTCACCGCGGCAGTAAGCCTTGATTTCCTTGGAGACGGTCTTGTAGCGCTGGCCATCCAGCACATTGCGCACGGCCTGCACGCCGACCATCTGGCTGGTGGGGGTGACCAGCGGGGGATAGCCCATATCGGCACGGACTCTGGGAGTCTCGGCCAGAGCCTCGTCAAACTTGTCCAGCGCGTTCATCTGCTTGAGCTGGCTGAGCAGGTTCGACAGCATACCACCGGGCACCTGATAGGTCAGGCACTGGGTATCGGTGGCCATTGCCTTGGGCATCAGGGTGCCGTCTTTGATATACTCGTCCCGCACGCCCTTGAAATAGTCGGCCATGGTCTTGAGGCAGCCGTCGTCCAGCTCCACCTCGTAGCCCAGCTGACGCAGAGCGTAGGCCAGTGTCTCGGTGGCGGGCTGGCTGGTGCCGCCGGAGAAGGGAGAAATGGCGGTGTCGATGATGTCGCAGCCGGCTTCCACAGCCTTCAGGTAAGTCATGAAGGCCAGACCAGTGGTGGAGTGGGTATGCAGGTCGATGGGCATACCGGGCACGGCGTCCTTGATGGCGGAGACCAGATCGTAAGCTTCCTTCGGGCCCATGATACCGGCCATATCCTTGATGCAGATGGTGGAAGCGCCCATTTCCT
>CAZMBL010000066.1:0-1146 GCA_964564605.1 uncultured Oscillospiraceae bacterium
TCATAGTGGGGTCATCGTGGCCCAGCATATCCAGCTTGAGGAGGTTTTCCTCCATAGAGTGGTATTCAAAATGGGTGGTGATCTGGTCGGCCTTTGGGTCATCCGCCGGGTGCTGCACCGGGCAGAAATCCCAGATCTCATTTTCCTGCGGAATGACCACCAGTCCGCCGGGGTGCTGGCCTGTGGTGCGCCGCACACCCAAACAGCCCGTGGCCAGACGGTTCATTTCCGCGGCACTGCGGGTCTCGTTTCGCTCTTCCAGATACTTGCGGACATAGCCATAGGCCGTCTTGTCCGCCACGGTGCCGATGGTGCCGGCACGGAAGACGTGAGATGCGCCGAACATTTCAATGCAGTAGGCATGGGCCCGGGCCTGATATTCGCCGGAGAAGTTCAGGTCAATATCGGGCACCTTATCGCCGCCGAAGCCGAGGAAGGTCTCGAAGGGGATGTTGAAGCCATCCTTTTCCATGGCGGTGCCGCACAAAGGACACACCGCGTCCGGCAGATCCGCGCCGCAGTTATACTCCTTGGGAACATCCAGCACCGTGTGCTTGCAGGCGGGATTGGGGCAGCGATAATGGGGCGGGAAGGAATTGACCTCCGTGATACCGGACATATAGGCCACAATGGAAGAGCCGACGGAGCCACGGGAGCCGACTAGATATCCATGCTCCAGAGAGTTTTGCACCAGCTTCTGGGCGGACATGTAGATCACATCGTAGTGACAGGAAATGATATCATGCAGCTCGGTTTCCACACGCTTTTTGAAGCTTTCGGGGGGGTTATCGCCGTAAAGCCGGTGGAATTTGCCATAGACGAGGGATTTGAGGTCCTCCACGGAGTTTTCGATCTTCGGGGCGAACAGATTGTGGGGCACAGGGCGCAGAGTCTCCACCATATCGGCCACCAGATTGGGGTTGGTGATGACCACTTCCCGGGCCTTCTCTTCCCCGAGGTAGGAAAACTCCCGCAGCATTTCATCGGTGGTGCGAAGATACAGCGGATTTGGTTTGTCCGCGTCCTCAAAGCCCTTGGTGGCCAGCAGAATGTGGCGGAAAATCTCATCCTCCGGATTGAGGAAATGGACATCGCCGGTGGCGATCACCATTTTCCCCAGCTCCTGCCCCAGCCGGACGATGGTGC
>CAZMBL010000066.1:1246-9904 GCA_964564605.1 uncultured Oscillospiraceae bacterium
CGATGGTGCTGAAATTCCGGCAGGCTCAGGGCGTTGGCCACGATATCGAGCTTGTATTTGTTCAGCTGCAGCAGATTTTGAGACAAAATCAGGGTATCGGCAACGGTATAGTTATAGGAAAGCCCCATTTTCAGGCAGGCTGCCCGCAAAAAGCCGGTGTCAAAATCGGAGTTGTGGGCCACCAGCACCCGGTTCCCCACAAAAGACAGAAATTCCGGCAGCACCTGTTCCATGGGCGGTGCGCCCACCAGCATGGCATCGGTAATGCCGGTCAACTCCACGATTTTCGGCTCCAATGGCCGCCCGGGGGCGACAAAGCTCTGGAACCTGTCAACCTCCTCCCCGCCCCGCATGAGGACGGCACCGATTTCGATAATGGTATCGGTTTTGGAGGAAAGACCGGTGGTTTCCAGATCGAAGGCCACAAACTCCCCGGCAAAGGCAAGATCCTGACTGCCATGAACCACGATACGGTCGTCTACATCATTGACATAGTAGCCCTCGCAGCCGTAGATGATCTTAAAGGGTTCGCCGGAACCGGCGATTTTGGCCTTGGCGGCGGCTTTCATGGCATCGGGGAAGGACTGGGCACAGCCGTGATCCGTGATGGCAAGGGCACGGTGCCCCCAGGCTGCAGCCTGCCTGACAGCCGCTGCCACATCGGTCAGGGCATCCATATTGCTCATGGTGGTGTGCAGGTGCAGCTCCACCCGTTTTTCACCGGGTGCGGTATCCTGTCGGGTAGGCAGGGTGCCGGGCTGCATGGCATAGGGGCGCAAAATGGTCTCGTTATCGTACTTGTTCACGTCCATTTTGCCCTGAATTTTCAAAACGGCTCCGGGCTTGACGTTTTCCAGCACGCTCTTGGCCTCGTTGGCCTCCATGAAACGATTGACCCGGATAGAGCCGGTATGGTCGGTCATGTCAAAATTGATAACCCATGCGTTGCGCTTTTTCAGCTCCTTGTGGTCAACGGCGAAAACCTGCCCCTCCACAATGACACTGCCCATATCAAGCGACAGCTCCCGCATGGGAATCGAGACTCCGCGTATGGGTTTTCCGTAGAAAGCGGCGCTTTCCTGTTTGGCCGGAGTGCTGCGGGGTGTGCCGGAGGTGGTGGCTACGGCGGGCGACTGCTGCAAAACAGAGTCGCGCAGCCGATCCATGGCTTCGAAAAGGGCGGTGCCTTCCAGCGCTGCGCCGGAGGTGACGGTGATCTGAACCTCCGTCTCAAACCGCTCTCGCAGGCTGCGGCAGACGGCGGGAACGGCATCACGCATGGCCTGCACCCCATTTGCCGCCAGATGGATGGTAAGGTTTTGACCCTCCCAGCTCCAGCCGGCACCGGCCAGTGCGCTTCGATTCATGGAATTTTCCGCCACGAAAAGATCCAGCAGCTCTGTCGTTTCAATGCGGTGCAGCTGCTCCGGCGGATGGATGGGGATGATTCGCATGGTTTTCAGCTCATACAACTCACATAACTGCCTCGAAACCTGTTCCAGCTGAGCAAGGGGCACATATTCGGCAATGCGCAGTCGCAACTCAACCGAACGCAGCTGGGGATCCAGCTCCGCACCGGCTATAGCCGCCTGAGAAAGTGCGCTTTTCAGCGCCTCAGGCGGCTCATAATCCGGAAACATGTTCAAAAAAAGTACAGACTGCTTCATTTTTCTCCTGTATGTCACATCCGATCGATTCTTGCGAGCAGCTCCGGCAAAAGTTCATCATAGGGAACTTTTTTGATCTGCTGCCCCTTCTGGAAGAGCATTCCCCAGCCGTCTCCCCCGGCGATGCCGATATCGGCCTCCCGGGCTTCGCCGGGGCCGTTGACCACGCAGCCCATGACCGCCACAGTGATGGGTTTTTCACAGTTTTTCAGGGCCTGCTCCACCTGATTGACGAGTCCGATCAGGTCAATGCAGGTTCTGCCGCAGGTGGGGCAGGAAATTATGTTCACACCCTCCCGCCGCAGTCCGGCGGCTTTGAGAATGTCCTTCGCGGCGTAGACCTCCTGCACGGGGTCATCAGTCAGGCTGACACGCAGGGTGTCTCCAATGCCGTCAAGCAGCAGGGCGCCGATGCCCATGGCGGATTTGATCAGGCCCATTCGCACTGGGCCGGTCTCCGTCACGCCGATGTGAAGCGGATAGTCGCAATTGCTGCGGAACAGCCGGGCGGCGCGCACCATGGTGGGCACCGATGAGGATTTCATGGACAGGCAGGTATCATAAAAGCCGTACTTTTCCAGCAGCGCCAAATGCGCAAAGGCGCTTTCCACCAGCGCTTCGGCGGTGGGGTGGCCGTATTTTTCCAGCAGGTGCTTGTCAAGGCTGCCGCCGTTGACACCCACACGGATGGGAATGTGCCGGTCTTTGCACACTTCCACCACGGCTTTTACCCGGTCTTCCCCACCAATGTTGCCGGGGTTGATGCGGATTTTGGATGCGCCGCCTTCGGCAGCTGCAATGGCCAGCTTATAGTCAAAATGGATATCCGCCACCAGCGGCAGTGGGCTTTCCTTACAGATCTCGGCAAAGCCACGGGCGGCAGCCATGTTCTGAACGGACAGCCGGGCGATCCGGCATCCGGCGGCCTGCAGGGCACGCAGCTGGGCAAGGGAGCCTTCCACATCGGTGGTTTTTGTGTTGAGCATGGACTGAATGGCCACCGGGGCACCGCCGCCGATGGGCACATCACCCACCATGATTTGTCTTGTCATGCTATCACCTGATCATTGTCCAGACGTCCTTGAACATGATCACTGCCATCAGAGCCAGCAGCAGGATCATGCCCGCACCGTGGATATAGCCCTCATACTTGGGGTCGAGCTTCTTTTTCGTGATTTTCTCAATGGAGGTGGTCAGCAGCAGGGACACGACACGGCCACCGTCCAGCGCCGGAATGGGCAGCAGGTTCATGACACCCAGATTGATGGCGATGAAGCCGCCGAAATAGGAGATGTTCAGCAGAGCGTTTTTCAGGGTGCCGGAGGCGGCGGCCATCTGGGTCATCTGCCCGACAATGCCCACCGGGCCGGACATATCCCCGAGACCCGCTTCACCGGACAGGAGCATTCCCAGACTCATCCACACGAGCTTTGCAAAATACAGGCAATCGTCCCAGGTTCGCACTACCGCTTCCCCGAAGCCGAGGGCACGGGTCGCCCAGGTTACGCCGTAGAAGGTACCGGCCTGCCCCTCTTCGTTTTCGGGAAACTCCTGCGGGACCATGACCACATCTTCCAGCAGAACCTGCTTCCCGTCACGCAGCACCAGAACGTCAAACTCCGTGACGGAAAGATCCTGCTCCAGAATGGCAGAAAAATCGGCGGTGGAGGAAACGCTCTGGCCGTTCATTTCCATGATGGTATCTCCCACCAGCAGGCCACCCGGCTGAGCCATGGTGCTGCCGGTTCGCAGGGAACCGACCTGGGGAATGACAACTGCCAGACTGCAATTGACGATCAGAACGATGAGAAAACCCGCAATGAAATTCATGGCGGCACCGGAAACGAGAATGATCACCCGTTTCCACCACGCGGCCTTCTGGAAGGAGCGGGGGTTATCGGTGTCACTGTCCTCCCCTTCCATGGCGCAGTAGCCGCCGAAGGGAACGCAGCGGATGGAATACAGGGTCTCCCCGATCTGCTTTTTCCAGATGGCGGGACCCATGAAAATGGCAAATTCGTTGACCTGCACACCGGAAAGCTTGGCGGTGGAAAAATGGCCGAATTCGTGAACAAAAATCAGGATGCTGAACAGCAGCACCGCAAAAATAATGCTGATAACAGTAATCATATTGGTTCGTTACGTCCTCGAAGATCAGAAATGATTGCGCACATAGGCGCGGGCGGCCCCGTCTGCTTCCAGAATCTGTTCCAGAGTCGGGTTTTGCACAAAGGAGTCCGCTTCCACCGCGCAGGAAACGAGGCGGTGGATGTCATAAAAGCCGATTTTATCGGCAAGGAAGAGAGCGACGGCCTCTTCATTGGCCCCGTTCATAGCCGGGCAGGCTGAGCCGCCGGCATCGGCGCAGGAGAGGGCCAGTGCAAGGCAGGGAAAGGCCTGCAGATCGGGCTCGGCAAAGCTCAGGGGCGGACAGGCCGTCAGATCCAGCGCGGGGGCTGGACAGGGCAGGCGATGCGGCCATGTCAAAGCCAGTTGAATGGGAAGGCGCATATCCGGGCTTCCCAGCTGCGCCATAACGGCGCCGTCCGTCAGCTCCACCATGGAATGGACGATGCTCTGGCGGTGAATGAGTACCTTCACCTGCTCCCGTGGCACTCGGTACAGGCGCATGGCCTCGATCACTTCCAGCCCCTTGTTCATGAGGGTGGCGCAGTCCACGGTGATTTTCGGGCCCATTTTCCAGTTGGGGTGGCGCAGGGCATCCTCTTTTGTCACACGGGAAAGCGCCTCCCGGCCCATGCCGTAGAAGGGGCCGCCGGAGCAGGTCAGAAGAATTCTTTTCAGCTGGCTATGCTCCGGTACGCCGGCAAGGCACTGGAAAATGGCGGAATGCTCGGAGTCCACGGGCACGATCTCGGCACCGTACTTTTCCGCTTCGTCCATCACAAGTTCCCCGGCGCAGACCAGTGTTTCCTTATTGGCAAGGCAGATGCGCTTGCCGGCCCGGATGGCGGCCAGGGTCGGCTTGAGCCCCACCATGCCCATGACCGCGGTGATCACACAGTCGGCCTGCTCCATGGAGGCGGCTTCGATCAGCCCGGCTTCGCCCCAGGATACACGCACGGGAAGATCGGAAAGCTCCCGCTTCAGTGCCAGCGCAGCCTGCTCGGTTTCCATGACGGCCAGCTCCGGCCGGAACCGGCGGCACTGCAGGGCCATACGTTCGACGCTGCTGCGGGCCGTCAGGGCGCAGACATGGATACCCTCCAGTTTTTCGATCACATCCAGACTCTGCCGGCCGATGGAGCCGGTGGAGCCAAGTATCGACACATTTTTTACCATTTTCTCACTCCACAAAGGGGATGATCAGCAGCAGCGCCTCGGTCAGAGGGGCTGTGACCATCACGGAATCGAACCGGTCGAGAATACCGCCGTGGCCTGGAATCAGATGGCCATAGTCCTTGATCCCGGTCTGGCGCTTGATCACGGACATGCTCAGATCCCCCAGCACGCTCCCGGTGGAGCCCACAAGGCCATAGAATATGGCCAGCAGATAGTTGACCTGATATTTGCCCGACAGGTTCAAAATCAGGGCGAAGAGCAGCATCACCAGCATGGCGCTTCCGATGCCGCCGAAAAATCCCTCCCATGATTTTTTGGGGCTGATGTTGGGGCACATTTTATGCCTGCCGAAAAAGACACCAACGAAATAGGCTCCCATATCGGAGCAGTAGGCCAGAATGAAGGGGGTCAGAAGAAGCAACCGTCCATGCTCCCAGCGGCGGATGCGCAGAAGCGCCGACAGCAGCAACGGTACCAGAAGCCCGGAGAGGATGCAGTAGCAAACCTTACTTACCGGCAGGCGGCCGGAGGAGAAAAGCAGCTCCCCGAACAGCAGCAGCATATACAGCAGTATGCCCAAAATCATCACGGGAAAGCTACCGCCAAGGTAGCTCCAGAGGGTGACCAGCACCGCCATGAGGGCGGAATAGATATTCAGCCGAAGCTCCCGCACAAGACCGGTGGCGAAAAGCAGCTCATAGGATGCCAGCGCCGTCATGGCCGCAACGGTGACGGCGGCCACCCAGGCCGGTGCGGCAAAGCAGGTCAGCGCCATGACGATGCCAAAAACGGCACCGGAAATAATTCTGGTTTTCATGTTATACGCCTCCAAACCGGCGGCTGCGCCGGTTGTATTCTTCAATGGCCCGATCCAGATCTTCCGCGCTGAAGTCCGGCCACAGCACATCCATAAAAACAAATTCGGAGTAGGCGCTCTGCCACGGCAGGAAATTGCTGGTGCGCTTTTCCCCGGAGGGGCGGATCACCAGCTCCGGATCCGGCACACCGGAAGAGTCCAGATAGCCGGAAAACAGCTCCTCCGTCAGGCTGTCGGGGGTGCGGCGGCCGGCGGCCACGTCGGCGGCAAAGGCCCGGGCAGCGCGGACGATCTCGTCGCGCCCGCCGTAGTTAATGCAGAAGTTCACCTGCACATCGGAAAAATGGCGGGAACGCTCCATCGTCTCCCGGCACAGCTGTTGCAATCTTGGAGACAGGCGGGTCAGATCCCCGAAGGCGCAGAAGCGGATGTGGTTTTTCTCCATATCCCGCAAGGCCTCGGTCAGATACTTTTCCAGCAGGAGCATGATGCCGGAAACCTCCTCCTCGGAACGCTTCCAGTTCTCTGTGGAGAAAGCATATACCGTCAGATATTTGACCCCCAGCGTATTGCAGTGGTTCGCAATGCGGCGGAAGGTCTCGGCACCGGCCCGATGGCCGGCGTTGCGGGGCAGTCCCCGCTTTTTTGCCCAGCGTCCGTTGCCATCCATGATGATGGCAATATGGCGGGGCACAGTGTCCAATTGGGCCAAAGCTGCACCTCCATCCCGAAAATCATGAAAAGTGCCGTGCAGGGGTCGATCTGTCAATCAGCCCCCGGCACAGCGGATCAAGATGAAAGGTCAGATCGCCATCAGTTCCTTTTCCTTGGCGGCGCAGGCATCATCGACCTTGCGGATATAGCGGTCAAGGAGGGCCTGCAGATCCTTTTCGGCGGTTTTCTGCTCGTCCTCGGTGATTTCAGAGTTCTTTTTCAGCTTCTTGACATAGTCCATGCCGTCCCGGCGGATGTTTCGCATGGCAACCTTGGCATCCTCGGCATACTTTTTGACCTGCCTGGTCAGCTCCTTACGGCGCTCTTCCGTCAGCATGGGGAACACCAGACGGATGACCCGGCCGTCATTCTGGGGGTTGATACCCAGATCGGAGGTCTGGATGGCCTTCTGGATGTCCTTGAGCAGCTTAGTGTCCCAGGGGGAGATGACCAGTGTGCGGGCATCGGGAGAGGAAATGGTGGCCACGCCGTTCAGGGGCGTCTCGCTGCCATAATATTCCACGGTGATGCGGTCTAACACTTTGGCGTTGGCGCGACCGGCCCGGACAGCGTCAAACTCTTCCAGCAGGTGCTCCTGCGCCTTGCCCATTCTTCTTTCGAATTCCTTGAAATCTACGCTCATTTTCTGATCCTCCTCAAAGTTAATTGGTGACAGTGGTGCCCACCGACTCGCCACGGACGACGCGCACAATGCTGTTTTCTTCATCCAGACCGAAGCAGACCATGGTCATATCATTGTCCATGGCAAGGGCCATGGCGGTGATATCCGTGGCACGCAGATTTTTCGCCAGTGCTTCGGCATAAGTAAGGTTGGTGTAGCGGATGGCATTGGGATCCTTCTGGGGGTCGGCCGAGTAGATGGCATCCACATTCTTGGCCATGAGGATGGCATCGGCCTCGATCTCCACGCCACGAAGGACAACACCGGTATCCGTGGAGAAATAGGGATTGCCGGTGCCGCCGGCGATGATGACCACCTTCCCCTCGCGAAGGTAGCGGTCAGCAAGATCACGGGTGAAGTATTCGCAGAACTTGTGCATCTCCACGGCGCAAAGCACCCGGGCTTCGACCCCGTGGCGCTCCAGCGCATCGGCCACGGCGATGGAATTCATCACGGTGCCGAGCATACCCATGGCATCGGCATGGCTGCGCTGCATTTTGTCCGCGCCGTCTTTCACGCCGCGCCAGAAATTGCCCGCGCCGACCATGAGCCCAACCTGTACGCCCATGTCCACGCATTGGCGGATCGACTCACACACGCCGCCGATCACATCGAAATCCAGCCCCCGATGGGCCGGGCCTGCCAGCGCCTCTCCGCTGATCTTGAGCATGATACGCTGATATCTGAGCTGGGACAAGACAAATCACTCCTTTGAACGTTCTGCCCCTATTTTAATATATCTTGCGCAAATTGACAACCATAATTTTCATTTTTCACAAAATGTTTTTTATTGTACCCTTTACGCACACGTTCCGCCCCCATCTGACCACTCTATGTGGACATACGATCTGGTTTGTGCAATGTGCCAAATTGACATGCAGATATATACAAAGCTGAAGCGAATTCTCTCAACTCTGTTGGTCTTTGCCGTCATTCTCAGTTGCGTTGGCTGGTTGCCGGTGCGGGCGCAGTCCGCCGAAATTGAATCACCGGAAGAATCAGCGCAGAACTCCTCCGAATTCCAGCAGGAGCAGACGCAGACGGTGCGTGTGTCCCTGCTGTACGATGAAGAGGGGGACGATCTGAATCGACTGGTCTATCTTAATTCGGACGGATCCCGAACAATGGAGCTTTACGATTTTCCCGTAAAGTTCCGTGATTCCGATGGGACAATCCGGGACATATCTCTTGAAATTGCGGAGGGTACACAGCCCCTTGCCCGGTATTTCACGGCACAGGGACGTGCGGTAACAAGCTTCCCCACACAGTTGGCAGATGGAATTCGCCTCAGTGACGGTCAGGTTTCCATTAAGCTGACCCCGTGCCTTCCTCTGAATGCCACGGCGGGGCCGCAACATGTGCTTGGCTATACTTCGCAAAGCTATCTGCACGTAAACGTATCTAAACAGTTTGCCCAATATCTAAGGAATCTCTGAATAAATGTTGTTAACTCCGTCTCCATCTGAGTTATTGGC
>CAZMBL010000067.1:0-9802 GCA_964564605.1 uncultured Oscillospiraceae bacterium
ACACGAAGAATTATAATGAAGGTTCCAACGGCGGCAATGTGTATGTGGACAAGGGTACCATGAACATGACCGGCGGCACCATCACTGGCGGCACAGGCAGAAACGGCGGCAATATCTTTGTCATGGGGCCCGTGACGCTGACCAATGGCACCATCGAAAAGGGTACTTCGGCTGCGGCTGGCGGTAATGTCTATGTTAATGCGACATTTAGAATGACCGGCGGTACCATTATCGGTGGGAAAGCCGGAACCACCGGCAACAATGTGTATGCGGCACAGAACATCACCCTGGGCGGTACAGCGAAGATCACAGCTACCGATTCCGGGAAGTCCAGTCTGTATATTCCCTCTGGCAAGAAGATCACTGTAGAGCCTATGCAGGACGGCGCGGAGATCTATCTGACTGCCACCGGTACTTTCGGTACGGTCGATGAAGCCGATGCACAGTATTTCCATAGCGATAATAAACCGGGCCAAATCATGCGAAACGAAGATGGAACAGCGTTCATCGGTTGTCAGCAATGTATCTGCGGCGCATCTTTGACCGGAACGAACCACATCGGCGCATGTGAAGGCCAAATGCACACGTTCACTGCCTGGGCTGATGCCGGAAAGCTGCCCACAGCTGCGGGTTACTACTATCTGGATACGGATGTGACCCTGACAAATAAGGCAGATATCCCTGCCAATGTGGTGCTGGTACTGGATCTGAACGGTCACACAGTAAAAGCCGCGGAAGGTCAGCGGATTTATGCGGCAGGAAGCAAAGCGAACCTGACTATTCTGGATTCCGACGCAGACAAAAAGGGCACCTTGGATGCAAGCAGCGAGTCTTCCACCGGTACGGCCAATACCGGTTTGGGTATTTACTGTGAGTCCAGCGGGGCAGTCATTAATCTGTATGGCGGCACCGTGATTGGAGGCAATTCGACCAACTCCGGCGGCACCGTACGTCTGAAAGATGCTGAATTCAACATGTACGGCGGAACCATCACCGGCGGTAATGCTAAGGATGGCGGTAATGTTTACCTTTATGGAAGTGCAAAGTTCAACATGTACGGCGGAACCATCACCGGCGGTAAAGCCACCGGAAATGGCGGAAACGTCTATGTTGCATCGGGTGCGACCCTTACCGTAGATGGCGGCACAATTGAAGGCGGTCTTCAGAATGGCAGCAATGCCAAAAACGGCGGAAACGTGTACATAGACCAGAAGGGCGTATTCCTGCTCAAGAGTGGTAATGTGCAAAATGGTGCCGCAAGCGCACAGGGGGGTAATATCTACATTTGCGGGAAGTTGGAAATGAGCGGCGGTATCGTTACCGGTGGCGTAGCAACCGAAAGCGGCAAAAATATCCGGATGACCGGCGTAAAGAATGTGGATTCTGAGTTTGTGATGAGCGGCGGACAGGTTGACGGATATGTATACATCAGCTCTTATGAGGCTCGGCCCACCTTCAAAATCTCCGGCGATGCAAAAATAATCACCAATAATGGCAATGAGAAAAGCGGTGTTACGCTGGCTGTTGCCAAAGATCAAACTGCGCCGAAGATCGAGATTTTGGATGGATTTAATGGCCGGATTTATGTAGAAGCCAAGGCAGGTTGCGAAAAATTTGCTACGGCGGAGACAGACAGCTATGCCGACTGTATCACTGTGGCAGATGGATACTTTATCTTCTATGAAGACGGCGGCTATACCCTCTACAGCTCCGAGGACTATCGTGCACAGTGTATCTGCGGGGCCTCTGTCAATGGCGGCGAACACATCCGGTTCACCGAGGGGGATAAGACTGTCGGCTGTGACGGAACACTGCATCTGTTCACTGCGTGGAAAGAAAGCAACAAGCTACCCGGTGCAGCAGGCTATTACTATCTGAATGAAGGTGTCAGCTGCAGTAGCAGTACAGAACTTAACTTCAGCGGAACGCTTGTGCTGGATCTGAATGGCAAGGCTGTGACTATGGAGGAAAACAACGTTCAGATCTACAAGGTAAGAAACGCAGGCGTGATATTGACCATTGCAAATTCCGGTGGTGATGATGCTGCATTGTCTGCCAAAGGACGGGAAGGCACTACAACGGGCCTGGCAGTTCACTGCAATAAGGCTGCTACCATCAACCTGTTTGGTGGCAAGATCATTGGCGGCGATGCCGGTACACTCGCCGGTGCAACACTTCGCCTGGAAGGTGGCGCGGTATTCAACATGTATGGTGGCACCATTACGGATGGTAAGGGAGGCCTGGCAGGCAATGTCTATATTGCGAAGGATAGCACCTTCAATATGTACGGTGGCACTATTAAAGACGGAACAGCAAAGAATACTGGCGGTGCTGGCAACATTTATGTAGCCCAGGGGGGCACGCTGAAAATCACTGGCGGTATGGTCGATACCGGAGCGACGAGTATCGGTGGAGCTTCTGGTTCGAACATCACCATGTCTATCGCTGGCTAAGCGGAAACCGGCCGAAAAGCAAAAGGACAGGAGCCTGAGTTTACAGGCTCCCCGGTCTGTCAAAGAACCCCTGTTTTCGTTAGGTGAAAACAGGGGTTTTGTGCATTCGGGGGCAAACGGCAGGTATGATGTGGAGAAAAGGAAGTTATTCCAACTCCAATTTGCCGGCTTTTCGGATTTATGGCAGCATATTGAAGTGTGACCTTCTCGCGGCAGTGGCCAGGCCTCTATGATTTGAATACCGCATTGCGCGTTTCTCTTTCGCATCCGCAAAAATGCGTGCAATTGTTTCTTTGCGCTGTGCATAAATTCTCTTTGCGCGCTCTGCCTTTCGAGGCTGCTCTTCGGCATCCAGACCGAGATGCTGGCCGCCGGCTCCAAGAAGGTTCTGGATCTGCTGAAGTAAAAATTCCACAATTTGATCGGCAGTTTCAAAAAACGGATCATGGCCATTGGAATCGAATCTGAAAGTGCATCTCATTTTTCTACGGCCCAAAACCTGATTTTCCCGGGTCAGGTGGAAAGCCGGGCAGAATATCGGGGGAGGGGCTTTTGAAACCGGCGGCAGAGGAAATGATAATATTTATAATAAAATGGGAAAGATTTATGTAGTTTTGCATCAGTGGCTGTTATATAATAAATAATAAATGACAAACAAGAAAGAGGGGATCTTATGAAAATTACATGGCTTGGACAGGCTGGCCTGCTGTTCGATGACGGAAAAACAATCATTATGATCGACCCGTATTTGTCCGACAGTGTGGAGAAAGTAAACCCCAGCAATTATCGCCGGGTGGCTGTCAAAAAAGAATTGCTACAGATCCAGCCGGATATCATGATCTTTACCCATGACCATCTGGATCACTATGACCCTGAAACGGCACCGGTATTCCTGGCCGAGGGCAGAAAGCCCATGACGGTGCTCTGCCCGCTCTCCGTGTGGCAAAAGGCGAGAACCAACGGAAAGAACCACAATTATGTGCTTTTTGACCGACACACCCAGTGGACGGAGGGCGGTTACCGCTTCCATGCGGTGACGGCGGTTCACAGCGACATCTATGCCATCGGCGTGGTTATTGAGGACTTGGCCGGAGGGAGATCCTATTATGTGGCCGGCGACACCCTTTACAGCGATGAGATCACTGCCCAGCTTCCCGGAAAGATCGATCTGGCCTTCCTGCCCGTGAACGGTGTGGGAAACAACATGAACGCTGTGGATGCCCTGCGGCTGTTTAGAGCCTGCGGCGCAAAAAAGGCTGTGCCTTATCACATGGGGATGTTCGATGAGCTGACGGCAGATGTTCTGGAAACAGAGGAAAAACTGGTACTTGAGATATATCAAGAGCAAGAGGTATAAAAAGGAGTGCGAATATGAAAGTAACGGATATCAAGACCTTTGTTGTGGACTGCTTCCGCACCAACTGGGTGTTCGTGAAGGTCTACACCGACGAGGGCATCACCGGTGTTGGTGAAGGAACCCTGGAATACAAGGAAAAGGCTCTGGTGGGTGCGGTGGAGCACATCAGGAGCTATCTGCTGGGCAAGGATCCCCGGCAGATCGAAAAGCACTATCACGATATCTATCGGGATGCCTATTGGAGAGGTGGCCCGGTGCTGATGTCGGCACTGTCTGCCGTGGAGATGGCCCTTTGGGATATCCTGGGCAAGTCTTTGGGGGTACCCGTCTATCAGCTGCTGGGCGGCAAGGTGAACGACGATTGCCGCATTTATGTCAATGGCTGGTTCGCTGGGGCAAAGGAACCGGAGGAGTTCGGCGCAAAAGCAAAGGAGGCTGTCAAGCGTGGCGTGACCGCCATGAAGTGGGACCCCTTTGGAAAAAGCTATCTGCAGATATCCAACAAGGATCTGGACAAGGCTCTGCGCTGCATTGACGCTGTCCGTGAGGCGGTGGGCAGTGAGGTGGATCTGCTGATCGAGGCCCATGGCCGTTTCGATGTCCCCACGGGCATCAAGATCGCTCAGGAGGTGGCTCCGTTCAAGCCCATGTTCCTGGAGGAGCCGGTGCCCCCCAATAATCTGGAGGCGTTGCAGGCTGTGCGTGAGAAGTCCCCAGTGGCGATTTCTGCCGGCGAGCGGCTCTACACCCGGTTCGATTACAATGAGCTGTTCCGACGCCGTGCCTGCGACTACATCCAGCCGGATATCTCTCATGCCGGTGGCATCATGGAGCTGAAGAAGATCGCTGCCACTGCTGAGGCAAACTACATCCCCTTCGCACCCCACAATCCTTCCGGCCCCATTGCCAATGCCGCAACCCTGCAGCTGGCGGCCTGTTGTCCCAATTTCTGTATTCTGGAGATCATGTATAGCGATGTGGAATGGCGCAAGTTTGTGACCGACGAGAGCCTGGTCTATGAAAACGGCAGAATGAAGATCGGCGACAAGCCGGGTCTGGGAATTGAGCTGAACGAGGAGGAGTGCCTGAAGCATCCTTATATGGAGCACAATCTGCGCCACTACACCGGCGCTCTGACCGATATCAGACCCGCAAAGACGGAATTCTATTTTTAACGGAGGCAGAACCATGAAGACAGTGCTTATCACCGGAGCCTGTATCAATACTGGCGTTGCGATTGTGGAGAAATTTGCAAGTGAGGGCTATCACGTCATCTTTACCGGCAGAAATGCCGAAAGCGTCCAGAAAAAGCAGGCACAGTACCGTGCGCAGTTCCCGGATGTGGAGATCTTGGGCTACACCATCACCTCGCTGCTGGATGAAAGAACGGTAGACGAGGCATCCGTTGAGAAGATGTTTGCAGAATTCGACAGCAAGGGAATCTTTGTGGATACCCTGGTGCTCAATGCAGCAGATCAGGGCCTGGGCCAGAAGATCTTCGAAAATCCTCTGACGGATCTGATGAAAGTCATTAACACCAATGTGGTGTGGAACTACTGCCTTGCAGAGCAGGCCGCAAAGAGAATGAAGGAGCAGGGGGGCGGTTGCATCGTTTTCGTCAACTCCAACACCGCTTACCGTGCCATTCCCGACCGGATCGCATATGTGACCTCCAAGGGCGGCCAGCTTGGCCTGATGCGTGCGCTGGCCATGGATCTGGGCAAGTACAACATCCGGGTCAATGCAGTGCTGCCGGGAATGATCAAGACCGAACGCTGGGTGCAAAACCCGGATTTCTACCGGAATGTTCCATCCCGGTTCACTCCCTTGCAGGATGTGGCCGTGGGCGCAGATATTGCGGATGCAGTGTACTATTTTGCGGCCCATGCAAGAAATGCCACCGGCGCAGAGCTGGTCGTGGATGGCGGCAATACCATCCAGCTTTACCCCATTATTCCCAAGGAGCAATAAAAACGATGGGGTAGCGCAAGACTACCCCATTTTGTAATACGATGCAATTGTGGCCGGGGGTGGTCAGATCTCATAGTGCTCGTTAAGTGATTTGATGTATTTTCTCGGCGTGGTGTTCATCTTCCGCTTAAAGACATAGCTGAAGTAGCTTTGGGAAGAAAAACCGCAGGCGTAGGCGATTTCCGTCAGTGTCATGCCGGTGCTGAGCATCAAATTGATGGACTCCATGATGCGCTGCTCCTCCACATATTCCCGCAGGGTCTTGCCCATGACGGACTTGAAGCAATTGTGAAAGTAAATGGGGCTCATGGCTACCTGCCGGGCAATGTTTTCCAGCTTCAGATCCGAACAGAGATGCTGGTCAATATAGTCGATGGCCTTGTTGATGGAAAAACCGTATTTTTTGGCGTTGAGATTGGACTCGTTCTCCTGATAGAGGGCGTAGATCAGCTTCAGAATCAGGCTGCGTTGCATGATCTCGTCGGCCGGCCCGGAGGTCACGGAATAGTTCTGAATCTCATCAAAAAGGTCTTTGTATAGACTGCGGTCCTTGACCTCGATGAAGGTAGGAATGGCGGAGAGTACTTGCTGCAGCTTTTCGTCAAACACGGAAATGTGGACATAGCAGCACCGGAAGGGAAACTGAGTCTGCCGGACCTGCCCGGGTTTGGCGCAAATGAACAGATTGGTGGTTATGGGCATTCTGTTGGCATCAATGTGGGATACGCCACCGTCCTCCAGCGGCAACTCCAGCTCAAACATGGAGGTTTTTCTGGCGTTTGACACACTGGTGTCGGGCTGGGCGATCTTTGAATTGTAGATTCCGGAGCTCTTTATGTTAAACGATCGCATATTTTGCCCTCCAATAAGATTTCCAATAAAAACAGTAATAACTTTATAGAAATTGTGCTAAAAATATAATAACATAACAACAACATAAAATCAAGAAAGGATGATCTTTTATGAAAAGAATTGAAATCAAGGACCACGAGCCCAGCTACTTGCCCGAGGGCAACTGGAAACTGGTATGGAACGATGAATTTGACGGCACCGAGCTGGATAGAACCAAGTGGGATTTTCGCCTGACGTTCTGGGGCAAGCCCTTTGAAGCATATACCGATCAGGGCGTGGTGCTCGACGGCAACAGCCATCTGGAGCTGCACCGTGTGGAGCGCAACGGCTGCTATGTTTCTCCACAGTTGCAGACTGGCTCCAACTCCTTCGATATACCCAAGACCACCGAAAAGAACCCCTGGGGTGAGGATGAGATCTGGCCTTTGGGTCTGTTGGAAGAGCCCAAGTTCGTCCATCGCTATGGCTACTATGAGTGCCGCTGCAAACTTCCCAAGGAGCCGAAGATTATGTGGAGCGCCTTCTGGACCCAGTCGCCCTCCATCGGCACCCGGTTTGAGCCGGAATGGTGCGGCATTGAGTCCGATATCATGGAGTGCTTCAAACCAGGTGTTGCCACCACCGGCAACATCATGGGCGGCTATGGTGCCCAGTTCCGTCAGGAGGGAAGAGTGGATTATCCTCTGGAAGAAACGGAGGGAGGCTGGCACTATTTCGGCATGAACTGGCAGCCAGACGGATACGACTTCTACTGTGATGGCAAGCTGGTTTCCCACTGCGATGAGCATGTGTCCCATGTGCCCCAGTTTATTCTGCTGACCACCGAGGTCCGTGGCTACCGTAAGTCCAAGCCCTTCAAGATTGAGGGCGAGTTTGTGGACGATGCATTTATTGTGGACTTTGTCAGAGTGTTTGATAAGGTCGAGGATTGATCGCTGAAAGTTAATCCGGATATATCGATCCGAATTTTTGGAGGGTTTTCAAATGGATATAAAGAATTTGTCTGTGGAGCAGAAAATTCGATTGATAATGGGCATTGACAGATGGTCAAATTATGATGTGGATGGTGCGCTGTATCGGTTCAAGCTGGCGGATGCAACCGTTGGCTTGCGGCTGGAGCCGGAGGACGGCAGCGAGAGCAGGGCTGTTGCCTATCCTTCTGCCCAGATGCTGGCCAATACCTGGAACACAGCTCTGGCCCATAAAATGGGCAACGCCATTGCCAACGATTGCATTGAAAGCGATATTGATGTGATTCTGGGACCGGGAATCAATATCAAACGGCTGCCTACCAATGGCCGTAACTTTGAGTATTTCAGCGAAGATCCCTATTTGTCCGGCCATTTAGCCAAGTCCTACATCGAAGGCGTGCAGGAAAAGCACGTTGGCACCTGCCTGAAGCATTATTGCTGCAACAACAGCGAGATAAGCCGTAAATGGGTCAGCATGGAAGTTGACGAGCGCACTCTGCGGGAGATCTACCTGGAGGGCTTCCGGATTGCTTCCCAGGCCAAGCCCTGGAGCGTGATGTGTGCCTACAACCTGCTTAATGGCAGAAGAATGTCGGAAAATCGCAAGATGTATGACATTTTGTGGAAGGAATTCGGATTTGACGGCATCGTTATTTCCGACTGGGAGGCTGTCAAGGATCCCAAGGAGACCCTGGCCCATGGCCTTGGCCTGACCATGCCCTATGAGGAGCGGCTGCAAAAGCAGCTGCTGGAGTTGGCCCGGCAGGGAAAGCTGGACGAACAGGCACTGGACGATTGCGCCCGGCAGGTGGCGGATTTTGCTGAAAAGTGCCAGGCAGAAAAGGCACTGCGCCAGCAGGATATGACACTGAAGGATCGCCGAAATGTAGCACTGCAGATTGCAAGAGAGGGCATTGTTCTACTGAAAAATGAAGGCGTGTTGCCTCTGAAGAAGAGCGAAAGCTGTTTCGTTACCGGCGCCCCCTCCTTCCGCTACTACGGCGGTGGCGGCTCTGCAAAGGTAACACCGGAGAGCCCCTTCCTGTCGCTGCAGGATGCGTTGAGCAATGAGGGCCTATCCACCGGCTGGTGTGCCACTATCTGGAAATCTCAGGGCCAGCAGGCCCGGGTGGGCAATACGCCTGCTGCACTGAAACTGGCTCTTGGGGCAGATGTGACCATTTTGGCCGTGGGCGATCCTGATACCTGCGAGCATGAGGCGTACAACCGCCAGCATATCCATCTTCCCAGAGAGGAGGAGCAGCTGATCCATCAGATGGCTCGTGTGTCCAAGAGACTGGTGGTGGCTGTCTATGCTGGAGCCGCTGTGGATATGTCCGACTGGATCGATGAGGTGGATGCAGTGGTTTGGGCGGGATACGGCGGTCAGCACGGCAATCAGGCTCTGGCCGAGGTGCTGACTGGCAAAGTCAACCCCAGCGGCAAGCTGACGGAGACCTTCCCTCTGCATCTGGATGATGTGCCGGCAGAAAACGCTTACATCGATGGAACCGTCATGGTTTACGAGGAGCGGCTGAATGTGGGCTATCGATATTTTGACAGCTTCGGCGTGCCGGTGCTGTATCCCTTTGGCTATGGCCTGAGCTATTCCTCCTTTGCATACAGTGATCTGAGCGTGGAAATGGACGCAGAGGGCTATCGCGTGTCCTTTGATATAACCAACACCTCCGATGTGGATGGCACCGAGATCAGCCAGGTCTATGTGTCGGAGTTGGTTCCCAAGGTTTATCGCCCCGCCAAGGAACTGAAAGGTTTTGCCAAGACGTTTCTGAAGGCTGGCCAGACCAGACGTGTGTCCATTCGCCTGGATGAGCACGCATTTGCCTATTATTCTGTGGCAGATGATCGCTGGGTTGCCAATAACACCGTCTTTGAGATCGGCGTCGGCGGCAATGTGTCCGATATGAAGCTGACCATACGTCTGGAGCCCAATGCCTAAGTCCCTGCACCATAAGGGAAGTGAAATATACTATTGTGCCGAAGCTGCTACTTCGGCACAATTCAGTCTGGTGCGCCCGGTGAGCGCACATTCTTTAGGATGAAAGTCCCGAATCTGCCCGGTAGCGGGAAGGGATAGCCAAAGGCAAGGGTGTCCATCGCGAGGTGAAATCTGAAGAAAAACTAAAAACAACACTAAATACATATTCGCATTTATATCCCAACAAGCAAAGTGAGAT
>CAZMBL010000068.1:0-9799 GCA_964564605.1 uncultured Oscillospiraceae bacterium
AAGATTTTGCAGGTACCAGATTGGATGAAAAACAGGCATTTGGAAGGGGTAAAAAGGTACAAGGTACAAGAAAAGTACAAGGTGGCAAAAAAAGAGGAGCGGCCGAAACCGCTCCTCTTGGGATAAATTACATATTCTTGATCTTCTCAACCACGCCGTTTACCACGTTGCCGACCTTGTCAGCAGCCTTTTCGGCGGCATTGACCACCTTTTCCTTGGCGATGTCAGCGGCGAAGTAGCGCTCCAGCAGACCCTTCAGGGCACGGCCGTGTCGAGCCTCGTCACGAGCCATTTCGTGGACGGTGTCGTGGATGGCATCCAGGCCGTTCTTCTTGGCCACGGTAGCCAGATCCACCTTGCCAGCGGTTGCGCCGAACTCGCAGTCCACACGCCATGCCAGATTCTTCTTGGTGGAGGCGGTCATGTTGGGCTCCAGATCGCTGCCCAGAAGCTCTGCGAACTTGGCGGCGTGTTCGGCCTCCTCGTAAGCGGCCTTCTCCCAGTACAGGCCGATCTCGGGATAGCCTTCCCGATGGGCGATCCGGGCCATGCACAGGTACATACCGACTTCACTGCACTCGCCCTGGAAATTGGCCATCAGCTGATCGAAAATGAACTTCTTGTCCTCCTCGGAAATGTCGGGGTTGTTCTTCACGATCTCACCGTAGACACCGAACTTGTGCTCGGCGGCCAAAACGCCCTCTTCCATCACTTTGAACTTGGAACCGGGGACACCGCACAGGGGGCACTTGAATCCTTCGGGCATCTCGTTAGCCTCATGGACATAACCGCAGACGGGGCAGACGAACTTTTTCATAGTAATTTCCTCCATAATCTTGTTTTTGTTGTAATTTCATGATTTTTCAGGTCATGCTGGCTTTTCTTCGGCACAACAGGCCCGGCAGAGCCCGGTGAAGGTCAGCTGGCAGTCCGAAACGGAGCCGACAGCTTCCTGCCGGGTGGCATCGGACACCAGCCGCGGCACGGGAATCTCGGGCAGATCCAGCACGGCCGCGCATTGGGTACAGATAAAGTGAACGTGGGGGGCGGTATTGGCATCGAAGCGCTCCCGCCCCTGAACGGTACCAACGCACTGCACCAGTCCCTGCTGCCGGAACAGGGCGAGATTGCGATAGACCGTTGCCAGAGAAATATCCGGGTGCTCCGCCTGAAGCATCTGGTGAACCATCTCCGCCGAGGGATGGGCCACGGTTTCCCGCAGGCAGGAAAGAATGGCCGCGCGCTTGCGAAACTGTTTGCTATGCTCCATGGGCACCTCCTTTGAGAACAATTCTTATTTACGTCCTGAGTATAACACACGGATTTTGATTTGTCAAGAAGAAAATGAGAATTATTCGCATTTATTTTATCGTACAGCCCAATAAGTATGGATTGACAGACAGGCCTCTTTTTCGTACAATACATATTATGATTACCCAAGTCCAAAGGAGCATGGATCTATGAAAAAGCTTTTTGTCACGATCATCCTGCTGGCTCTGGTGCTGAGCGCCTGCGTGCCGGCCATTCCGGCGCTTCCGACTCTGCCGGAAGCGTCTTCGACAGACCCAATTCAATTCCCCGGTGCCACTGCGCCCACCGCTGACCCCTATGTCAACGTCTCCAAAGAGGAATTTTACGCCCATTACACCCCCGCCACCAGCCATGCCGATGCCCTCTACCGTTCGGAGCATGGGCTTCTGTCCGGACTGCTGGAGGTTCCCGGCCCGGAGGCCACAGCCGCGGCGGCGCAGCCTGTGCAGGGTGGGCAGTATCTTCGCAACACCGATGCCTTCTATGCCGAAAACGGCAATGCCTACATCGTAGTGGACTGCTACGGACAGGAGATCCTGCGGGTCTACCGGGGCGGGGCCTATATCACGCTGGAGGAGGTAGCGGCCTATATGTACGCTTTCGGCGGGCAGGACGGCTCCTTTCCCGCCAACTATACCACCGGCAAAAAAACAAGCCCCCAGAGCAGCATCTGGGGGGAGTATCTTCGGCTCAACCACGCCCGCTTCACCGGTGACACCCGGCGCTATCCCTACGAGCCGGAGCTGCCGGACATCACCGGCTGCGGAGGTGATCTGCAATATTTTGAAATGGATATCGGCACCACCGGCACCGTTACCCCCGGCTACAGCACCCGGGTATACAATGACGGCAGCCAGATCACCCGGGGCGCGGCACGGCTGGTGTATGCCCGGCAGGATCTGAACCGGAACGGGTTGTACGAGCCGGACGAGGTGTATGTATTTTACACCTGCAATCATTACAACGATTTCCGGGAGTATCTGAACTACTACGGCGGCTGGGGCGAGATCTTCGGCAACATTACCGGCGGCGGCCAGCCCAGCGACAAGAATAACTGCAACCCCACCGCCTATGTCATCACAGGCTACGCCTCCTTCACCGAGCTTTTCCGGAACGCGGCGTAAGACTCTATTTCATATACTTTTCGATGGCGGTGCAGAGCTCATCGATGGCGTTTTCGTCACCGGCGGCCACGGCATCCACCATGCAGTGGCGCAGGTGATCCTGCAAAATCACCTTGCCCGTATTGTCCAGCGCGGAGCGCACCGCCGCCAGCTGAACCAGAACCTCAGAGCAGTCGTGCCCCTCCTCCACCATCCGCCGTACCTTCTCCAGATGGCCGATGGCCCGGGCCAGACGGTTGAGCACAGCCTTCTGATTTTCGTGGACATGATTGTGGGTGTGCGCAATGCCGTGCTCATGCAGATACGCGTGGTCATGCTCCTCGTGCATAGCGGGTGCCTCCTTCCGCAACCGCCGCGGCGGCTACTTTTCATCATTTCCTGTATTATATCCCATTTTTTTTCGCAAAACAAGCCCCCGCGGGGGATCTTCAGCGGAAAATAAAAGCTTTGACAGATGCCGCCCCAGCGGTTATAATAGGGACAATATAAAATGCAAAGGAGCTTTTGTATGCATCATCATGATTTCGAAGGCACGCACAGCCATGAGCACACCCATGACGGCGTGACCCACACCCATACCCACGATCACAGCCACGATCATACCCACGAACACACCCATGACCACGGCTGCGCCGGTCACTGCGGCAGTTGCGACACCGCCTGCGGGCATACCCCGCTGGAAGAGCTGATGGCCCTGATGAAATACATGGTCGACCACAACACCGCCCACGCCAACGAGCTGGCCCAGCTGGCAGAAAAGCTGCGCCAGAGCGGCAACGCCGCCGCCGGTGAGCAGGTGCTGGCCGCTGTCTCCGATTACGAGAAGGGCAATCTGCGCCTGTCTGCCGTGCTGGCCAGCCTCGACCAGAGCCGGTAAAGGAGCGCGCCATGTGTCTTTCCACCGTTTATAGAAATGTGAAAAGCCAGGATATGGTTGCCATGCGCAATGTCATGCGCATCGAATGCCGGGATAATCTGGTGATTCTGACCGATTTGATGGAGCGCACGCTGGAAATCCCCGGAAAACTGCTGGAGGCCGACCTTGTAAACGGTTTCGTAGTCGTCGAGGAAGCGCAGTAATTCTTTCGGAAGAGCAGTCGCTTTTTGCAGTTGCAGTAGTTTTTCAAAACGCAGTAGCTTATCAGAAGCGTACCCCCACTCCAACAAAACATCCCGGGTGCCCAGGCACCCGGGATGTTTGCGCTCCATGAGAGAAGAACCCAAAGCCTTTCCCTCCGGGGAAGGTGTCCGGCGCAGACCGGGCCGGAAGCGTCACCAAAGGTGACAATGGGGCAGGTGGAAGAACCGGGGATTGCCACACCGGTGTGCGCACTGGTTCACAATGACATATGTCTGTTCGTAGGGGCCGATGCCCAGGCCGGATCGGCAGCTGGAGCTTTCGCCGGGAGAATCCGAAATATTGATTTGATACAAAAAAGCAGGGCAGCCCGGCAAGAGGCTGCCCTGCAAATTTTCGAGGGGGTGTTATTCCGCTTCCAGCGCCATTACCTTGTCGATGCGGCGCTGGTGGCGTGCTTCGTGGGAAAATTCGGTGCCCAGCCAGGTGTCCACGATCTCCAGCGCCAGCATTTCACCCACCACACCGGCACCCAGCGCCAGCATGTTGGTATCATTGTGCAGGCGGGTCAGGCGGGCGCTCATCAGATCCGACAGCAGTGCGCAGCGAATGCCTCGCACCTTGTTGGCGGTGATGGAAACACCGATGCCCGTGGTACACAGCACGATACCCCGCCGGCATTCGCCGCAGGCCACCGCCCGGGCCGCCGCGGCGGCAAAATCGGGATAATCGCAGGAGTCGGCGGTATGGGTGCCAAAATCCACGACTTCGTGCCCCTGCGCGCGCAGATGCTCCGCCACCCGGTTCTTCAGCGCCAGCGCGCCATGATCACAGCCAAGGGAAATTTTCATAAAAAGTCCTCCTTTATAAATTGAAGTGATGTGCATGATTTTTCACCGCACCATTCGTAGGGGGCGGCAGGGATGTTGCCCCTTGGCACCCATTCCGGGTGTGCGCCGCAATTATACCTTGCCCGGGCGCTTATGCAGGGCGATGGTGGTGGCGAGGCACACTGCGCCGGCGGCGAGGCCCAGATAGAAAAAACCGTCCCCGAAAATCAGCGTTTGCAGGGGCGGGACAGGATCGTCCCCGAACACCTGATAGCCTGTCTGCGTCGCATAGATCCACCGCCCGGCGGACACGCAAAGCCGGACGATCACCAGCAGCGCCACACCGCCGCACACCCGCCGCAGCAGCCGAAGCCGCTGGCGGGTCATTTCTTTCCTCCGGCCACCGGCTCCTGCGCCTCCTCCGGCACCTCGCTCAGCTCCACCGCCATCTCCGAACGGGGGATCAGGAACCGCCGGGTGGCAAACAGCGCCGCAATGGACAGCACGCAGGCGATAATCGTCCACGGGTCATCGTGGGACAAAATGACATGGCGGGAAATGGCCACGATCAGCACCTCCAGCGTGTTGGCCGGGGTCAGATCCACCAGCATCCGCACAAACTCCAGCCCCACCACGATGGTCAGCACATTTTGCAGGAACAGATCCAGAGAGCTAAAATAATCCTTCACCGTGACCATGCGGAATATTTCCAGCCCCACCATGCCCACCAGCACCGCCAGTGTCAGCAGGGCGATCACAAATTCCAGTGTGTGCAGCACGCGATGGATCAGTTTTTCCGTCTTTTTATGCATGGCAGAAGCCTCCCGGTCTTGAATTTTTATCATTATAAACGTTTTTTCAGAAAAAGGAAAGTATTTTCAAAATCTTAATAATTACAAATGTTGACAAAATGAAATATTCGTGTATAATCTTCTTAACCGATGCGCAGATTGCCCAATCCGCGCATTTCGTATTTGTTGATTTTTACTGTTAAGGAGTGGTCATCATGAAATGGGGATCCTTCGGAATTGTTCATATTGCTACGCTTCTGGCTGCCGTTGCCATGATCGTGGGGCTGTATTACGCACTGCGCCGGGCCTCCCGGGCTGTGCAGACCGGTGTGCTGGGGGTACTCAGCTTCGCCGGCATCGCGGCCATCATCTATAATCTGGTCACATGGGGCTCACCGCTGGAATATCTGCCCCTGCATCTTTGCTCCATCAACGCGATTTTGCTGCCCATCACCGTCTTCACCCGCAATAAGACCCTTGGCAATATGCTGCTGGTGTGGTGTCTGGGTGCGCTGGCGGCGCTGGTGGTGAACACGGCGCAGGCGGATTACGAGCTGGACAGCGCCACCTTCGCCTTCTACTATTTCCCTCATGTGCTGGAGTTTGGCATTCCCGTCCTTCTGTTCCGGCTGGGGCTGATCGAGAAGAAGGCCCGCTGCATCGGTTCCACCATCGGCATCACCATGGCCATTTACACCGGGGTGCATCTGGTCAATGTGGTGCTGAACAGCTGGTGCCGGGCCAACCAGATTCTCGATGCCTCCGGCGAGCTGATTCAGGTCAACTACATGTATTCCCTGATCCCGGAAAATCCGCTGCTGGTTCTGTTCCGGCAGGCCATTCCTTTTGATTACTGGTATATGTACATGATCGTGCCGATTCTGGTGATTTACCTGTCGCTGGTGTATCTGCCCCAGCTGCTGCACCCGAAGAAGGTTCACTGCCCCGTGTAAACCCAAAAATCCTGCCGCGCCGGGAAATCCGGCGTGGCAGTTTGTTGTATACAGGGAACCACGCGGTAGACGCGTGGTTCCCAAAAGCCCTTTGGCTGCTGTGCATCACATGCCAAAGGGCAAGCTTTTTCTTGTGATGCATCGTCATATGTTGCAGAAATGCGTTACTTTCTCTCTATCAGATGGATCACTTTTTCGCGGCGTATAGAGTCCAATTTGAGGAGCTGCTGGGGTACAAGTATGCCTTATCTCTGTTTTTCCATCTTCTTAGCCCTGTTCCGGCTGGTCGGGGCGGATGGCGAACATGGCGACTGCCGTCTCCTGCAGAACAGTTTTGCTTCCGATGACGGCCTGTTGCAATGCGGCCAGCTGCGCCGCTACCTGATCGGCCAGTGCGCCGATGCGCTGGGCGCTTTCGTCCGCCCGGACACCTGCGTCTGCCAGCAGACCATTGGCCTGTGCCAGCAGCTGCTCCGCCCGCTGCTGTGCCTGCCGTTCGGCACGCTCGGCCCGGCGGTAAGCTTCCAGCTCTCCATCGGTACTCTGCCGGGGCTGCTCCGGCCGCTCGGCCCGGGCCGCACACAGGGCCTGCTCCAGCGCGTCGGCCCGGGTCTGGGCGGCGTTGCGCTCTCCTTCCAGGGCGTTGGCCCGGGTCAGGGCGGCATTGCGCTCCCCTTCCAGTGCCTGATACTGCGCGCGCAGATCCTCCAGCGCCTCCTGCGTCTGCCGCAGGCGCTCACATTCCGCCTGCGCGGCGGTCAGCTCCCCCTGCAGCTGTTGCAGCTGGGCAGTGTGTCTGTTTTGCAGATATTCCAGATAGCGCACCACATCTTCCCGCTTGAAGCCGTTGAATGCGCTGCGAAAATCACCGGTCTGTGCCATAGAAACCTCCTGAATGGGGCGCTTCGCCCCGCTTTTTTTGTGATTATAGCACATCAAAGCCGGGAAAACAACGGTTTTTCCGGATGAAAACAGAGAAATATCCCTTTTCTGCGCAAGGCGTGCCCAATTGTGCCCGGCTTTCCCTTGCAAGATGGGAAAAATCCTGCTATAATGGAACCATCGTAACCGGTGACCCCGGCGGTTACAAACGGGAGGCATATCATGAAAACCCTGCTGCACATCTGCTGCGCGCCCTGCGCCAATCAATGCATCGAAATGCTCCGGCAGGAGCAGATCGAGGTGACCGGCTTCTGGTTCAACCCCAACATTCACCCCTTCACGGAATACCGCAGCCGCCGCAACTGCCTGCGCCAGTATGCCGAAGAGATTGCCCTGCCCCTGATCGAGCGAAACGACTATGCCCTGCGCCCCTTCATCCGGGCCGTGGCGGAGGATCTGGAGCATCGTTGCGGAAAATGCTACGAGATGCGCCTTTTCGCGGCGGCGGAAGCGGCGGCGGCCGGCGGCTTCGACAGCTTTACATCCTCCCTGTTCATCAGCCCCTACCAGAACCACGAGCTGATGATCGACACGGCCCAGCAGGCTGCCCGGCAATACGACGTGGAGTTTCTCTACCGGGATTTTCGCCCCCGGTTCCGGGACGGGCAGGCCTTCGCCCGGGAACACGGCTTTTACATGCAGAAATACTGCGGCTGTGTATTCTCCGAGGAGGAGCGTTACCTGAAATCCGGTAAAATTATCCGCTAATTATAACGTAAGAGGTTATTTATGTCTGAATTTGAATTTTGCGTCCCATGCCTGTTCGGGCTGGAGGGCATCGCCGGGGATGAACTCCGGCATCTGAAGATCGACAAGGTCCGGGTGGAAAACGGCCGGGTTCGCTTTTCCGGCGATGAAACGGCGCTGGCCCGGGCCAATTTGAACCTGCGCACCGGCGAGCGGGTGCTGCTGGTGCTGGGGGAATTTGAAGCCCGCAGCTTCGAAGAGCTGTTTCAGGGGGTCTACCGCTGCGATCTTGGCACCTTCATCCCGGCGGATGGGGCCTTCCCTGTGAAGGGGCACTGCCTCAACTCCCAGCTGATGAGCGTGCCGGACTGTCAGGCCATTGTGAAAAAAGCGGCCTCCCGCCGTCTGGGGGAGACCTATGGCCTGAGCTGGCTGCCGGAGACGGGCGAAAAATATCAGCTGCAATTTTCCATCATGCATGACCATGTGACACTGTATCTGGACACCTCCGGCGCAGGGTTGCACAAGCGGGGCTACCGCGCGGTGGGCAACGATGCGCCTTTGCGTGAGACGCTGGCGGCGGCCATGGTGCTGCTGAGCCGGTACCGGGGCCGGGAATATCTGTGGGATCCCTTCTGCGGCAGCGGCACCATCCCCATCGAGGCGGCGCTGATCGCCAAAAACCGGGCACCGGGCCTGCGGCGCGGCTTCGCGGCGGAGCGGTTTGCGTGGATGCCCCAGCAGTGCTGGCGGGATGCCCGGGGGGAGGCCATGGATCGGGAATTTCAGGGGGATTACCGCATTCTCGGCTCGGATAACGACCCGAAGTGCATCTCCACCGCCATGAATAACGCCCGCAAGGCCGGGGTGGAGAAGCTGATCACCTTCCGGGATGGGGATGCCACCAAAATGGATCTTCCCGCCCAGAGCGGCCTGATCATCTGCAACCCGCCCTACGGCCAGCGGATGATGGAGCAGAAAAGCGCCCAGGGGCTTTATGCCGCTCTCGGCCGCCATCTGAAATATGCCGACGGCTGGAAAAAATTTATCATCACCTCCGAGCCGGAGTTTGAGCATTATTTCGGCCGCCGGGCGGATAAAAAGCGGAAGCTGTATAACGGCATGATCAAATGCGATTACTATATGTATACCGCACCCCGCCGGTAAGGGAAATTTGCTCTTGCGCAACGGGCGGTTTTGGTATATACTGAAGCTGTAAAAATACGGGCTACGCCCCGAAAAAATGGAGGAAAATCTGGATGTTTAACGCAATGATCGAGACGCTGAAGGCCAATCCCCGGAAGATCGTGTTTACCGAGGGCCACGATGCCCGTATTCTGGAAGCCACTTCCCGTCTGGTAGAGGGCGGGTTTCTGACCCCCATCCTCATCGGCAACGTGGAGGAAGTGAAGGCCAACGCGGCCAAGGGCGGCTTCAACATCGATGGGGTAGAGATTATCGACCCCGCCACCTATCCGGCCATGGATGAAATGGTCGCCAAAATGGTGGAGCTGCGCAAGGGCAAAATGAGCGAAGAGGACTGCCGCAAGGCGCTTTCCAAGGGCAACTATTTTGGCACCATGCTGGTGAAGATGGGCTATGCCGACTCTCTGCTTGGCGGCGCGACCTACTCCACCGCCGATACCGTGCGTCCGGCGCTGCAGCTGGTCAAGACCCGCAAGGGTGCCAATCTGGTCTCTTCCTGCTTCATTCTGGTGCGGGGCGAGGAGAAGATCGCCATGGGCGACTGCGCCATCAACCTCAGCTACGAGGATACGCTGGACAAGGAAGGCAACGTGACCGTTTCCGCCGCCCGCAAGCTGGCGGAGGTGGCCATCGAGACGGCCAAGACCGCCAAAGTCTTCGGCATTGATCCCAAGGTGGCCATGCTCAGCTTCTCCACCAACGGCTCCGGCAAGGGCGGCACGGTCAAGCTCAGCCATGATGCCACCATCGTGGCCAGGGAAATGGCACCGGAGCTGGCCATTGACGGCGAAATGCAGTTCGATGCTGCCGTGGCTCCTGAGGTCGGCCAGCTGAAATTCCCCGGCTCCCCCGTGGCGGGCTATGCCAACACCTTCAT
>CAZMBL010000069.1:0-9769 GCA_964564605.1 uncultured Oscillospiraceae bacterium
TTTATGAGGACATCCTCGCCATGCCCCATGGCTTTGACACCTATGTGGGCGAACGGGGAACCCTCCTGTCCGGCGGACAGAAGCAGCGGGTGGCCATTGCCCGGATTTTCCTGAAAAATCCCCCCATTCTCATTCTGGACGAGGCCACTTCCGCACTGGACTCTGTGACGGAGGCGAAAATCCAGCGGGCCTTTGACGCGCTGGCCCGTGGAAGAACGACCCTGATCATTGCCCACCGGCTGTCCACCATCCGCTCGGCAGATCGGATCGTCTCCATTGCCGACGGGGTGATCACCGAATGCGGCACCCACCGCCAGCTGCTGGAGCAGGGCGGAATCTATGCCGATCTCTACCGCACCCAGAATGCGCAGAACTGGAAGTAAAAGACGGCAGGCACCCATCCGGATGCCTGCCGTTTACAGCATATCGGGAAGGCCGTAGATGTCGCTCAGGGCCTGCAGACCTTCGTACACTTCCTCCCGGGAGAAGTTGGCGCGCAGCAGCGCTTCATCGGAAAAATCGTTGAGGGCTGCATAAAAATCCACACCGGCCTCCAATGTGGCCCGATCCGGATTTTCCAGCGCCTCATACAGCAGATTTTCCGCCTGACACAGCTGCCCCTGCCGCACCAAAAGCTGCAGCTGCAGCTGCAACCGGTTTGGCTCGGAGCTGGTGTTCAGTTCGACATCCTCTGCCTGAAGCACATGGGTTTTTCTGCCGGTGAGCAGCCAGCGCAGCATAACGATCTGGGTCTCGATCTGGCGCATCAGCCAGTCCTGATGGTAAGACATAGTTGTGGCCCCCTTTGCTTCACTATAACACACCGTATGGAAAAAGAAAAGAGCGTTTTCCGGCAAATGCCCTGCTTCCTTTGCACAATGGCAGCAAATGTGGTATGATAAGCAAAATTTTCCGGTCGGGAGAATTGTTTGTGGAGCTGATGGATCTGTTTGCCCAACTTCCGATTACCGCCGATCAGCTGCAATTGCTGCTGGGGCTGCACTCCGTGCTGGCGCTGCATGTGGTGCGGGTGGTGTTCCGCTATATCGCCCTGTACGATCTGTATCTGTCCTGCGACCCGGATAATGCGGTGCTTTATCTGGTGTAGGGGATCTTCTTCCGGTTTGCCAGCCCATTTTCCTCATGCTCTGCCGCAACAAAGACAACGGCCTGCGCCCACCGGTGCAGATGCTCCGGCACCGTAGCGAAAAATATCAAAACAGCCTTCGTCTTTGGACAAAGGCTGTTTTTTGCGATGAAAGCCTGCGTATCAGTCCTCCGGCAGGAGAAGATTGCTGAAATATCTGGTCTTTCCGCATAATACATCATCATAAAAGCACTGCTTCCAGTCGATGTAGGCAATGGCTTCCTCGATTTTCCGGCGCTCCTGCTCCAGCTGTTGCTGCTTTTGCACCAGCATCTCCTTGCGCTGGGGAATCGAACGCTCGCCCTGCATACAAAGCGCCAGATACCGCTTCATTTCTCCAAGGCCCATCCGGCAGTTTTTCAGGCAGTTCAGGCTGTTAATCCAGCCGATGTCCCGGTCGTCGAAAACACGGCGGTTCTGCGCGTCACGCTTGACATTGGGCACCAGCCCCTGATTGCAGTAGAATTTCAGCGTTTCATAGGAAAGACCGGTTTTCTCACAGGCTTCTTTCATTGTGTACATATTTTCACATCCTTTTTTTGTTGCGGAACTTCTGAATCAATTGCCTGTGGCCGAGCAGCGAGTCTCGCCAATTTTTCGGAGATTCCTTAAAAATTCCACTTGACCGGTAGTTACTACCGGTGTTTATAATACAAGTATAACACAGCCTTTCACGGAAGGCAAGAGGGAGTGCAGCAATGAAAAATGTTCTGATTTTGTCCGGAAGTCCCAGAAAGGGCGGCAATTCCGATCTTCTCTGCGATGAATTTATGAATGGCGCACTGGAAGCGGGCCATCAGGTGGAGGAGATCCGCGTGGCGGAAAAGAAAATCGCCTGTTGCCGGGCTTGCTATGCCTGCAAGTCAGGAAAATGTGCCATTGACGATGATATGGGTGAGGTTTTGCAGAAAATAATCGATGCCGATGTGCTGGTTCTGGCAAGCCCCGTCTACTTCTACTCCATCGGTGCCCAGCTCAAGGCCGTCATCGACCGCAGTGTGGCCCGGTGGCTGGAAGTGAAAGACAAGGAGCTTTACTATATCATGACTGCGGCGGAGGATACGCCGGCCGCCATGGAAACCACACTGGCCTGTCTGCGTGGCTATGCCGACTGTGTGGAAGGCGCCCGGGAAATGGGCGTGATTTACGGAACCGGCGTTTATCAGAAAGGCGAGATTCGCAGCCACCCGGCCATGGTCGAGGCTTACGAAATGGGCAGGAGGGTGTAAATGATCTACCATGATTTTCAGGGTGAGAAGCTGTCGGCGCTGGGCTTTGGCACCATGCGCCTGCCCACAAAGACGGACGGCACCATCGATGAAGCGCAGGTTGCCGAAATGGCCGCCTATGCCATTTCCCATGGGGTAAACTATTTTGACACGGCATATCCCTATCACGGCGGCGAGTCTGAGCGGGTCATCGGCCGGGTACTGAGCCGGTATCCCCGGGAGAGCTATTATCTTGCCACCAAATATCCCGGTCATCAGATCAGCAGCACCGGCTATGATCCGGCTGCGATTTTTGAGGAGCAGCTGAAAAAGTGCGGCGTGGAGTATTTCGACTTTTATCTGCTGCACAATGTGTATGAAAAATCCATGGAGGTCTACATGGATCCGCGCTGGGGCATTGTGGACTATTTCCGGGAGCAGAAGCGGCTGGGAAGGATCCGGCATCTTGGCTTTTCCACGCATGCGCAAACCCCGGGGCTGCAGGCGTTTCTGGATGCATGCGGGGCGGATATGGAATTTTGCCAGATTCAGCTGAACTATCTGGACTGGACATTGCAGGATGCGAAAGGAAAGTACGATCTGCTCACCCGGCGGGGCATTCCGGTTTGGGTCATGGAGCCGGTTCGGGGCGGACGACTGGCGAAGCTCGGCGATGCTGACGAGGAGCGGCTCAAGGCCCTGCGGCCCGATGCGTCCATTGCTTCGTGGGGCTTCCGGTTCCTGCAGGGGCTTTCCAATGTGGCAATGGTTCTCTCCGGCATGAGCGATATGGCCCAGATGGTGGACAATGTGAAAACCTTCACGACGCCGCAGCCGCTGACCGGGGAGGAAAGAGCCGTTCTTCTTGACATTGCGGAGGGAATGAAGGTCTCCGTGCCCTGCACGGCCTGCCGCTACTGCTGCGATGGCTGCCCTATGGGGCTGGATATTCCCGGCATGATCAGTGCCTACAATGAGCTGCGATTTTCCGCTGCCGTGAATGTTGCCATGCGCATCGAGTTTCTGCCGGAGGAAAAGAAACCCTCTGCCTGCATTGGCTGCGGAAGGTGCGCGAAGATTTGCCCCCAGAATATCGATATTCCCGCCGCCATGAAAGACCTGACCCAAAGGCTCAGCACCATGCCCAGCTGGGCGCAGATTTGCCGCCAGCGGGAAGCAGCCGCCCGGGATGGGAAATAGAAGAACAGCCGCCATGGAATGGACAATCATCATTCGTTTCCGTTGCGAAAGACGTTCCCGCGGTGGCGGTGTATTTATTGACAAGGAGCGATTTTATGAACAATAATCTGACAAAAGACGATATCAGAAACAGTGTTTCGTATGGGTGGAGAAAGAACACGCTTTTCTGGATTCTGGGCCTCTGGATCATCCTGTCTGTCGTGATGTTCGTGGCTGTCGTTGTAACCGGGCTGGATGATATCGCGTATTTCACTTTGAGGCTCGAAACATGGCTGATCGTATCATGTAGTTACAGTGTAATACTGCTGCCTTTCATCATGTTTTACGGGTACAAAATGCTATATCTCTTGCAGCATTACAAACAGTTTCGTCTATATGAAGTCACCCTTGATCACGTTTCCACATCCTATGCGTATAAGGGTTACGTGTACTATACCGTAACAATCTGCTATGACGGTGTTTCAAAACAGGTATGTACAAATCCCTGCTTTTCAGGAAACATATTTGCAAAGTATACATTGGAAGATTACAACAATAAAAAAGCGATTGGATTATACGATGACAAGCTGGATAAATTCTACATTGTGAAGAAAATCAGTTGAATTTCAAATTTGTACGAAGTATAAAAGCCTGATTTGTCCGCCGGACAAATCAGGCTTTTGAATGATATCTTTCACATGATATCGCCCCGGGAGTACGACGATTTTTCAAACAAAAGAGAAGAGAAGAAAAAGAAACGACGACTTTCCTGCGAAAATCGTCGTTTCTTTTGGAGCAGGGTACGGGAGTCGAACCCGCCTTCACGGCTTGGGAAGCCGTTGTATTACCGATATACGAACCCTGCATGGGATGCATTATAGCAGACCCGCATACAAAAAGCAAGTCCTTTTTTGTCGCCGCCGTGAAAAAATGCGTGAGGGGAGCAAACGAAGGCTTTATGAAAACAAACAGGCGGGGCTGCCGAAGTTCGGCAGCCCCGTTGCGGTCAAATTCCGGCCAGCTCCAGCAGACTGGGAACCTTGGCTTCCCAACCCAGAGCCATAATGTGAACGCCCTGACAGTAGGGACGGCACTCCCGGATGATGCGGGCGGCGATTTCCACACCGGTGATACCGGCCTTGGCCCGCTCCTTGTCCGCGGCCAGCTCATCGATCATATGCTGGGGCACATGAACACCGGCGACGTTGTTGTTCATGAATTTGGCCATACCGGCACCCTTGGGGATGATCACACCCAGCTGCACCGGCTTGCCGAACTGGGAAGCCTTCTCCATAAACTGGATGAACTTCTCCGAGTCAAATACGGCCTGTGTCTGGAAATATTCTGCACCGGCCATGACCTTGCGCTCCATCTTGGCCAGCTGCGCATCCACCGAGTCGGAGCAGGGGGACACCACGGCACCCTTGGCAAACCGGGGCGGCTCTCCAACCAGCGCGTTGCCGCTCAGATCGGTACCGGCTTCCAGCGCGCACACCGTGTGCAGCAGGGAAACGGAGTCCAGATCAAACACCGGCTTGGCACCGGGATGATCGCCCATGACGGTATGGTCGCCGGTCAGGCACAGAATATTCTCGATGCCCAGCGCGGCGGCACCCAGCAGCTCGGATTGCAGGGCAATGCGGTTGCGATCCCGGCAGGTCAGCTGCAAAATGGGGGTCAGGCCCGCGTTTTTCAGGGCCACGCAGGCAGGCAGGCTGCCCATGCGCATGACGGAGGACTGATTGTCAGTCACATTGACGGCGGTGATGCCGCTCAGGTGGGTTTTTGCCTCCTCTACCAGATGCTCCAGATGGATTCCCTTGGGAGGGCCGACCTCGGCGGTAACGACAAACTCACCGTTATTAAACAGTTCGGTAATTCTCATGATGCATTACTCCTAATCAAATTTGTTTTACTTCACCGAGTCGCCGGAAGCGTAGGTGCGCACCTGCACGGGGCACTTCAGCGCATCCGGACGGCCAACCTGTGTCAGGGCACGGATGATCCGCTCCCAGCCGCACTCCATGGTGGGATCGACTTCGCACATGCCGTTTTTCGCACCACCGCACTGGCCGTTGAGCAGGCTCTTGGAGCAGGCGGTGATGGGGCAGATGCCACCGGTCAGATTCAGGTAGCATTCGCCGCACTGGCCGCAGCTGTGCTGCAGGGGCGTGACACCCTGAAAGCCCGGCAGGGCAATGGTGTCGCAGGCGGCGCACACCCGTTTGCTTTCATACATCCGTGCAACGGTCTGCACACCGACACCGCAGGAGAAGACCAGAATGGTCTGGGCCTTTTCAATGGCATCAGTATGACCGGCCAGACGCTGGCGCAGAAGTTCCGGATTGCAGATGTAGTCGGTGGTCATGCTGCCGGTCACCAGACCGGCCTGCTCCAGCTCATGGCAGAAGGCATCGGCCTGTTCCAGAGGGAAATGCACCTCCCGGCAGCCGTGGCAGCGGATCAGAAACACGCTGCCGTGCAGCTGTGTACGCAGAAGCTCTGCGGATTTCATTTCTGTGATCAGCATATTATTTCATCCCCTTTACTGCGGCCTTGCCGGTTTTGATCAGGCTGACCAGCGGAATTTTGGAAGAACAGATGTATTCACAGCACCGGCACTCCATGCAGTCCATGATGCGCAGCTGTTTGAGGGCGGCGGGCTCCAGCGTGGAGTCGGCAAAGTACAGCGGCTTCAGCTCCATCGGGCACACATCCATGCAGCGGCCGCAGCGGATGCACGGCTGCGGTTCCGGGCGATCGGTGGGCACGGTGATGATACCGTTGCTGCCCTTCATAATGGGTACATCCAGGGTGGTCAGGGGGAAGCCCATCATGGGGCCGCCGGCCTTGACGGTGATATCGCCCTCCGAAATGCCGCCGCAGGCGGCCACCAGATCGGCAGTCGAGGTGCCGACGGACACCATGAAATTGCCGGGGTGGGGGATGTACGCACCGGTCACCGTGACGGCTCGCCGGATCAGGGGCATACCGGTCACGATGGCATCGGCCACGGCTTTGACGGTGCTGACGTTGCTGACGATGGCGCCCACATCGGCGGGCAGTCCGCCGCTGGGAACGCTGCGGCCCAGCGCCCGCTTGATCAGCATTTTTTCGCCGCCCTGCGGGTACTTGGTTCTGGCGGCGCAGACCTCCAGACCGGGCTGATCGGCCAGCTTCTGCCGAATCAGCTCAATGGCATCGGGCTTGTTGTCTTCAATGACGATGATGCCCCGCTGGGCGCCGACCGCTTTCATCATGGCCTTCATGCCGAGAATGACATCGTCTGCGTACTCTAGCATGATCCGGTGATCGGCGGTGAGCATGGGCTCGCATTCACATCCGTTGAGCAGCACGGTGTCCACCGGCTTGGCAGGCTGGAGCTTGACGCAGGTGGGGAAACCCGCACCGCCCATGCCGACGATACCGGCGTCCCGGACGATCTGCACGATCTGCTCCGGTGTCAGCTCCTCCAGCGGTGCGTTGGGATGGATGGCGGGATCAACGGTCTGCAAGCCGTCTGCTCGGATCACAATGGCCGGGCAGCTGCCCCGGGTCGCGTGGGGACGGTCTTCAATGGCGATAACCGTACCGCTGACGCTGGAATGGACGGGCGCGGAGATGAAGCCGGCGGCTTCCGCAATTTTCTGCCCCACATATACATGCTCCCCAACGCTGACGATGGCCGCAGCCGGGGCACCCAGATGCATGGACAGGGGAATGACAGCTTCCTGCGGGGCAGGGAAGGGGCGAAGGGGCAGATGCTCCGTCGGCTCCTTGTTTTCCACAGGATGCACGCCGCCGTAGTAGCCGTCCAGACGGCTCTGGCGGATGGCACTGACGTATTCGCTGATGCGGCGGTGATTGATCTTGCCGTAATCACGCACCTGCACCGGCTGGGCAGCCAGCTCGGAAAGACGACCCTGGGCGGCAAGACGCTCCTGAATTTTCTGCCAGGCGCAGTCTTTGTCGGGGCTGACCTCGCACTTGCCGTTTTTCGCGCCGCCGCACTGACCGTTGACCAGACTCTTGGAACAGTCCACAATGGGGCAGATGCCGCCGGTCATGTTCAGATAGCACTGGGCGCATGCGTCGCAGGCTTTGTCCGTCAGGGCCATGCCGTGGTGACCGGTGGCACGCACCGAGTCGCACAGGGCCAGGGTGGAGCGGCCGGACAGCTGGGCCACCGTCTGCACGCCAAGACCGCAGGAGATGACGGCAATGTGCCGTGTGCCCTCGGGAATCAGGGCCGCAAGGGACTTGTCCGTATGGGTGGCGTTGCACAGAAAATCCACCTGCGCGGTGCCGGTGATGTTCTTTCCCATTTCGGCGGCCATGGCGGTGAAGGCCTGTGTTTCCGGTTCCTGCCCGGTGGTGTATTCCCGGAAGCACTTTTTGCAGCTGATGACGAACAGATCGTCCACCTGCGACAGCAGCTGCGTCAGCTCATCGGGGCTTTTGAGCTGATACTTGGTATGGTTTTCCAATGGATCACTTCCTTAAAAAAGTGTGTATGACAGTGGAATGTTACATTCCACGCATAAATCGCTTTCAGTATAACATATATCGATAAAAGTTTCTAGTATGAATTTGCGCTTTTTTGCAGGAAATCTTAGAAATTTCCCGAAGGGGCCATAAATGATGCTTAATGTCCACGCCTCGTGGACAACGGGCGGGAAAAGTAGTTTTTCGTGAAAATAGTGGTTGAATTTTTGCGCCGGATATGATACGATATATTCGTATCAATATGGCGCTCTGCGCCTGCAAGTCACACGCCGAAGAAGGAGGAATACCATGCCTCATACAATAGCGGTTGCCGGAAAGGGTGGCGTTGGGAAAACCACCACCTGCGGCATGCTGATCGATTATCTGTGTAAAAAGAAGGCCGGCCCCGTGCTGGTGGTGGATGCCGATGCCAACAGCAATCTCAACGAGGTGCTGGGTGTGGAGGTGGAAACTTCCCTGGGCTCCATCCGGGAAGAAATTGCCAACGCCGAGCTGCAGGGCACCATTCCCAAGAGCATGTCCAAGGCCGACTATGCCGATTTCAAGTTCAACTCCGCCCTGATCGAAGAAGACGATTTTGATATGCTTGTCATGGGCCGGACACAGGGCAAGGGTTGCTATTGCTTCGTCAATGGCCTGCTGCAGAGCCTGATGACCAAATACGCCAGCAATTATTCCTATGTGGTGATGGACAACGAGGCCGGGCTGGAGCATGTGGCCCGTGGCACGCTGCCCCATGTGGACACCATGCTGCTGATTTCCGACTGCTCCCGCCGTGGCATTCAGGCCGTAGGCCGCATTGCCCAGATGGTTAATGAAATGAACCTCAATCCCACCCGCATGGGCCTGATCGTCAACCGGGCCCCCGGCGGCGTGCTGGAAGAGGGCGTGAAGCAGGAAATCGAGAAGCAGGGGCTGACCCTGCTGGGCGTTCTGCCCCATGACGACGCGGTTTACCGCTGCGACTGCGCCGGAGAACCCTCCGCCCAGCTGCCGGAGAGCGACCCGATGAAGGCTGCACTGAAAAAGATCGTGGACGAGCTGGGACTTTGACCGCTTTACCATAAAAAAGGTTTTTACCGGTAATTCTGCGGACACTTTCCGCATGATTATAGATATATTCTCATCAAAAACAACCAAGGGGGAAATTACTATGTCTTTCGCACCCAAGACGGCACCCTACAGCGGCAAGATCAATGCTGTAACGCTGGGCACCGGTGACAAGGCTATCGTCATCGGCGGACAGAATGTGCTGCCCTTCTACACCTTCGATGCACCCATCGAGCATGCGCCCAAGATCGGCGTGGAGATCTCCGATGCGGCTGCGAACTGGACCACTCCGGGTCTGGCTGATTTCTATGCCGGCTGCACCACCATGGCTGAGCGGGCTAAGAAGGCCGAGACCATGCCCGGCGCGGACTTTTTGTGCCTGCATTTCGAGTCCGCGGATCCCAACGGTGCCAACCGCTCCGTGGAGGACTGCGTGGCCGATGCCAAGGCCGTGGCAGAGGCTGTTTCCATGCCCATTGTGATTCTGGGCTGCAAGAACATCGAAAAGGACGGCGAGCTGTTCAGCAAGATCGCGGAGGCCCTGCAGGGCAAGAATGTGCTGATCATGTCCGCCAAGAACGAAAACTACAAGACCGTTGGCGCTTCCGTGGCACTGGCCTATGGCCAGAAGCTGGGCGCTGAGACCGCGGACGATATCAACCTGGCCAAGCAGCTGAAC
>CAZMBL010000070.1:0-9337 GCA_964564605.1 uncultured Oscillospiraceae bacterium
GGGTCTATGCGGTGGCGTGGCTACTGCGCTCAGTGCTGGAGCCGCGGCTGGTGGGGGGAGTGGGGGTCGGCTGCTTTTTTGTGCTGCTGGCGGCGGTGACGGTGCTGCTTGGTTCGCTGCTGCTGCGGCAGCTGGGGCGGCTTTGGGCGCTGCTTCCACGGCTGGCCGATGCCATCGGGCAGGGGCTGGCCATTGTGCGGCAGTGGCTGCTGACGCTGACCGGACAGCTGCCCGAGACGATGCAGGCCGCCGCGCAGGGGAACGTGGAGCGGCTGTTTTCCGATGGGTCGGCCATGCTCGATCAGGCCGTCAGTCACATTCCACGGGCCGCAACCGGTCTGGTTGGTACCCTGTCCCAGTGGGCGCTGGTGCTGGTGACGGCGGTGGTGTCCGGCTGTATGATCTCCGCCCGGCTGCCGCAGCTGCGGCGGAAGCTGCCGCCGGTGTGGCGGGAGCGCTGGCTGCCCGCGCTGGGGACAGCCCGTCGAGCCGTTGGCGGATGGCTGCTGGCGCAGGGAAAGCTGATGGGGCTGACCTTCTGCGTCCTCAGCGCCGGATTTTTCCTGTTGCGCATCGGCCACGCCCTGCCACTGGCGGCTGTGATCGCGCTGGTGGACGCATTTCCCGTGCTGGGAACCGGCACGGTGCTGCTGCCGTGGAGCCTTGTGTGTCTGCTGCAGGGGGACACTCCCCGGGGCATCGGACTGCTGGGGGTCTATGCGGTGGCGTGGCTACTGCGCTCAGTGCTGGAGCCGCGGCTGGTGGGACGGGAGCTGGGGGTGGATCCGCTGCTGACCCTGTTCGCCGCCTACGCCGGCTTTTGCCTGCTGGGGCTGACCGGCATGCTCCTGTCCCCCTTCGCCGCCATGGCCCTGCAACATCTCCTCCCCCACCCCCGGCCGGACAACACACCATAATGGCAGTATCTCCTTTCCCCTTTTCCGCAATGGGGAAAGGGGGAAAGAGAAGAGAGAAGTGGTGCTTGGCTTCGCTAAGCGATTGAAATAGTGACGGTGGGGCGGGTTGCACCGCTATCCGGGAGATTGCCACACCAGTGGCGCGGACTGGTTCGCAATGACACATGTTTTTTACTCTCTCTTATCCGGTTTTGTGCGGCTTGACAAAGGGTGGGGGGCGTGGTATTATAAAGTTAACCTAGATGAACTATTTTCGGGAGGGGGGCTTTTATGGATCGATATCTGCGCGCGAATGCGGCGTTTTCCAAATTCAGCCGGAATTATATGGAGCTGAAGAAAAGCCTGCCCATCCGGCCCAGCGAAATGGCGGTGCTGAACATCCTCTCGGCCTTCCCCGGCCCCCACACCTGCGCCATGCTGGCCCGGCGGCTGGGGGTTTCCCGGCCCATGGTCACGGCGCTGCTGGCCACGCTGGAAAAGGAGGGCTACATCACAAAAGACACCGCCCCGGATGACCGCCGGGCCTGCGATGTGCGTTTGACTTCCAAGGCACAGGAGCTGGTGCAGGCGGCGCAGGCGGAGACAAACCGGCATCTCAACGCCCTCATCGATGCCATGGGGCAGGCGGATTTCGACACACTGGTCAGCCTGACCCAACGCGCGGTGCAGATTCTGGAAGCGGAAAGGAGCGAGCGACCTTGACAAAATCGCTGTTGTACGAATTCATTTCCCGGCAGAAAACATCCATTCTCTCCTCCGTGGGCGAGGACGGCTACCCGGCCACCCGGGCGCTGATCCAGCCGGTGTGCATCGAGGAAAATGTGATCTGGTTTGCCACCTACACCTCCTCCCGGAAGGTGCGCCACTACCGGTGTAACCCCAAAGCCTGTGTCTATTTCTACGAAAAGGGCAGGCGTTTTCAGGGGGCGGAACTCAAGGGCACCATGGAGGTCTGCACAGATCCGGCCACGAAAGCGCGGTTCTGGAAGCCCTTTTTCACCCGATTTTACCGGCAGGGGGTCACCGACCCCGACTATTGCATTCTGAAATTCACCGGTCAGCAGGCGCAATGGTTTGCAGACCAGCGGACGCAAACCATCGAACTGTAAGGAGGAACATAATATGGATCTCAACGATAAAATCTGGAACCCGTGGCACGGCTGCCACAAATGCAGCGAGGGCTGCAAAAACTGCTACGCCTATTTTCTGGACAAGCGCTACGGCCGGGACACCAACGAGGTGCTGAAAAACAAATCCGATTTCACCCTGCCCATCAAAAAAGACCGCAGCGGCAACTATAAGCTGCCCGCCGGCTCCTTTGTCCGGGTGTGCATGGCCAGCGATTTCTTTCTGGAGGAGGCTGACGCCTGGCGGGATGAAGCGTGGGACATGATTCGCCGCCGTCCGGATGTAACCTTTTCTCTGCTGACCAAGCGGGCGGAGCGGATCCGCCAGTGCCTGCCCGCAGACTGGGGCGACGGCTGGGACAATGTGTCCTTCTCCGTCTCCTGCGAAAATCAGCAACGGCTGGAGCAGCGCATCCCCTATCTGCTGGAACTGCCCGCCAGGCACCGCTGGGTGAGCCTCAAGCCCTTCATCGGGGAAATCGACATTGGAGGTTTTCTGGCCACCGGCAAGATCGAAACGGTGCTGGCCGGGGGCGAAAACTACCTCGGCTCCCGCCCGCTCCACTATGAATGGGTGAAAAAGGTATATGATGCCTGCGTGGAAAACCATGTGCAGCTGATCTTCGGCCAGACCGGCAATGTGTTTATTATGGACGGCAAGGAATACAAGATCCGCAACCGCACGGAGCAGATGGTGCAGGCCCTGCGCAGCGGCCTGAACTACCCGCCCAGGGATATCGAGGCGGAGGTTGCCGCCATCTATGCCCGGAAGGCCGCCATGAAGCAGGCTATGGAAGCCCGGCGCAAGCCCCGGGAAGAGGACAAATTCCACTGCTGAAAAACGTGTAACACTACAAACAACGGAGGAAGAACCATGTATTGTCCATCGGAAAACCGCTATGATACCATGCCCTACAACCGGGTCGGCAGCAGCGGGCTGAAGCTGCCTGCCGTCAGCCTCGGTCTGTGGCACAATTTTGGCGACACCGGCAGCTTCGACAATATGCGCCAGATGTGCCTGACGGCCTTTGACCATGGTATCACCCATTTTGATCTTGCCAATAATTACGGCCCCCCGGAGGGCGCGGCCGAGCGCAATTTCGGCCGCATTCTCAAAGAGGAGCTGGGGGCCCACCGGGATGAGCTGATCATCTCCACCAAATCCGGCTACTGGATGTGGCCCGGCCCCTACGGGGAGTGGGGAAGCCGGAAGCAGCTTTTGAGCAGTCTGGACCAGAGCCTGAAGCGCATGGGGCTGGAGTATGTGGATATTTTCTATCATCACAGACCCGACCCGGATACCCCGCTGGAGGAGACCATGGGAGCGCTTGCCACGGCGGTGCAGTCCGGCAAGGCGCTGTATGTGGGCCTTTCCAATTATAACGGACCCCGGATGGAGGAAGCTGCCGCCATTCTGACGGAAATGCGGGTCCCCTTTGTCATCAATCAGAACAGCTACTCCATTTTCAACCGGACCATTGAAAACAACGGCCTGAAGGAGACCTCCGCCAAACTGGGCAAGGGCATCATCGCCTTCTCGCCTCTGTCTCAGGGCCTGCTTACGGACCGGTACCTCAAGGGCATTCCCGCAGACAGCCGCATGATGACCGACGGACGCTTCCTGAAGGAGAGCGCCCTGACGGAGCAGCGTCTGGAGCAGATCCGCCGGCTCAATGACCTCGCTGCCCAGCGTGGTCAGACACTGGCCCAGATGGCCCTGAGCTGGATCCTCCGGGACGGCATCGTCACCAGCGTACTGGCGGGAGCGTCCCGGCCGGAGCAGGTACTGGATAACATCCAGGCTGCCCGGAACACCCACTTTACCCAGGAGGAACTGGATCTCATCGACCGGATCAGTCTGGGCGTATGACCCGGGAGAAGCGCTGTGGCAAGACTGTTTGACGAGCATACCCGCAGACCGGTACACAGCCTGAACGGTCCATGGCGCCTTCTTCCGGATCCGGAGGATCTGGGAGAGACGGAAGCCTGGTTCCGTGGGCTGAACGAAGGACGGACGGTGGTGGTTCCCTCAGTCTGGAACGGGGAACAGGGCCTTCGTGACTACGAGGGGGCCGTCTGGTATGAAAAGCGTTTTTTCAGTCCCGGAGGCTGCGCCCGGCTCTGTTTTGACGGGGTGCTGACCTATGGAAAGGTATGGCTGGACGGGGCGTATCTGGGGGACCATTACGGCGGCTTCACCACCTTCGATTTTCTGATCCCGTCTCTGTCCCCGGGGGATCACAGGCTGATCCTTCGGGTGGATAACCGGTTTGACGGGCAGTCCATTCCCCAGAAGCGGGTGGACTGGTACCATTACGGCGGCATTATCCGGGATGTGACCCTGGAACTGTTGACGGGGACCTGCGTTCTGCGCAGCCGGATGGAGTACACCCTTTCGGAAGATTTGCGGGAAGCGGAATGCCGCTTTGTGCTGGACTGCTTCCGGGAAGACGGCACCGAGGATACCGGCCTGACGATCACCATGGACGGTCATCCCGTCTATACGGGGACACTTTCCCTGCCCGCCGGACGGAGTGCGGTGGCGCTGCCCGCCTTTCGCATGGAGGATCCCGTACTGTGGGAACCGGGCCGCCCGAAGCTGTATACGGTGTGCGTCCGCACGGATACGGATGACCTGACCGATCGGGTGGGATTCCGCACCATCGCTGTGGAGAATGGAAAAATTCTGCTCAACGGCAAGCCGGTTACCTTCCACGGCATCAACCGCCATGAAGAATATCCGGAGTTTGGGTTTGCATTTCCTCCGTCCCGGATGCTCCGGGACGTGGATCTGATTCGGGATCTGGGATGTAATGCGGTCCGGGGGGCGCATTATCCCCAATCCCGGATGTTTCTGGACTACATGGATGAGCAGGGACTGCTTTTCTGGAGTGAGATTCCCATCTGGGGCGGCGGATTTTCCCGGGAGACTCTGGGAGATCCTCTGGTTCTGGACCGGGGAATGCAGATGCACCGGGAAATGGTCAGTCAGTATTACAATCATCCTTCCATTGTGCTGTGGGGAATGCATAACGAGATTCTGACGGACACAGCCGAGGCGGAAGCCATGACGCAGGCATACTATACCTTTCTGAAGAAAAACGGCGGCGGACGGCTGGTGGTGTATGCCACGGCTCAGCCCATGAACGACCGCTGCCTTGCCTGGACGGACGTGATCTGCGTGAACAAATACTTCGGCTGGTACGAAGGAGAGCTGACGCAGTGGGACACGTTCCTCCGGACGTTTCTGGGGCACAGGGCGGAGCTGGGGCTGACAGAAAAACCCCTGATCATCAGCGAATTTGGCGCCGCGGCGATTTACGGCGTCCATGATACGGAAAAGAGCAAGTGGAGCGAGGAATATCAGGCGGAGCTTCTGCGGTACTGCCTGGCGCTGTTTGAGAGCCGGGACGAGATCGCCGGGAGTTTCGTGTGGCAATTCTGCGATCTGCGGACCTGCCCGGAAATGGGATTTTCCCGGGGCCGGGGCTTTAACAACAAAGGAATCCTGGACGAATACCGCCGACCGAAGGCGGCGTATTACGCGGTTCGGGAGAAGTTCCGTTCTTAACACACAGAAAAACCCGGATGCCGGAAACGGCATCCGGGTTTTGTGCAGTCTGCACAGTTTTACACGATGATTTTTGACATGAATTAGGAAAAAACAAAAGCAATCTAAAGAGAAACCAAAGATTGTCCATATGACCCAAAGAAAATCAATGCTATGATGATACCGTGAAAAAAGGCGGGGTTTCCCCATGGGAGAAGCGTATGAGACAGTATCTGAAAAATACGATCCGGTTTCCGGATCTGGTGGTCACGTCTAACATCGATCTGACAGCCGGGCTGGAGAAGAAAACGCCGGAGGCGGATGTTTACGAGTATATCTTCACCCTGAACTGGGACGAAGAGCAGGCGAAGGATGAATCTGCCCGGGTGGTCCTGTGCTGGGAACTGCCCCTTATTGATGTTCAGTATATGTGGCACCCCGATTCCCGGGCCAGGCGTGTGCTGGATGCGGACTGGCGCCTGAATATCAACTCCATGCTCACAGGTTCTGCACCGCTGGCGCTCCTTTTTAACGGGGAGGATCAGAACACGTTTACCTTTGCCACCGATGAGGTCAGGAAGGTGACCAGCGTCCAGTTCGGCGTGGATGACGGCCGGAATACCATTTCCGGAGAGATCTCCATGGGCCTGAAGCAGTTTGTGGGCCGAAGCGGCACTGTGCTGCGGGTCCGGGCGGACTTCCGGAAGATCCCGTATTACCGTGTGCTGGACGATGTGCGGCAGTGGTGGGAGCAGGTTCTGGAGCTGCGGCCCATGGAGGTGCCGGAAACGGCCCGGATGCCCATGTATTCCTCCTGGTACCGGTATCATCAGGATATCCGGAGCGATCTTCTGGAAGCGGACTGCCGGGAAGCGAAGAAGCTGGGAATGGATGCCATTATTGTGGATGACGGCTGGCAGACTGCCGACGGCAGCGGCGGCTATGGCTATACCGGAGACTGGGAAGTGTACCCGGGAAAAATCCCGGACATGGCCGCCCATGTGAAGGCGGTGCATGAGCTTGGAATGAAGTACATTCTCTGGTTCAGCGTTCCCTTTGTGGGCTATTACTCCAAAAACTGGGAGCGGTTTCAGGATAAGATCCTCTGCAAGGTGGAGCGGAATCACACCGGTGTCCTGGACCCCCGATATCCCGAGGTGCGGGAGTTCCTCATCGGGATCTATGAACATGCCCTCCGGACCTATGATCTGGACGGCCTGAAGCTGGATTTCATTGACCGGTTTAAAATGATGCCCCATGACGAGGTTCGCCCCGGCATGGATTACCACTGCGTTCAGGAAGCCACGGAGCGGCTGATGACCGACGTGATGGAGCGCCTGAAAGCCATCAAGCCCGATCTTATGATCGAGTTCCGGCAGCGTTACATCGGCCCGGGAATGCGCCGGTTCGGCAATATCTTCCGGGTTTCCGACTGCCCCAGCGACATCACCACCAACCGGGTGGGGATCATCGATCTGCGGCTGATCAGCGGCACCACGGCGGTGCATTCGGATATGATCACCTGGCATGACGGGGAGACGGTGGAGGATGCGGCGCTGCAGATCCTCAACACCCTGTTCGGCGTGACCCAGTTTTCCAAGGCGCCCGGGGAGCTGACACCGGAGCATCGGGAAATGACGGAATTCTGGCTGAACTTTGCCCGGGAGAACCGGAAGGTGCTTCAGGAAGGGGAGCTGATCCCTCTGGAGCCCCAGTATCTCTATCCTGTGGTCAAGGCCCGGGATGAAGAAGAGGAGATCATGGCTGTGTACGCCCGGGACAAGATCCTGTATCCGGATCTGAGCAGAAGATGCCGCATCGTCAACGGAGCGAAGCAGGCAAAGCTGTTCCTTTCTGTGGATAAAGAGACCGAGGTTCGGATGCGGGTATGGGACTGCATGGGACACCCTGTCCGGGAAGAACGGCGGATTTTGGCAAATGGCATAACGGAAGTACCGGTTCCCAGAAGCGGATTGTTGGAACTGACGAAATTTGTCTAAAGCCAAACGAATATTGTTCATGTTTTCCTGAAACCGAAAATGTTATCATATTGTTAACACGCTTGCAAATGGGAGTGAGATCATGGCGAAAATCAAATCCAAAGAACCCAAGGTTGTGACACTGGATCCTGCACGGATCCGCCGCAGAGCCAATTTCCGGCGGAACCTGCCGCTGTTTATCATGCTGATCGTGCCGCTGCTGTACTATGCGGTGTTCCATTACGGACCCATGTTCGGTCTTGTGATGGCGTTCCAGAATTACCGCCTGAAGGACGGTCTTCTGGGCAGTGAATGGCTGGGCCTTGCGAACTTCAAAATGATCTTCAGCACGCCCAACATGGTCAAGATCATCGGCAATACCCTGAAGATCGGCATTCTGACCGTGTTCGTCTCCTTCCCGTTCCCCATTATCCTTGCGATCATGCTCAACGAAGTGACGAACAAGATTTTCAAAAAGATCAGCCAGACCATCCTCTATCTGCCCCATTTCTTCTCCTGGGTCATTCTGGGCGGTATCGTCATCATCTTCTTCTCCTTCCGGGGCCCGGTCAATACCCTGATCAACTCCCTTGGATTTGAGAAGATCGGATTTTTGACCCAGTGGAATTCCTGGCTGGCGGTGTATCTGGGTACGGGCATCTGGAAGGAAATGGGCTACGACGCCATTATTTATCTGGCGGCCCTGACCAGCATCGACCCCAGCTACTACGAAGCGGCAAAGCTGGACGGCGCCAGCAAGTGGCAGCAGATCACCCGCATCACCCTGCCCTGCCTGCTGCCGACCATCGTGATGATGTTCATCCTGGCCATCGGCAAGGTCACCAGCGTGGGCTTCGACCGGATCTATGTCATGTCCAACGATGCCGTTGCCCAGATGACCAATGTGGTTTCCGTCTTCAACTACGAAATGGGCGTCCGCAAGGGCTACTATTCCATCTCCACGGCTATGGGTCTGTTCGATTCTGTGCTGAGCCTGATCCTGGTTATCTTTACCAACTGGCTGGCCAGAAAGAACGACAGCTCCCTGTTCTGAGCCACGGGAAAGGGAGGAATTCACAATGAGAAAAACAACGGATGAAAAAGTAGTGTTCGTGGTCGTCCACGTGGTGATCGTGTTCCTGTGCTGCCTGTGCCTGGTCCCGGTGCTGTACTCTCTGGCGGCATCCCTCAGCTCCGGCGCCGCGCTGGATGCGGGCAAGGTCTTCCTGTGGCCTGTGGATATCACCTTTGCGGCATACAATATGCTGCTGAAGCGGAACAATCTGGTGCAGTACTTCACGAACTCCGTGATCCTGACCGTAGTGGGCACGGTGCTGAGCGTGGGTGCGACGATCCTCTGCGCCTACCCTCTGTCCAAGAAGTATCTGTGGCAGAGAAGAAAAATCTCCTTCTTCGCAACCTTTACCATGCTCTTCGGCGGCGGTATGATCCCCACGTTCATGCTGGTGCGGAATCTGAACCTGATCGATTCCTACTGGTCCATCTGGCTGACGGGCCTGATCAGCACCTATAACATGATGATCATGCGCTCCTCCTTCGAGTCCATTCCCGAGGATCTGGCGGAATCGGCCCGGATCGACGGCTGCGGCGAGTTCCGTCTGCTGACCCGGATCTATTTGCCGCTTTCCAAGGCGAATCTGGCCACGGAAGTGCTGCTCTACGGCGTGGGCTACTGGAATATGTACCAGAAGGTCATGCTGTATATGCAGAACACAAAGAAGTACACCCTCCCCGTGTTCATTC
>CAZMBL010000071.1:0-9149 GCA_964564605.1 uncultured Oscillospiraceae bacterium
AGCGACGGACTGTTAATCCGCAGGTCGTTGGTTCGAGTCCAACAGGGGGAGCCATAAAAACCTGATTTGTCATTTGACAAATCAGGTTTTTGTATGTTGTTGACCTTTGTCAAGGATGCGGGATCCTACAAGATGTGCGGAAAAGACATATGTCATTGTGAACCAGTGTGCGCACTTATTTCGCAATGACAGCGGGTTTTCTGGTGACGGGGCGCAAGTGAACATTTTTCCTGTTTTTGTCGCATTTCTGACGGATTCCCCCCAACTGGCGGTTGCAATTGTGGCGTGTTTCGTGCATAATAAAAGATAATGCTGCCGGTCGCCATGGGCCCGGCAATATGGGAGGAAGATCACCATGCAATTGCAGCCATATGAAAAGGAGCATCTGCTTCGCCTGCGGGCGCTGCTGCCGGAATGTACCGTGCTGCTGCGCTGTAACGGCGCTTTTCCGCTGGAGCAGGCGGGGGAGCTGGCCCTGTACGGAAACGGCGCGCGAAACACGGCCAAGGGCGGCACCGGCTCCGGCGAGGTCAATTCCCGCTATTTTGTCACCGTGGAGCAGGGCCTGCGGGAGGCGGGCTTTACCGTCACCACCGATGGGTGGCTGGATGGGTATGACAATGTCCGCGTTGCGGCCAAAAAGCAGTTTATTCAGGATGTCAAGGCCCGGGCCAAAGAAAAGCACACCAATGTGATCGTGGAGGGCATGGGGGCCGTCATGCCGGAGCCGGAGTATACGCTGCCACTGGACGGCGCGGGGGATACGGCGGTATATGTGTTGTCCCGCATCTCCGGCGAGGGCAATGACCGGGCGGACGTGGCCGGTGACATTCGGCTGACCCAGTCGGAAAAACGGGATATTCTGGCCCTGAACCGGCAGTATTCCCGCTTTATGCTGGTGATCAACGCCGGCGGCCCGGTGGATCTGTCGGAGCTGGGGGAGATCGGCAATGTTTTGGTGCTGTCCCAGCTGGGTGTGGACACCGGCACGGTGCTGGCGGATCTGCTACTGGGGCGGGCGTATCCCAGCGGCAAGCTGACCACCACATGGGCCCCTGTCGAGCGGTATTGCCATGCCGGAGATTTCGGCCGGACGGAAGATACCTGCTACCGGGAGGGCGTGTATGTCGGCTACCGGTATTTTGACTCCGTTGGGGAAAAGCCGCTGTTTGCCTTCGGCTTCGGCCTGTCCTATACCACCTTTGTCGTGGCGGCGGAGAATGCGGCCGTGGAGGGCAGCCGGGTGACGGTTCGCGCCACGGTGAAAAACACGGGCAGCCGTCCCGGCCGGGAAGTGGTGCAGCTGTATGTCAGCGTGCCGGAGGGCAGGCTGGATCAGCCGTGGCAGACACTGGCGGCCTTCCGGAAAACAGAGCAGCTGGAGCCGGGACAGAGCCGGACGGTGGAGCTGTCCTTTGACCTGACGCAGCTGGCATCTTTTGATACGGAGCGCTCTGCCTATGTGCTGGAGCAGGGGGATTATGTGTTGCGCCTTGGCACCAGCAGCGCCGATACGTCCGTCTGCGCCGCCGTTCGCCTTTCCCGTACCGTGGAGGTTCGCCGGGTGCGCCACATCGGCGGTGAGTCTGCGCATGTTGACTGGAAGCCGGAGCTTCGCCCCGCAGTGCAGCTGCAGGAGGGCGTGAGCGTGCTGAACGTGGAGCCGGAGGCCATTGAAACGGAGCGGATTTCCTATGATGCCCAGTATCCCGTTGACGAGCAGGTGCGTCAGCTCCCGGATGCGCAGCTGGCCTATCTCAACGTGGGCGCGTTCAGCGCCGGCATGGGGGTGCTGAGCATCATCGGCAACGCCAGCTCCCATGTGGCCGGCGCGGCAGGGGAGACCACCGGCATGGTGGAGGGTGTAACGCCCCTGGTGATGGCGGACGGCCCGGCCGGCCTGCGTCTGAGCCGGCACTACACCATCGATCGCAAGGGTGCCCACGCCATCGGAGAGACCATGCCCGCCACCATACTCGATTTTGTGCCGGCACCCGCTGCCGCGATCATGTCCATGCTTAACCCGAAGCCAAAGAAAAACGCCACGGTCTACGATCAGTATGCCACGGCAATTCCCATCGGTACGGCGGTGGCCCAGAGCTGGAATTTGGAGCTGGCGAAGCAGTGCGGTGATCTGGTGGGAGCGGAGATGGAGCGCTTCGGCGTGCATCTTTGGCTGGCACCGGCGCTGAATATCCACCGGGATATCCGCTGCGGGCGGAATTTCGAATATTTTTCCGAGGATCCGCTGCTCAGCGGCGAGTTCGCCGCGGCGCTCACCCTCGGAGTGCAGCAGCATCCCGGCTGCAGCACCACCATCAAGCATTTTGTCGCCAACAATCAGGAAACCAACCGCAACGGCAACAACAGCATGATCAGCGAGCGGGCACTGCGGGAGATTTACCTGCGGGGCTTTGAAATCTGCATCCGCAAGGCACAACCCCATGCGCTGATGAGCTCCTACAACCTGCTCAACGGGGTGCATACCTCCCAGCGGCGGGATCTGATCGAGGATTTTCTGCGCTGCGAGTGCGGTTATCAGGGTATCGTGATGACGGACTGGCTGGTGGCCTCCGGTATACTCAGCCAGGGCCGCCACGCACCGGCGAAAGCGGCGGATATCGCCGCAGCGGGTGGCGATCTGGTCATGCCCGGCGGCAAGGGCGATTATAAGAGCATTCTGCGGGGGCTGAAGAATGGAACCGTGTCCCGGCAGCAGCTGCTGATCAATGCCAGCCGTGTCGCGCGGCTGTGCCGGGCCCTGACCGGCGCACAGAAAAAACCACAGTAAAATCTGCACCGGAGGATGGTCAAAAAGCCGTCCTCCGGTGCATTTTTCCGAAAAAGCCTACATCGGCCCTCTGCCTTCCCCTCTGGGGAAGCGTCACCGAAGGGGACAATGCCTCGGCACCCGCCCTCTACGGCAATCATCCGGCCAGTCGGTCATCGAACAGGCGGGGCGTCGAGGGCGCCGCCCCCTACAATGGGCGGAAGGAAAATCCGGGGGGATGCCACACCAGTGGCGCGGACTGGTTCGCAATGGCTTGTTTTTTTGAAAGCTCTGATTCAATCGGCAAAAGGTTCGCGGATCAGGCTGCGGCGAAAAACCACGGAAACCGGCGAAATGGCTCTTCCATTCCGGGGTGAGGTGTGATATAATGCATGAGCTATCAAATAAAGAAAGGGCGATTTTTCCATGATCCAGTCCGCAAAGCGAACCATGTCTGTGCTGCTGGTGCTTGTGATGGTGCTGTCGGTGCTGGCCGGCGCACTGCCGCAGCGGGCCCACGCAGCCACAGGAAAGCTGCAATACAATACAGGCAAAAGAAATGAGACCTGTACCTCCCTGAGCGATCAGGCGCTGGACTATTACACCGGCCAGTATTCCTGGGATATCCTTTCCGCCACGGCCGGCGGCACAACCAACTGTGCCGATACGGACGACAACCAGCTGTATCAGGCACTGCATACCCTGATGACATCGACCCATACAAATAGCGTAAATTATGGCGGCCTGCAGGATTACTGGACCTATACGGACTCCAGCGCCGATGTTCCCAATTCATATGAGCTCTTCTACGGCGAGGGCGTTACAAAAATGAACCGGGAGCATGTCTGGCCCAACAGCCACGGAACCTTTAACCAAAGCGGCGGCGGCTCGGATCTGCACCATCTGCGCCCGACGAACGGCGATGTCAACACTGCCCGCAGCAGCTATACCATGGGCAATGTGCGCGGCGTGATCGCAGACTATGATACGAGATCTTTCAATGGAAAGAATTTGCTCTATATTGCCACCAGCGGTGGCAATAATGGCACGGTAGAAGTCAATGACGAATTCAAGGGCGATGTGGCCCGGATTTTCCTGTATGTCTGGTGCCGCTGGGAAGAGCCCAACCTGTTCCAGAATACCGGCTCCACCAGTGGTTCGGATGGTAAAAAAGTCATCGAAAGTCTGGATACCCTCCTTCAGTGGATGGAGCTGGATCCGGTGGACGAATGGGAAATGGGACGCAACGATCAGGTCGAGAACGTGCAGGGCAACCGCAATGTATTCATCGATTATCCGGAGCTTGCGTGGATGGTCTTCGGCAGGGAAGTTCCGGAAAACCTGTGCACCCCATCCGGCGGTGGCAGCGCCACCTGCACCCATGAGCAGGCTACCCACCATGCCGCTGTAGCTCCCACCTGCACCACCGATGGAACGTTGGAATACTGGCAGTGCAGCTCCTGCCGCGTCAAATTCTCTGATTCGGCCTGCAAAAACCGGATCTATGCCACCACAGTCTCTGCACTGGGCCACGATTATAAGGATGGGGCCTGCTCCCGCTGCGGCGCGAAACAGCCTGCGGTTTCTGATGGCAAATATGTCAAGGTGACGACCGGCCAGACAGATTGGTCTGGCATCTACCTGATCGTGTATGAAACATCCAAGACGGAAGCCAATGTTTTCAGCGGCATCGATGCGGGCGGCAACCATGTGGCTGCAACCATCAGCAGCGGTACTATTACCCCTACCGCAGAGCTGGAGCCGTTGCAGGTGCAGGTGGCAGCTTGCAGTGGCGGCTACAGCTTCAAGCTGCTCGGTGGAGAAAAAGCCGGGAAATATCTGAAGGGCAGCGCATCGGCAAATACGATCGGGTTTAGTGATACGCCTGTGGCACTGACAATCTCGTGTGCAAACGGAACCGTCACAGTAAAAGACGGAACTGCACCGTTCCAATTCAACTCCGGTGACTCCAGATTCCGCTTCTACTACAAGGCTACACAGAAAAATATTGCCCTGTACAAACTCAACGGGCAGTCGGCCTCCATAGGCGGAGATGGTGACAGCGGCAGTACCGGCGAGATCGAAAAGGGCTACGAAGCCACCAGACTGAACACCCTTACCAATGGCAGCAAGGTCTTTATTTACAACCCGGCCGGCGGTGTGGTGAACACGGCGACCAGCTATACCTATACCAATAGTACCAGCGGCAATTCGAAGGACGAGCTGACCACAACTGCCGCGACCCTCAATAAGTCCACCGGTGTACTCTCCGTCCCGAAGGAAGGCTGCCTGTTCACGGTTAAGATCGGCGCGGATGGCAATGTCAGCTTTGTGACCGAGGACGGCAAGTACCTCTATTTGGATGAATACAATCTGCGTCTGGTGAACGCGGCAGGGCAGTACACCATCTTTACGCTGGAGACTGCTTCGGATGGCTACTATATCAAGAGCGTTAATGCCACACACGATGACAAGCCCCGGTATCTGGAAAACTATTTGAAATATTACACGGTGTACGAATTGGATGAGGCCAAAGCGGGACAGTTTATCTTCCAGTTCTACACCCTCAATCAGGCGGCCTGTGACCACGATTGGAGCAAGGCCACCTGCAAGGCACCCTCCACCTGCTCCAAGTGCGGCGAGACGATCGGCAGCGTGGATCCGTCCAACCACACCGGAAAGCATGGAGCATGGCGGCATGACGGCAGCAAGCACTGGAAGGAATATTCCTGCTGCGGGGCCCATGCGGAGGAAGCCTCCCATTCCGGCGGCAAGGCCACCTGCAAGGCTGCGGCCACCTGCTCCGTGTGCGGCACATCCTTCGGTGAAAAGGACAGCACCAACCATGCCCAGCAGGTACAGTGGAAATCGGAGGGCGCGTCCACCCATAAACAGTATTACCCCTGCTGCAATACATGGACAGGCGAGAGCAAGAGCCACGACTGGAAAACCGACAATGGCGGCATCAAGTATTGCCAGACCTGCGGCGAAGGCTGCAAGCATACTGAAACCACCATCACCGGCAAGAAGGATGCCACCTGCGCCGCCGAGGGCTACACCGGCGATGAATGCTGCAAGCTTTGCGGGAAGGTGATCCATGCCGGCGAGACCGTCTCCAGGCTGGCCCACAGCGACGCCGATAAGGATCACAAGTGTGATGCCTGCAAGACCGACGTGGGCGAACATAAGGCAGCTAAGGGAACCCACGACTGCGCCTACTGCGGCCAGCCCGCCTCCGCCTGTGAAGATGCCAACAAAGACCACGAATGCGATGTCTGCGGTAAGGTTCTGGGCACATGCGAGGACGGAAACAAAGATCACAAGTGTGACCTTTGCGGCAAGGCCTTGAGCGAATGCGCCGATGATGACAAAGATCATAAGTGCGATGTCTGCGGCAAGGCCTTGAGCGAATGCGCCGATGATGACAAAGATCACAAGTGCGACCTCTGCGGTAAGGTTCTGAACGCATGCACCGATGAGGACAAAGACAGCAAATGTGACATCTGCGGCAGAGATCTGACCGAATGCTTCGATGACGACAAGGATCACAAGTGCGATGTCTGCGGCAAGGACATGGGCGAGCATAAGGCCGCCGATGGCTCCCACGACTGCGCCTACTGCGGCAAGGCCTTGAGCGAATGCGCCGATGATGACAAAGATCACAAGTGCGATGTTTGCGGCAAGGCTTTGAGCGAATGCGCCGATGAAAACAAAGACCACAAGTGCGATGTCTGCGGCAGGGCTTTGACCGAATGCGTGGATGAAGACGGCGACAGCAAGTGCGATATCTGCTCCGGCGATGTCGCCACGGTGGCCGGGCCGACCTCCTCCGGCGGCACCATTCTCCTGAGTCTGGTGCTGAGTCTGGTGGCACTGGGCCTGATCGTCTTTGTCATTCTGCTTCTGCTCAAAAAGAAGAAAGAAACACAGCAGCTGGATGCCGGCAATGAGCAGTAAGCACCGCTGATCCAAACCAAACACCCTCAAGCCCACGGCCTCCCGCCGTGGGCTTCTCTCTTCGCTGAAAACGAGGATTTTTTAGAGAAAAGAGAAGAGAACAAAAAGAAGCGACGACTTTCCTGCGAAAATCGTCGCTTCTTTCTGTGCGTGGACTATAAAAAAGATATGTTTCGTCATTTGTGTTAGAGATTTGAACTCTTGCGGTTATTTGGCATCGAGGGTCAGCTGCTCGGTGGTTTCCATGCCACCGGTGAAGATGATACGGATCTGCTCCTTGGATTCGACGACTACGCATTCAATGATTTGCCTGACGATTCGGTCATCATATTCCATCGGGTGATTCTTGAGTCCGTCGAGGATGGTATAAATATCGTCCAGTCGAGACTGGGTGTTTTCCCGTTTTTGCTTGGTGTCTGCGATCTGCGACAGTTTTTGTTGCAGGTCGCTTTTTTCGTTCATAAGGGATTTGGCTCGGCTTTCATCGAAGCTGTCCACCGAGTCGGACGAGATGTTTTTCAGCATTTCATTGAATTCTGCATCGATTTCAGCGATGCGAATTTGAATAGCAACGCTTTCGTCCTCGCTCTGCTCGGCGGTCAGAGCCATTCCGATGTGCAGTTTCAGTGTATTCAGCACATTGGTGTTCATCTGCGCTGTTCGCAGGATGGCTCTCATAATGGCTTCGTGCAGCACGCTTTCTTCAATGGTTGGCGAGTCATGGCAGTATTTCTTGCCGAAGTCCAGGCGGCTGATGCACCGCCAGACGATCTTCTTTTTACCTTTGACTGTCCATGTGCATCGGCGGTAGGGCGTTTTGCACTCGCCACAGACCAGCTTTTCCGTCAGTGCGTACTTGCTGGAATACTTGCCCTGCTCGGTTTTCGTGCCGACCTGTTTGACTTTCGGCTTTCCGGCTCGCCGTGCCAGTTCTTCTTGCACCCGACCAAATGTTGCTCCATCGATGATGGCAGGGTGATTATTTTCCACATAGTATTTCGTGCGTTCGCCGTTGTTTACCTTGACCTTCTTGGAGATACAATCCGTGATGTATGTCTTGTTGATAATGGCATCGCCCTTGTATTTTTCATTGGTAAGGATGGACTGGACGGTGGAATAGCTCCATTTCTCCTTTCCGCTTGGTGACTTGATCCCTCTTTCTTCAAGTAGCCTGACGATATTTCCGAAGCTGTCGCCTGCGAGGAATTGTTCGTAGATCAAGCGGATCACTGCCGCTTCTTCTGGGACGATCTCCGGCTTGCCGTCAGCGCCTCGTTTGTAGCCGAGAAATCTGCTATAATGGAAGGATATCTTACCTTCTTTTGCACTCTGGGCTTTGCCCCATTTTATGTTAGCACTGATGTTTTCTGACTCGCTCTGGGCGATGGAGCCGTAGATGGTGATATAGAATTCCGCACCGTTCTGGTTACTGTGGATGCCCTGTTCCTCGAAGTAGACATCCACGCCCAGCTCTTTCAGCATACGGGTGTATTTGAGGCAGTCGACGGTGTTTCGGGCAAATCTGGAAATGGACTTGCAGATGATCATATCGACCTTGCCTTGCTTGCACAGGCGGATCATTTTATTAAATTCCTCACGCTTTTTGACGCTGGTGCCGGTTATTCCTCTATCCGCAAAAATCTGTACCAGCGTCCAATCGGGTTCTCGGTTGATCCGTTCGGTGTAATAATTGACCTGATTTTCGTAACTGTTGAGCTGTTCGTCTTGCTTGGTGGATACGCGGCAGTAGGCAACCACTCGCTTTTGGCGGTATTCATGGGCGGCTGTTTCGGCGGTACTGACCGTCGGCGGTATCACTCTGACCGTTCTCTGGGGCTGCATGACCTGTTCCATCTTTGTCCTCCTTTCCGATAACTTGGTTATTTGTAAGCACAAGACTCACGGTGCTGTCGGGATGCAGGATCACGGTGTTGACCGTTTTGCCGATCAATTCTGCGTTAAAGGCTGTTTGTGGCTCTGCGGCGGTCAATTCCATGGCCAGCCGTCTTGCTGTGTGAGGGGCGTTATCAAGCTCCCTGTATCGTTGGGACAGGCTTTGGAGCATCTTCGCCCTAACTTCCTCTCGCTTGATGTCGGTGCTGTCCATCATTCGGGCGATCTCGTTGTTGAGAATGCGAAGTTCCATACTTGGCTCAACCGGTGTAGCTGGTGGGATCTTCACAATTTCGGGTGAAGCAATTGCGGTATTGATTAACTCCGTAATGTCATTAAGCAGTTCGCCATCTTCTTTATCGATGGTTTTGCCACAGATTTCACATTTCCAGCTTGTTTTGCACTTTCTTCTTCTATTATAAAGTCGTTTCATTCTGCCGTGGCATTCTCCGCACAGGACAGGGACAGGTAGCTGGTAGATGTCAGCCTGCCGGTCTGTATCTTTCTGGGTGTTTCTCGTATTTTTCAC
>CAZMBL010000072.1:0-9009 GCA_964564605.1 uncultured Oscillospiraceae bacterium
ATTCGAACCCGGGACGATCCGGTTATGAGCCGGAGGCTCTAACCAACTGAGCTAAGGGCCCGTAAATCTCACAGGTGTCTGAGCACCATCGCAGGGGTTATTGTATCAAATACCCGACCAAATGTCAAGCATTTTCTTTGCAAAAAAGCGGTGCTGCCTGTTATGCTCCGGCAGCGCCGCTTAACCATCCAATTCAGCCTCAGCTCTGGGACTGGGGCAGTCTGCTGCGGCGACGGCGGCGGCGACGGCCGGTCTGTCTGGGTGCGCTATCCGGCTCCGCCTTTTCAGCCCGCTGGGCATAGGTCTGGGCCGCCTCGGATGTGGCTTCATAGGTCAGGCGGCTGACACGGATCGTTTCATCCGGCTGCACCGACAGCCGCACACGAATCAGAAAGCTTCCATGCTCCGGGCACTGGGCCATATCCATATACCGGTGCCCCGGCTGGGCAAACCAGCGCCGCCCCAGCATCCGGCCGCCGCAGACCGGGCAGATATTCTCTTCCCCGGACATGGCCGTGAGGGCCGCCTGCTTGTCGGCATAGCCGTGGTAGACCCGGCGGGCGATGCAGCCGGGCAGCTGGGCACCGTGAAAACCGTCCTCATGGCTTTTTAGCGCCGCATCGTACTCCCCCGTTCCCCTTTCCAGATCCAGCCGGGCGCAGATCAGCGCCGTATGATAGGCATCACCAAGGGCATCATGGGCCGGGCGGGTAGCTTCGATATTGAACATTTCCATGGCCGTTTTCAGGGCTTTCTGGGCATTGGAGCCGTCCGTCTGGGCGTTGAAAATCATCTGGGCATTATACCAGCGGCCCGTCCAGCTGTCATCCAGCCGGAACAGCTGCAAATTCTCCCGCAGAATGCCGATATCGTCAAAGCCCCATGTCAGGAAGGTCACATCCTCCCCGCACCACTGGCGGAATAGCTCCATGGCCTGCGGGAACGGGATACCCTCCTCCAGCAGGCGGTTTTCCTTGATACCTGTCAATTTGCTGACACGGCGATTCAGGCGGCGGTAGTATTTAGGCTGAATCAGCACCTGAAATTCATCCTGCACCTGCCCCTGCCGGGACAGACGCACCGCGCCGATCTGGATGATCTCCCCCCGGATGGCCACCGGCAGCACCTTCTTCGCGGAGGGAGAACCAGGCCACGGCTGGTTCCACTCCATATCCAAAACGATATAATCCATGTATTACCTCTTATTTTCTCCTGCGCAATCCAGTGCAAACAGTCTTTCCGGAAGCAGCAGGCAGTTCCTGTTCGTAATTTTTCTTATCATACCACATTTGCAATGCTCCTGTAAACAGGAAAAGCGCTTTTTTGCCAAAAAGTATAGCCTTACACTGGTTCTTGATTTTTTGGGAAGCTGTGCTATAATGGCAACGATTTCAAATGAACAGGAGCATTCCCATGTCTGACAACCGTATTTTGACCATTCAGGACATTTCCTGCGTTGGGCAGTGTTCGCTGACCGTTGCGCTGCCGATTATTTCAGCCTGCGGCATTGAGTGCGCCGTACTGCCCTCTGCCGTGCTTTCCACCCACACCGCCGGATTCACCGGCTTTACCTGCCGGGATCTGACCGGCGATATTCCCGCCATTGCCAACCATTGGGAGCGCGAGGGCATCCGCTTCCGCGCCATATACACCGGGTATCTGGGTAGCACGGAGCAGATTGATATGGTAGCTGACATTTTCGACCGTCTCTGCCCCGATGGGGCGAAAATTGTGGATCCCGCCATGGCAGACAACGGCTCCCTCTACCCCGCTTTTGACAAAACTTACGCCAATGCCATGGGCACACTGTGCCGCAAGGCCGATTTCATTCTGCCCAACATTACGGAAGCGTGCTTCCTGACAGGGCTCCCCTACCGGACAGAATATGACAGCAGCTTCATCCGCGATCTTCTTGCCGCGCTGCACCGGCTGTGCCCCGGAACCGTGGTGCTGACCGGGGTATCCTACGCCCCGGGCCAGACCGGTGTTGTGGTTTCCACGCCGGAGCGGGACGATTACTACCGGCATGAGCTGCTGCCCAACAGCTGCCACGGCACCGGCGATATTTACGCCTCTGCTTTTGTGGGTGCGCTACTGCGGGGCCGGACGGCCTTTGAAGCGGCAAAAATCGCGGCGGATTACACCGTTGCCTGCATCCGGGCCACCGCCGGAGATCCGAACCACTGGTACGGTGCGAAATTTGAAATTGCCCTGCCCCAGCTGATCCGGGCACTGGAGTCGTGATGGTGGAAATTCTTTTCTGCTGTGAAGCCTTCGTGGTGTGTCTGAAGCCCTGCGGGCCGGACAGCGAACATGAGCTGCCCCAAATGCTGACCCGGCAGCTGGGCGGGAACGTTTACCCTGTACACCGCCTTGACCGGAATGTGGGCGGTGTCATGGTTTATGCCCGCACGGCCGCCGCTGCCGCCGCTCTGTCCCGGGCGATACAGGAGGGCACCATGGTCAAAGAATATGTGGCACTGGTACATGGGCTGCCCCCGGAAGAGGGTGACTGGACGGATCTTCTGTTCAAGGACAGCCGGGCGAACAAGGTTTTCGTAGTAAAAAAGCCCCGTTCCGGTGTCAAATCCGCCCGGCTCTGCTTCACCCGACTGGCTGCATGTGACCCGGCACCGGTTCGGGTACGGCTGTACACCGGCCGGAGCCACCAGATCCGGGTGCAGTTTGCCAGCAGGGGCTTTCCGCTGGTGGGAGATCACAAATATGGTGCCCGGGATTCCGAAAAAGCGCCGCGTCTCTTCTCCTGCTGCCTCAGCTTTCCCTTCGGCGGGAAAAATCACCGCTTTGAAGCCCGGCCGGACTGGCCGGAGCTGCCATAAATCCAAAACATGCCATTGTAACAGGCAGTGGGCATAAAAGTTTCGTGGAGCGCATCCGTTACGATACGCTCCACGTCTCATTATTGCTGCATATTGGCCTTGATGGTGGAAATGAGGATATCCCCCGCCACCACGCGATCCTCGGCCGCAAAGCCTTCGGCAAAATTGTCCGAATAGATGACCTGCGCGTTAGGCGGGAACTCCTCGTCCCCTTCCCACACCAGCAACTGGATCCTGTATCCGCCGATCAGGTCGAACTGATAGCCCGCATCCCCATGGGGAAGCGCCAGCGCCCCCATTTTTTCGCAGGTGGCACGAAAGGCCGCCACACGGGTGCCGAAGGTGAAGGCCGCGCGGGTCAGCACCCGGCCGGTATAGGGGCGGATATACATCTCACCCCAGGGCATTTCCCGGAAGGTTTTCCATGTGCCGCCCCATGCCACTTCCCTGCTCTCGAGCAGATAGCGCAGAAGGAAGGTCTGAGTTGGCAGCGGTGGCAGCGGGCCGCCATCGACGGCTTCAATGGCGTAATCCGGGTGGGAAATGGCAAATTCCCGACTCAGAAGGTTCACATAAAACTTCCCGCCAGCCCACCGAACACTTTTCAGGCGGTTTACGGTTGCCTCTGGCTCCAGCTGACGGAACAGCTGCTCATAGTGGGCAAAGGGTACCTCTTCTTTGTGATTTTCAATTTGCATAGCTTATCCTCTTACGCATAGGTTCCGGCAGACCGGTTCTTTTTATTCCTGCATACTGTTGGGAAACAGCCGCGCGTCCGTGTGGGGCAGGAAGCACGCCGCCACGAAAGAGTCCATATATCCGGGGTAGGTGCTCAGCTCCAGATAGGTCATATTGGCCGCAACCTCGGCGCATTTGGCATCCGCCGCATCCGACAGCACCATGGCATAGGCCCCGGTGAGGGAGGAGTTTCCGATATAGTGAAACTTTTCCAGTTCCACATCGGGGAACATGCCGATGTTGACTGCGTTTTTCATATTGATACCGGAGCCGATGCCGCCGGCCACATACACCTGATCAATGCAGGACACATCCATATCCACGCTTTGCAGCAGGGTATCAATGGCGGAGAAGATCGCCCCTTTGGCACGGATGAAATTGTCAATATCCACCTCGTTGAGACTGACCTCCCGGCCGGTTTCGGACTCCTCCGGAAATGCCAGCACATAGCGGCCCATACCGTGGCTGTCCCGCAGAATCCGCCGTCCCTCCCGGACAAACAGTCCCCGGGCATTGATAATCCCGCAGCGGAACAGTTCAGAAATCATGTCGATGATGCCGCTGCCGCAGATTCCCACGACCTTCTGCCCCGCCTCTCCGATCACATCGAGGGTCGGCTCCATAGTATCCCGATCAATGACGGCGGCTTCCACCGCCCCATCGGTTGCGCGCATACCGCAGGAAATGTCGCCGCCCTCAAAGGCGGGTCCGGCGGAGCAGGCGCAGCTCATGAGAAAATCCCGGTTGCCGTAGACAATTTCGCCATTGGTGCCCAGATCAATGAACAGGCTCATTTCATCCCTGTCCCACAGTCCGGCGGCCAGCGTGCCGGCGGTGATATCGCCGCCGACGTAGGAGCCGATGTTCGGCGCAATGAGAACGGGCGCCAGCGGGTTGGCCGGCAGCTTCAGATCGCCTGCCAGCAGTCCCTCCCAGCTGAAGAAGCTGGGAACATAGGGTTCCATGCGCACGCTTTCTGCATCCACTCCAACAAAAAGGTGGTTCATGGTGGTGTTGGCCGCCACGCACAGGCGCAGAATGCTGCGGGCGGAGATCTTCGCCGTTCGGCACAGATTGGCAATGATGGGAGACAGGGTTTCTTTAATAATGGCATCCTGCAGCTTTTTCCGGCCGCCTTCCCGCCCCTGCTCGATGATACGGTTGATCACATCGGCACCGTAACGGATCTGGCCGTTGCCTGAGCTGCCCTTGGCCAGAATACGGCCGCTGGACAGGTCACACAGCACCATGGTGACGGTGGTGGTACCGATATCGATGGCACAGCCGACCATGGCCGTGTCCGCCGGATCGCACAGTTCCATGCACACGAAGCAGTCGCCCCGCAGCTCGCCCTTGACGCAGACCCGCCAATGATAGCGGCGCAGTACAGCGGCAAGCCCCGTCATGACGGCGAAGGGGATGGAAACCTGCTCCACGCCCAGCGTCTCCCGTATGGCACGGCTCAGGCGCTCATTATCGGGCATGGTATCCTCCAGCGTAGGCTCCGGCAGGGTCATTACCATGCTGCGGAACCGGTTTTCGAAGGAGATACCGCCGGAACGCAGCTGTTGCTGACATTTTTCAAAAATCGCCACCTCCCGGGAAGAGGACAGATCGGCGGTTTTCATCCGGCTCTGATAAGCCGAGGCAATATCCGGCACAAACACGGTGCAGTCCCCCGTCACCCGGGAGCAACAGGACAGGCGCCAGCCCTGTTCATACTCCTCCGGCGAAATGTGACGGCTGGGCAGGCTGTCCAGACTGCCCTCCACCAGCTTGATCCGGCACTTACCGCAGGAGCCGTTGCCGGAACAGGGTGCGTCAATGGCCACATTGGCCCGGCGCGCCAGCTCCAGCAGGTTATCTCCCGCGTTACATTCGATTTGCGTGGGGTTCGCACCCTCAATTTGGAAAATGACTTTCATGCTTTCCTCCTGCGTAGTGATTCCTGCAACACAAATGCGCAGGCTTTTCCATGGATAGGAAACTATCGGAACCGATAAAAGTTTCAGAAACAGAGCAATACAGTATATATTTTCCGTTTTTGAAACTCCATGGATTTGAAACGCGCCGAAACATTCGACGCAGACGATTTGTTCAGACGTTTCTCAGGCTCCGCAGCCGCAAAACGTGCCGCAGAGCCGTAAGAATAGACGTGTTAATAGTTGTGACTGGTTCAAGACGATGTTTCTATATTAATCCGCAATATAATAGGTGTCATCACTCCACTTGGCCGGATTATCTTCAATATAACGGGCAATTCGGAGGTAATCCGCTTCGTTTCGGATGACGTGGTTATAAAATGAACGTTTCCATATGCTGTAGCCCAGTTCTTTTGTGACCAGCGTCTTCAATGTGCGAACCCGGTTCGACACACGCCCCGTTGCAGGGGCCGATGTAGCATCGGCCCCTACGGCGGGGTACTCATTTGGAGATCTGCCGGAAAATTTAACTTTTTACATCAGCGGTTCGAGGCCGAGGACGGGGTGACCCTTTTCGGCCAGCCAGCCGTACAGCTCTTCGCAGTCGGTGGTGATGGTCTCATCGGCAACCATATCCACGAAATTGTCGATGCCGTACAGCTCCTTGGCGGTTTTATTCAGGCGCTCGCCCACATCATCCTTCAGCTCCTTGGGCATCCAGACAATGCGCTCAATGCCGCCTTCGGCGGAGCAGAACTTCCTGGAGGAAATGAAGTGACGGCCGTGGCCCATATAGCCCGGGGTCTGAACACCGCCGCCGGTGCAGGAGGCCAGTTCACCGAAGGTCATGCCGGAGGGCGTCATGCCCTTGTATTCCCGGTTGACGATGATCACGCCATTGGAAACCGGCTCAATGCCGCAGATGCATTCGAAGCAGCCGCAGCTGGTCATGGGATCCTCCAAAATGGAATACAGGGTGACATTCTCCACCGCGCCATGGGTTGCCTCGGAGACCATGCGGTTGACTTCCTCATACCGGCCGGTGCGCTCATCGATCAGGCCCTTCTTCTCAATGGGCTGGCAGGGGCCATTGGGGTTGAGCTCATTGGTAGCCTTGGCATCGAGCCAGGACACGGCGCCGCACAGGCCCAGACGCTCCGGCGTGACCACGCAGCAATGGGCGGGGGCAAAGCTCTGGCACAGGATGCAGGTGTAATAGCGATCCACGGACTCATCGGTCATGGATGCCAGACGGTCGTCACGCTGGTTGTAGCGGGGCATGGCCTGCTCATCCCGGAAGCGGCCTGCTTCCACCGGATCGGTGATCAGGGTGACCTGGCACTTGTCCACCACGGCGTCAAACTCGTTCATGATCATGACATACAGCACTTCGGCAAAATCCTTCAGCCGCAGGCCCGCGTCGTAGGCAGCATTGGACACACGCACACGCACCTGATTGCGCTGGCCGGTGTGCATGACACCCTCCATGTAGTTGAACCAGGCATGGAATTTCCGCTCGATGACGGACTCAAAGTCCACCTGCATTTTCTTGCCGGCCACTTCCACATAGGTCGCCAGCGCCAGATCCTTCGCTTCATCCAGATCCGGGCCGATGATGGTGATCTTGTGATCCTCGATCTCGTGCAGCTGACGCATCACCACCAGCTCCGCGGTGGGGTTCTTGGAAGACCAGCACTCGTTGTGCATATCAGCCTTACGGATGATCTCGCCCTCAAAGGCAGCGGCGAAGGCCACGGGTATGGGCAGCTCGGTGGTTTTGATCTTGATCCCACGCAGCTCCAGAGACTTCTTCACCGTCTCCTCATGATCACAGACGGACTCCAGCGCACCGGGCACCTGATTCTCGCCTAGATCGATATCCACCACCACAGGGAAGCCCAGTGCGATGGCACCGGCACCGGCCGAGACTTCCACGGGGCCGATGGCACCGAAGGTGTTGACAAAAGCCGGGACACGGTTCTTGGTGTAATCAAGTAGGCCGGCCAGATCACCGGGCTGGATGTTGCCGAAAATCAGCGCGGCACGGATGGCCACGGTGACCACATGAATGACGGCCGTCACATCATGACCCAGCGGGATGACACGCAGCTCCAGACCCATTTTTACGCCGCCCTCGGCGCACTGCTCAATGCAGTCACCGATCAGGAATGTCATGATACCCTTGCCCTGATAGCCCTTGACCACCTTGACAACATCGGCGGCATTGTCCGCCTTGCCCAGCACCACGGCCACGCCGGGGATATCGCCGGTGACCAGCGGCACGCCCAGAGAGCGGATGACAGGATCGGGCACGAAGCCGATGCCGGTTTCATTTTCGTAGGGATTGCCGCCCTCGACATATTTCAGACCTTCCAGAATTTCCGCACCGACGGCAGTGGCCAGACCGGCGTTGAGCGTCTGTCCGAGGTCTTCCTGACCTGTGATCAGGCTCTTAAGCACGCCAACGCAGGCGGGCAGGTCACCCAGCGTCTTGACCTTGACGCCAGTCGCAGCGTAGATGGTGGGGAAAAAGTAGGCAGTGTCGGGGAAGGCGATGGCCTTATCGGCACCGTACTTGGCGATGGCATCGTTGACAGCACCCTCGGTCAGGCCCGCAACGGCATTGCTGCCACCATAGATCAGATCAGTCAATACACTCATGTAAGTTCCTCCCTAAATTATTTTATGTCGGTTTATATCAAGCCTTTCGGCTGAATATACGCATTCACATCTGCCGGGGCAGCGGCCTCGGCCATTTTTTCCTCCAGCCGCCGCAGCAGGCAGCCGGCCAGATAATACACTGTTTCATAGCGGATGAATTGCAGAATATTTCTGTCCCACAGCAGGATACAGCCGGGAGAAAATTCCGCATCGCCATGATAGAATTTCACGATCACGGTCAAATCGGCAAACAGTGGAATTTCAAATCCAATGTCCCCCAGGGGAACGCTCCTACCACCCAACCCACGGCAGGCCCGGCAGAAAATATCAGCCCGCGCATCGATTGCCGCGGCAAGGCGGCCTGTCTCCATGCTAAGGCCGTTGCCCCGAACCAGTACGCCGGGCAGGCTGGATACCGGCGCAAATTCGCCGGCGGCACAGGCATCGCCTTTTCCGTCGCACAGCCAGTCATACAGGCACATGCACCGGTGAAAATCCGCCCTGTGCCCGGAAACGGTGATTTCCCCGGTTTTCAGAGAAATCTCCGCCTTTTCCCCAAGAAAGTCAGCAATTATGAAGTTTTCTGTGAAAGAAACCCCGGTTTTTCCCCGGAAAACATCGGGGTCATAGGTCAGAAAACGCACTGCGGCGTTTTCCAGCATTCGCTGATAATTATCCATTGCATCGCAAAAGGCAAAATGGCCGGGAGGGAGACTTCCCTCCCAGCCATTGACGCCAGGGAACAGTTAATGCTTACATATCCAGATAGCTGTCGGAATACAGCACATGGTTTTTGAAGATGTCGCAGGACTTGATGGTCTCCATCAGGCGCAGGTCGTTGGGGTTGA
>CAZMBL010000073.1:0-8938 GCA_964564605.1 uncultured Oscillospiraceae bacterium
CCTGCAAAGGTGTACCTTTTAATTTTTCATATCCTTGTATCAAACTCTGCATAATCATTTCATTAACGAGAACATGGGTGACGGTGCCGATTAGCTTTCCGTTTTGAATGATCGGACTGCCGCTTACGAGTGATTGTCATTAGGGCAACCGTTTTTAGGCATAAAAATAGCTATGTATCTTTAATTGGTCCACAGCTATTATGTAGTTCTTATTCATTTCTCGACAGCCTGATGCGACGATTTTTTTGCGAAATCGGCGCTTTTTTAGAGCAGCCGGACAAGCTCCGGGAAGGAATCGGCCCGGGCCTCGTATTGCTGCACGGTGCCGAAGCCGTAGCCGGCCCAGAGGAAGGGAATGCCCGCTTCCTGCGCGGCCTGCTGATCCAGCTGGGTGTCTCCGATGTAAATGGCATTGGAAATATTGTGCCGGCGCATCAGCTCCCGGATGGTGCCGCCCTTGGAAAGACCGGTGTCCCCGAAGGTCAGCCAGCCGGAAAACAGGTCGGTTGCCCCCAGTTTGCCGGTACACAGGGCCGGGTAGCCGGACTGGGCATTGGTGACGATGAACAGCCGGTACCGCCGGGAAAGGGTTTGCAGGGTTTCCAGCACGCCGGGGTAGAACACCTGGCAGGGATCCTGCTCCAGATACGCCTCCTCCGAGGCCACGCACCGGTCCATGAGCCGGTAGCGTTCCGGCACGGGGATGGAGGCCAGCATGGCATCGGCCAAAGCGTCCATGGTTCGGCCGAAGAGCTTTTTCAGATCATCCCCGGTGACGCACAGATGGGCCAGCCCCTCCCGGCGCAGCTGGATATTATAGCCCTCCGCCACAAGGTCGGTGGTGTCCCAGAGGGTTCCGTCCAGATCAAAAATCAGGCTTTCGTACATAAAGTTTCTCCATTGTCCAGATGCCGCTGGATGCGGCCGATGATCATATCCAGTGCCACCAGATTTTTGCCGCCCTCCGGCACAACGATGTTGGCATACTTTTTGCTTGGCTCCACATATTTTTCGTGCATGGGCTTGACCGTCTCCTGATACTGCTGCAGCACGGAATCCAGCGTGCGGCCCCGCTTGTTCACATCCCGGCGGATGCGGCGGCAAAGGCGCACATCGGCATCGGTGTCCACGAAAATGCGGATATCCATAAGATTGCGCAGCTGCGCATTTTCGAAAATTAAAATTCCCTCCACGATGATCACCCGCCGAGGCTCAATGTGGATGGTTTCACGGCTGCGATTGTGGATGGAAAAATCGTACACCGGGCATTCGATGGCATACCCCCGGCGCAGCTGCTCCAGATGGCGTACCATCAGATCCGTTTCCAGAGACTGGGGCTCGTCATAGTTGACCATGGCCCGCTCCTCCAGCGTCAGATGGTCAAGGCGGCGGTAGTAATTATCGTGGCTGATCACGCTGACCACATCCCCAAACCGCTCCACCAGCCGACGCATCAGGGTGGTTTTCCCGCTGCCGGTACCGCCTGCGATACCGATTACCAGAACATCGTTGCCCATTGTGTCTCTCCTTTATTCCTCCAGCAGTTTTTTTGCCAGATGGCACGAACGTGCGGCATCGCCGCTGCAAAGGATCTGCGTGGTTCCCGTCTGTCCGTCCGGTGCCAGCAGACCGGCCTGTGCCAGGCGCCGCCGGGTCTCCCGGGCAGTGCCGTCCCCGCCGTCGAGCAGGGGCGTGTCACCCAGAATCTGCGAAATGGTACCGGCGGCAAAGGGAAAGTGGGTGCAGCCCAGCACCAGCGCATCCAGGCGCCCGGCATAGGGCTCCAGCACCTGCCGCAGCAGCGCCAGCGCCTGGGAGCTATTCTGCTGCCCGGACTCCACCAGCTCCACAAGGCCGGGGGCTTCAATGGGGTAAACCTGACAATCCGCCGCGCAGCGGTGCCAGAGATTTTGGAATTTTTCCTCCCGCAGGGTCACCTGCGTGGCCATCACGCCGATGCGCCCGCCGGGAAAACGGTCAGCAGCCAGTTTCAGCGCCGGTTCAATGCCGATGATGATCAGCTGGGGGTATTTCTCCCGCAGCTGGGCAATGGCCGCTGCCGTGGCCGTGTTGCAGGCCACCACCAGCGCCTTGACCGGCCGCTGCAGCAGCAGCTCCACGGCGGAAAAGGTCAGCTGCCGGATCTGCTGGGTGGGGCGGATGCCATAGGGTGCGTTGCCGCAGTCGCCGTAATATACATAGTGTTCATCGGGCATGACCCGCCGCAGATGCCGCAGTACGCTCAGGCCCCCAAGGCCGGAGTCGAACACGGCAATGCAGTCCTCCCTGTGAAATGTCACGCATCTGCCCCCTTTCTGTCCGTTATCCTTTTTATTTTACCAGACCTTCGCCAAAGATGCAACGGTTGCTTTCCGATTTTCACAAAAAATGATGATTTTCGCCCGGCGATACGGAAAAGGGGTGCCGCAACCATGCTGCGGCACCCGATCATATCCATTTTTCCGGTATCAATCCCCATCGACCAGCGCACCGGTGATGGTGTCAAACAGGTAGGAGCTTCCGTCCAGATCCAGCAGACCCGTGTAGAAAGAGCCGTCCTGATTGAGGAAGTAGGTGCTGTTGTCAATGGTGCCCCATCCGACCAGCGCCGCGCCGTCCTCCCCCAGCAGGAAGGAGGTACCGTCCACGCTGATGCGCCCGGTCTGCATAATGCCCAGCGGGTTAAAGTAATAGTTCTTATTGTCCATTTCCTTCCAGCCCGTCACGGGGACACCGTTGGCATCGACATAATAGGTGCGGCCATCCGTTTCCACGAAGCCCTCCTGTGTGGTGCCGTCCTGGACAAAACGCCATGTGCTGCCGTCCAGCAGCCAGCCATCGGTCTGGGTATCCAGCGCCCAGTGGGCGTAGAGAGTGGTATTTTGGGAGAATTCCGTCAGCTCCGTCACCTGCTCGCCGACCACAGGACGGGTGAACCAGCCGATGAAGGTGTAGCCCGGGCGAAGGGCACTGGGCAGCCGGCTGATGGAGCTATCGGCCGCCAGCTCCATCCGGTCGAGGGTGGTGCTGCCGCCGTTGCCGATAAAGCTGACATTGAGGGAATCCCCACGGGACGTGACCACATTGAACTGAGAAGACCACAGCTGCACCGTCTTCCATTCCAGCTGCACGGCGCCGTTGGCATAGTAATAGTTGCCCACGATGGCCGCCAGCGAATACAGATATGTACCTGCGCTGAGCTTGCGGAAAAGCAGCTTGTTGGACAGGGTGCTGTTGCGCAGATCATAGTCCAGCCCATCCACCATGGCGGTCACGCTGTAGAGCTGGTTCGATTCTTCGCCGGTCAGATCGTAGATCTGGGCCCGGACGGTGTAGATCCGGTTATGAGTTGAGGCGATATTTCCCTTCAGACTGAAGCGGGTGCCGGCGCGCAGGTTGCTGGGGGATTCAATGTCCACCGCCACCACGTCGGAATAGTCCAGCGCAAGCACCTGCGCGGCATCGGCGGGGATGAAGCCCTCATGGGAGCCGTTCAGCTGGTACCAGTATTCGCCCTCGGCGTTTTCGTACAGGCCCACCACATGGACACGTTCGCCCGCGGGGAGCTGATAGCGGTACAGGGAGCGGGGGTCAACCTCCGTGGTACAGGGCTCGGAATACATGGCGGTCTCTTCCGTCAGGCCGGCATAGAGATTGGAGGAATAGTTGGGGCATTCATCGGCATAGGTCTTGCTGCCAAAGAAGATCAGCCCTTCATAGTAGATCCAGCGCTCATAATAGCGGCAGAATTCATCAATGGTCACGGCGATGGCGGAGCCCTCCGGATAGTAGGTGCCGCCGACGGTAACGCCGGTATTTTCGCTGTAGTAGACAATGCCGTCAATGATGGCATGGACAAACAGCGCGTGGCCATACAGCCGCCCCAGGGCGCTGGTGGTGGACTGGAAACACACGATCATGTTGAAAGCGTCCCGGGTGCCGTTCTCGGAGGCGGCATTGAGGGCCTCTTTCATATTGTAGCGGGAGGCGGGGTAGGCCCGGACGGTGTAACCGCCGGAGGTCTGGGCCCGCTTGACGAAGTAGTCATACTCCTGATTGCCGTTGCTGCTGATCTTCTCCGTGGTGATGCCCAGAAGGTACATCTGCCAGTTCACGAGACTGGCACAGTGGCCCTTGAAGGTGGAGTAGCCGGAACGGCGCTTGGCTGTTTTGTATGTAGAAGTGATTTGGTTACGGATCTCTTTGATCTGCAGGTCGTTGGCAGAGGATTTCTGCGGCAGAACACAGACCAGAAGCAGGATCGCCAGCGCCAAGGACAGAATCCGCAGGATCTTCTTGTGCATGTGGTGGTCGTCCTTTCATCGTTGGATGGGTTCGAAAATGATACGCACGGGCGCAAATCGCCTGCGCGGGGGGAAGCTTTGCCGTGGGCACAGTTTCCACAATTGCGTGTATTATAGCACGTTCCGCCGGGATAGTCAAGGCTTTTATGTAAATTAACCTGCGATTTCCCATGCTTTTTCGCAGAAAAGCGGGTGGTTTTCATAGGCAAAATTCGTGAAATACCCCATTGCCTCTGAAAAAGGCATGGTTTTTGTGCAGTTTGTACAAAATTTTTTGCCGCCCGATTTGGGCGGCGAAAAGGGGGGGGTGGGGTCAATATTTGCGGGAAAGCAGGCCCTCGGCCTCCTCCCGGGTCAGCTCTCCGGCGTTGCATTTGGCCATGATCTGCACATCCTTATCGTTGAGGTGATAGCTCAGATAGAAGAAGGTGGAGATGATCAGCCCGATCACCGGCACCAGTGCGTAGACGATCCACAGGCCCTTCAGGGCGGTGTCACTCTGGCTGACATTCATGGCCGCCAGAGCTTCAAAGCTGTCCGCCTCCACACTGACCCAGCGGAAGCATCCCAGCAGCACCAGTGCCAGCGAGGAGGAGACCGCGGCCGTGATCTTCACGGAGAAGGTCTGGATGGCGAAGGTGATGCCCTTAGCGCTGATACCGGTCTTGTACTCGCCATACTCGGCACAGTCCGGGGTGAACATGAAGGCCAGAATGCCCACAATGCTCATGGGTACCGTGCGCACACAGGTCAGCGTCAAAAACAGTGCCCGGTTATCATAGCCGGAGAAGTAGATCACAAGCCCCAGCACGATATTGGCGATGTTGCACCAGAACAGCACCTTGAATTTGTCCAGCCGCTTCAAAAGGGCGGGCATCAGCATGGCGGCGAAGACCCCGGGCACCATATTCAGCACATTGAGCACCACGGAATAGGTGGAGTCATGGAACAGATAAAACGACACAAACATCAGCACCGCGTTGGAGGTTTTCAGGGCATCCGTTGCCATGTAGCCGCCGTAGTAGCGCAGCAGATATTTGTTGCTGCCCAGATAGCGCAGCATCTGCCGGGGGGTGAAGCTTTCGTCCTCATCGGAGGGATTGTAGTTGCGCTCCTTGCAGTTGCGGGACAGGGGCACCATGGTCAGGGCGCTGAACACGGACAGCAGCGCAATGGCCCAGGAGGCGCTCATACCAACCTTCTCGCTGATGAGAATGGGCAGCACCACCCCGTAGACCAGTACACCCGCGCCGGAAAAGACCCGGTTGACGGACAGCAGCACATTGCGCTCCTGCAAATTATCGGTCATGGTGTTGAGCATGGCATAGGCCGGTACATCCGTCAGGGTGTAAACCGTGTCCCACAGTACATAAGCCACGCCGAACCAGATCAGCTTGCCCGTTTCGCTCATCCCGGCAGGGATGGAGAAGAGCGCAATGGTGACAATGGGAATCAGCAGCGTGGAAATGCGTAGCCACGGCAGGCATTTCTGCCCGCTTTTGAATTTGATTTTATCAAACACATAGCCGAAGATGGGATCGTTGACTGCGTCCCAGATCTTGACGACCAGCAGCACCACGGCCACCTTCGTCAGGGATACGCCCTGCATGGCGAGGTAGGTGGAGATAAAAGCAGCCGTAATATTATAGTAGATATTCTGCCCGATGAAGAAAGACCAGTAGCTGATCCGCTCGGAAAGGGTGGTCATATAGGAACTGTTTTTCCCAGACATGGCGGTGCCTCCTTAAAATGGATACATTTATAGTAGCAGACGGGCAGAAAAAATGCAACCTGAAAAGGGCAAATGTCGAAAAACGGGGAATGTTTTGTGGTATATTTTCCCGGCCGGGGGCGTATATTGATAGCGACAGCGAAAAAGCAGGGAGGCGGTTTCATGATGATGCTGGCGGTGCTTGCGCTGCACTCCGGCACGGCATCGGTGCTGCTGGCGCTGCTGGCCGCCATGGGGCTGGCCCTTGGGCTGACGGCGCTGGTTGGAATACACAAATGACATGTCATATACAATAGAAACAGTGACATCCTTCGCCCCCGGCCGGGGGCCTTTTTCTGCCTTGACTATTCCCCAAAAATGACCTATAATGACAGAAAATGCTGTGCCTGCCCGTTGTGTGCGGGCTTATTTTTCGGAAAGTTGGTTCATTATGGGTCAAATCAAAAGCCTTGGAAAGAAAATCCTGCCGTTTCTGATGGTGCTGGCGGGGAATATCGTATATGTACTGTCCGTCAAGCTGTTCCTGCTCCCGGCGGATCTGGTCAGCTGCGGCACCACCGGTATTGCCCTGATCGTCAATCATCTGACGGATTTTTCCATGCCCCTGTTCATTTTTCTGTTCAACGCGGTGATGCTGCTGCTGGGCTGGTGGGTGCTGGGGCGGCAATTCGCCATGAGCACGGTGTTCAGTTCCATATTTTATCCTGCCGCGCTGGAGATTCTCAACCGGCTGCTGGGGGAAGTGGTGATCACTCAGCAGCTGTGGCTGAATGTGCTTTTCGCCGGTCTCGGGCTGGGAGTCGGTCTCGGGCTGGTGATCCGGGGCGGAGCCTCCACCGGCGGCATGGACATCCCACCGCTGATCCTGCAAAAACATTTCCGCATTCCTGTTTCCCTGAGCCTGAGCGCCTTTGACCTTTGCATCGTGCTGGCACAGGGCTTTTATCATGAGCTGGAGGATCTGCTGCTGGGCGTTGTGCTGATTCTGGTGATCTCCGTTGCCCTGAACAAAACCACCGTCATGGGCACCACCCGGACGGAGGTCAAAATCGTCAGCGCCCGGGCCGATGAGATCCGCGCCGCGATTTTGACCGATGTGGACAGGGGCGTGACCCTGCTGCACGGGCAGGGCGGCTTCTCCGGCACCCAGACCGATGTCATTTTGAGCATCATTTCCGATTATGAGCTGCCCAAAATCGAAAAACTGGCCCGCGCCATTGACCCTGCCTGCTTCATGATCGTCACCCAGGTAAAAGAAGTCTGGGGCCGCGGATTCAGCTACAGCAAAGCCGATCCCCAGCAATAACCCGCAATCCCCCGGTTTTCCGAATTGTGTGTCGGAAAACCGGGGGTTTTGCATCTGTTCGGGAACTTTACAGGAGCGGCGCGCGCAGTGCGCCGTTTTCACCTTCTTTTCACCGGCAGCTTCTGGATCAGGCCGATCAGCTGACCGGACAGGATCACCGTCAACAGAGAATAGCCGATGCGCCGCAGGGGAGTATAGCTCAACGCCAGCAGCATGACCGCATGGAGACGGCTGGTTACGGATGGAAGCAGGAACGGGCGGCGGAAAAGGCGTACATTGATATTGCAAACAAAGCAAATTCGATGTATAATACGGGTAGCGAGTCCGAAAACATTAAAGCATGGCAAAGAGATGAGCTGATACGCCAGAAAATCAAATCTAATCCGGACGGCCTTGTAATCAATGAAGAAAAGCAAGTCAGACATATCAAGGACAGCGGCGGTTACATAGCGGGAAGAAGTTATATAACTGTCGATAAAGAACAGTTGCAAATAATCGTTAACTCCTATGCTGGAACAGGCAAAATCCAAAGAGACAAACACGGCGTTTTTACGAACAAAGAAATAGTAACCATCGACAAGCAAATTGGCGTTAGCATTAACCCGGAAACGGGCGAAGAAACGCCGACAAACCGTGCGTATATCCATTATAGCAATACCGGGACACATGTAGTGCCTACTGTGAGGAATGAAGAATGAAACTGTATAGCTTTTTTAGAAAAACTGTAAATCTAACTGACTGTGAGGGAAAGCAATGGAACGGAAAGGTTTCGGCGTATACTCCTGCTATCGATTGTGAAATCGATGAGGAAGAGATTGCAATCGAGACCAAATACGGCCTGATAGGCTTCACAAAAAGCGAAATCAGAGAAATTGCAATTGCAGATTAACCGCCAACCCACACGGGGCGGCGGTTTTCTGTGCCGATTTTAGGAGGACGCAATGAAAATCAACATACTGGGGATGCAGTACGATCTGAAAGTCTGTGACGAAGAAAAGCGGCTGGGGGAATACTGTGACGGCCTTTGTGACGAAACCACGAGGGAAATGCTGGTAAAGTCATACGCTGGGGTTCGGGATGACCCTACTGCAAAGAAAAATCTGGATATTCAAGTAAAAAAGAACAAGCGGCATGAAATCATTCATGCGTTCCTGTTCGAAAGTGGTCTGGCCGAAAACTCTCAGTGGGCGCAGAACGAGGAAATGGTGGACTGGTTCGCTATCCAGTTTCCAAAACTCACAGAAGCATTCAGGCAGGCGGAGGCCCTGTGACAACAATTTCTGGAGAATCATATGCCGACCTATATTCTAATGGCCTACGTCCTGCATGGGCTTTCCGCTCCTGTGTGGTGCTGGATTGTGTACGGTGTGGCGTGCAGCCTGTGGGCGTTATGCGCCTTTGCTCGACTTTTTGGGAAAAAGAAATGCACATAGCCGGGGCGTTTGTTCCGGCTATGTGCATATGCGGAAAAGGTGGGCGGAGTCCGTCAGACCACACCAGACATTTCAGTCCCACCGCGGAGAAAGAATAGGGTATGGCTATTCAATCCACCCACCCCGTGTGGGGTGGGACGCTTACCGGTTTCCGCAGTGGTCA
>CAZMBL010000074.1:0-8878 GCA_964564605.1 uncultured Oscillospiraceae bacterium
TCTTCATGGGGCCGGAGGAGAGTATGCAGATCCAGTCCAATCTGGGCAGCGATATGTGCATGGCCTTCGATGAATGTATCGAAAATCCCGCACCCCGGAAATATGTGCAGGACAGCGTGGATCGCACCTACCGCTGGCTGGTGCGCTGCAAAGCCGAAAATGCCCGGCTGAACGCACTGCCCGATACCGTCAATCCGCAGCAGATGCTCTGGGGAATCAATCAGGGCGGCACCTACCGTGATATCCGGGTGGATCATATGAAGCGCATTGCTGAGCTTGATCTGCCGGGCTATGCCATCGGCGGTCTGGCCGTGGGGGAGACGGCGCAGGAGATGTATGACATCATCGAAGCCGTGGAAGAGCATATGCCCCGCAACAAGACCCGCTACCTCATGGGTGTCGGCACCCCCAGCAATATCATCGAGGCGGTGGCCAGGGGCGTGGATTTCTTCGATTGCGTCATGCCCGCCCGAAATGCCCGCCATGCCCGGCTGTTTACATGGGAGGGCGCGATCAATCTGAAAAACGCCAAATACCAGCTCGATGAGCGTCCCATTGACGAACATTGCGACTGCCCAGTGTGCCGCCGCTATTCCAGAGCCTATATCCGCCACCTTTTTGTGGCGGAGGAAATGCTGGCAATGCGCCTGAGTGTTATGCACAATCTGTATTTTTACAATAAGCTCATGGAAAAAATCCGGGATGCCCTCGATAACGGCACCTTCGCCGACTTCCGAAATGAATATTCTGTTAAATTAGGCCAGAGAATATAATTCACCCTTGCTTTTTTTCCGGACAATGGTATAATAATCTCTGAAGTCATTACAAAAGGAGCCTGCAATATGCTTTATTTCCTCGAATCTGCCGCTGATACCGCTGCCGACAATGCCAATCTGGGCGGTGCGACCGGCGCTTCCACCATCATCATGCTGCTGGTCATGGTGGCCATTTTCTACTTCATGCTCATTCGCCCCGAAAACAAGCGCAAGAAAGAAGCCGAACAGCTTCGTTCTTCCATGAAGGTGGGCGACCGGATCACCACCATTGGCGGCATCACCGGCAAGGTAGTGGATGTCAAGGACGAGAAGTTCGTCATTGAGACCGGCGCCGATCAGGTTCGCATCGAGTTCGCCAAGTGGGCCCTGTCCACCAACGAGACTGGCAGCGAGCGTGCCAAGGAAGAGGCCAAGAAGGCGGAAGAAGCCAAAGCCAAGGCCAAGGCCCAGAAGAAAGCCGCCAAGGAAAAGTAATCCCTGCTGAAATAAAAATCCTCCGTTGGCGCAAGCCGTACGGAGGATTTTTATGATTTTCTTCTGTTGTGTTACTCGAGAATTTCCTTTGCGATATAGATGGGGCGATTTTTGCTTTGCTCAAAAATGCGGCCTACATATTCTCCAATGATACCGATACACAGCAGCTGGGTGGCACCCAGCAGCAGAATCAGCACGATCACCGTGGCATAACCCGGCACATTGATGCCCCAGATCAGCTTTTGCACCACCACGCATATCAAATAGATGACAGCGGCGGCACCGGTCACACCACCGATCCATGTGGCAAGGCGCAGCGGCGCGGTGGAAAAGCCGATGATGCCCTCAATGGCATAGTTGAGAAGCTTGGTAAAGCTCCATTTTGTCTTTCCCGCGTGACGCTGGCAGGCCGTGTAGGGGATAAATTCCGTTTCATAGCCGACCCACGCAAAAATGCCCTTGCTGAACCGATGGTATTCGCCCAGACACAGAATGCTTTCCGCCACGCTGCGGCGGAAAGCGCGGAAATCGCTGGCATCGGGCTGCAGTTTGACCCTGGAAAGACGGTTGATCAGGCAGTAGAAGCTTTTTTTGAAGAAGGACAGCACCCGGCTCTCCCCACGGCGATCCTGATAGGCGGCCACCACATCGATCTCCGGCTTTTCTTCGAGTATGCGCACCATATCCCGCACGATTTCCGGCCGCTGCTGCAAATCCGCATCGATCAGACACAGATATTCCCCGGCTGCGTGCTGCAGTCCGGCGTACAGCCCGGCCTCTTTGCCGAAATTACGGGAAAAGGAGATCACCCGCACGGGGCAGGTCTGCTGCCGGTACAGCTTTTTCAGATTGTGCAACGTGGCATCCCGGCTGCCGTCGTCGATATATACGATCTCAAAATCATATCCGCAGCCGTCAAAGGCTTCGCACACGGCCTGCTGAAAGGCGGCCACATTTTCCGCTTCATTGTAGCACGGGACGATCAGGGAAAGTTTCATATGCATTCGATCCATTTCCTTTGGTTTTCCTTATTATATGCCCCATAGCCCGCCCCGTCAAGCATGGATTGCCCACAAAAAGCATACTTTTTATAAAAAGCCGCCTTTGGCGGCAATATCGGGAAGGGGAATTGCTATGGGGTATGACATTGATTACAGGGCAGGCCAGCGCCGGAACCGGCACGGACGGGGTGTTCTTTTGACATTGCTGGCACTTCTAGGCTGCTGCGCGGCCAGATTACTGCTGCCGCAGGCGCTGGAAAATCTGCGCCGGATGCTGTTTCCGGCACAGGCCGTTGCCGCCTTTGCCCAATCCCTGCGGCCACAGTGAAAAAATGGATGGTAATTCCTGCCGCTTCCAGTTGCAAAGTTCCGGAAAGGATGCTATAATGATGGCGTAAGTATCCGTAACCATTGCACGAACCGAAAATGGAGAATTGCCATGCGATCATTACAAAAACTATCTGCCTGGTTTCTGATCGCCGCGCTGCTGCTGACCTGCCTGCCCAGCCCGGCACACAGCCAGACCAATCTGACAGACCAACCGAATTCCAGTACCACCTCCGGCTATCGGGTCAACCCGCTCTACGCCTCCGTTGCGGCTGCCCTGAATCCGGACAAAGCTCCGCCGTCCCATGTCCAGACCATGACCTTGACTGCTGCGGAAGTCAGCACCACACTGGAGCAGGCCGCTGCAGCCCTGCGGGCGGGACTTGCCCGGCGCAGCGCCGAGATCTGTGTCAGCTTCCGTCTTGGCACCTCTTTTGGCGAGGATGATATCTGGCAGAGCGCCATGGCCCACACCGGCCAGCCCGGGGAAGGGGACAGCCTGCTCTGGCAGTATTACGATCTGACATGGAATATGACCATGGATACCATCTCCGGCGTGGATTATATCACGGTGCATTATCTGCCCAATTATTTCACAACGGCCCAGCAGGAGCAGGAGCTGGACAGTGCCGTTTCCACCCTTCTGACCCAGCTGAATCTGGCCGGGAAGTCTGATTATGAAAAGCTGAAAAGCATCTACGGCTGGATATGCGGCAACGTTGCCTATGACTATGATCACAGCTCCGATAAAACCTACCTGCTGCAATACACCCCCTATGCCGCACTGGTGAACAAAAAGGCATCCTATCAGGGCTATGCCCTGCTGCTGTATCGCCTGTGTCTGGAGGAGGGAATCGACTGCCGCGTGATCAGCGGAACGGCCAATGGTGCCCACGCGTGGAACATCGCCGGCCTTGGCGGACAGTATTACAATCTGGATCCCGCACTCGATGCCGTCAACCACGCAGCGGACAAGGCATACGCGTATTTTCTCAAGGGGGCCGGAAGCTTCACCCGCCACACCCGCAGTGAAGAATATGAAACGCCCCAGTTCCACAGCCGGTACCCCATGTCCGCCGTGGACTATGGCGCCAGCATCTCCTGGCCTCTGACCGGTCAATGCGGCACTGCCGCAAAATGGAGCCTCAGCGCCGACGGGGTGCTGACTATCTCCGGCACCGGGGCCATGCAGGACTTCTATTCCTCCGACCCCGGCTGGTATGACTATCGGCACCAGATCCGCAGTGTGATTGTGGAAAAGAATGTCACCACTGTGGGCGCTTATGCCTTCTACTACTGCCCCAATCTGGAAAAAGCCGAAATCCGGGGCGCTGCTTCCATTGAGGAGGCGGCATTTCTCGGCTGTGACAGCCTGAAAACCATTGCACTGGAACAGGTGACAGCCGTTAAAGACTCCGCTTTTTCCGAATGTGCGGCGCTGGAAGCCCTTTCCTTTGGCAAGGGGCTGTCCTCCTTCGGCCAGCAGGTACTCTACGGCTGTGCCAATCTGAAAACCATTTCCGTTTCGGCCGATAACACAAGCTTCTGCGCCGAGAATCAGGTGCTTTTCAACCGGAATAAAACCGTGCTTGTGGCGGCGGCCGCAATTTCCGGCAGCTACAGCGTGCCCGACACGGTTCGGCAGATGGAAGATTATGCCTTTGCCTTCGGCACGGGACTGACGGAAATTTCTCTCCCCGCCGCACTGGAGCAGCTGCCAGAGGGCGCGTTTTACGGCTGCACAGGGCTGAAAAAGGCCACTTTCGCCGCTGGATTGCAGGTGATCGGATCCTGTGCTTTCCAGGACTGCTCGGCGCTGGAAACCGTCGACCTGCCGGATACTCTGACCACCATCGGTAACCGTGCTTTCTCCGGCTGCGTGTCTCTCGGGAAGCTGGAGCTGCCCGCATCCCTGACCACTATGGAAGAGCAGGCCCTGGCCGGATGCACGGCGCTGAAAACGGTCATTTTTGCTTCCGCGCCGGAGATTGCGGCCGACACCTTCGCCAAAGTGGTGGCGGAAGTGTCCTACCCGGATCCCGCCTGCGGCGGCAACTGGACGGCCCTGCGCCTGCTGGACTATGGCGGCGTCCTGCAGTGGAAGGCGTATGCCCTGCATGTATATAAGAAAACGGTCACACCGCCCACCTGCATCCAGACCGGCTTCACCACCTACACCTGCGCCTGCGGTCACAGCTATCAGGGCGATGAAACACCGGCCTCCGGTCACAGCTGGGACAGCGGCAAGATCACTGTCGAGCCGACCGCCGAGAAGGATGGGGAGCTGACTTATACCTGCGCCATCTGCGGTACCACGAAAAAGCAGACCATCGCCGCCCATACCCACGATTATAAGACCTCCGTCGTCGCGCCGACCTGCACCGCCGCTGGCTATACCCTCCATATCTGCTCCATCTGCCCCCACAGCTACCAGACGGATCCCGTTGCGGCGCTGGGACACAGCTTCACAAACTATGTCAGCGACAAAAATGCCACCTGCGATAAGGACGGCACCAAAACCGCCGCCTGTGCACATGGCTGTGGCACCAGCGATGTGCAGCCGGAGGCCGGCACGGCACTGGGGCACGATTACGGCGACTGGGTGGTTGTGACCCCGGCCACAACCCAGACCGAGGGCCTCAAACGCAAAACCTGTAAACGCTGCGGTCACTGCGAGGAGCAGACCATTGCCATACTGGTTGGGCCCGACAAGCTGACCTCCGATACCTACCATATCAATGATACCCATATTACCGGCATCGGCGCTAAAACGACCCTGACGGATTTCCTTGCGAAATTCGGTGAGAGCGAGTATCTCATGGTCTGCCGGAACGGAGAGCCCGTCTCCGGTGACAGCCTGATCGGCACCGGTATGGAGCTGCGGCTGGTGGTAGGCGAGGAAGTGCGCCAGAGCCGCATTCTGGTGGTGGCCGGAGATGTCAACGGCGATGGTGTGATCTCCATCACGGATATGGTATCCGTCAAGGCCCATGTGCTGCAAAAGACCACACTGAAAGATGCCTTTGTCCTTGCGGCGGATACCAATCAGGACAGCAATGTTTCCATTACGGATTTCATACAGATCAAAGCCCATATATTAGGCAAAAGCACCATCGGTTCCGGCACGTCCGGGGCAGACCGTTCCGCCTGACCGCCGGAGGATAAGGAGAAAAATATGAAAAAATTTTGGATGATCATTCTGGCTGCCGTTGTCTGCGTAAGCCTGCTTGCCATGCCTGCGCTGGCCACCAATGCCACCGCCAGTCTGGACGGCCCCGGTGTTGTCCGTGCGGGGGACACCATTACCCTGACCTTCAAGCTCAACGGAACGGATATTCTCGGCGCTTCCGGCACCATTTCCTATGACAAATCCCAGCTGACGCTGAAAAGCACGGCGGTCAAGGTGCAGTCTCCGTGGATGGTGGAGTTCAACAATGAAGTCTTTTTGGCTTACGACAATGAGCTCGAAAACCCGATCAATAAATCCACCAGCTTGTTTACCGTGACCTTCAAGGTCGACAGCTCTCTGAAAACCGGCACGAAGATCACCGTCTCCTGCGAGGACGTGTGCGTGACGACTGGCGACGTCTCTTATGGCGACATCTCTTCTGAGGAAACGAAGATCGGCACGGTCAGCTACAGCGCCACCATCGCGCCCCCCAAGTCTACGGACAATTCCCTAAATAGCATGACCGTGTCCAACGCCACCATTTCCCCGGCTTTCAGCCCGGATGTGACCCAGTATACCGCCAGCGTGCCCTATTCCGTAGAAAAGCTGGAAATTTCCGCCAAGGCCAATGACAGTGCGGCGAAGGTCTCCGTTTCCTCGCCGCCGCTGAAACCCGGCGGCAGCACCGTGGCCACCGTCACGGTCACGGCGGAAAACGGCGCGGAGCGTGTCTACACCATCGTGGTCGAGCGGGAGCAGGATCCCAATTATGTGGCCTCCGACAATTGCTTCCTTGCAACCATCGAGGTGGAGGGCTTCCTGCTTTCGCCTGTGTTCCGCACCGATGTGACGGAGTATGTGGTGTGGCTTCCCTATGAGGTGGAACAGGTCAACGTGACCGCCAAGGCTGCCCATCCTCTGGCCACGGTCAAGGTCACCGGCGGCAGCGCCCTTGTGGCCGGTCAGGATAATGAGATCACCATCGTCTGCAAGGCGGAGAATGGTACGGAGCGCACCTATAAGGTGATCGCCAAGCGGGCGGCCTCCCATGACGAGCAGCCCACCCAGCCACCCCAGCCCACGGAACCCATCGGGACGACTGTGCCGCCTCAGCCCACCCAGCCCGACACCCAGCCGGAAACGAAGCCGGTGCCCGTTGAAACCGTGCCAAATGCGCCGGTGCAGAACAACGGCGGCGACAGACTGCACATCGACTGGTGGTTCGTTGTGATCATCGGAGTGCTGTGTCTGGCCTTTGGTCTGGCTCTCGGCCTGTTCATCGGCCTTGGTAAGCGGGATGCGCAGGAGGAAAATGAAGACGAGCCTGATGAGGTCGAAACCGAAGCTGCGCTTCCGCATGCCGATCGGGAGACTGCCATGCCCATCGTGCCCTCCATGGAGCCGCTGGAGAAGCAGGAACCCCAGCCGGAGCCTGCCGAACCGGAGCAGGAGGATGTGCTCAAGGACTTCCCCCAGGATCTTCTGAAAGATCTGCCGGAAGATCTTCTGCGTGACCTCCTCAGCGAGGACAAGTAATACCCTGCGGGGCCGCATCTGCGGCCCCGTTTACATTTCATCTTCACTGTGGAGCCATCATTCCTATCACCACGTCGCAAATGCAATCTCAATCATCCTTTTCGACATTGCCAATGGCGAATTCCAACCTAAAATCTTAGCATTTAATTATATCTTAATTAATTAAATGTAAATAAATCTAAATGTAATTAAAATGAGAATTGGCTTGACAGCTGAAGACTTGCATGATAAAATGATTATGGTTTACTTTCGATTTTCTAAATTGCTCTTCATAACGGCTAGAAAGGAGTGAGAATTGATTTATTACGTGTTTACTCGTAAAGAAGGCCGCAACAGACATGAGAAAGGAATTGTTATGAAAAACGGAACAACTTTGTACGCTTCGGATTGATGGTAATTGCCATATTGTTTACCTGCTCATTAACTTTCAGCGCTTTTGCAACACCCATTGAGGCTGCATCTAAGTTAGACGTTATCAACCAATACAAAACCGAAGACAATATCTACACTATTCTCGATTCAAAGACGTTATTTAGTATCTCGAGTAATCAAACGTATACATTATATGAACTCTCCCCGTACGGTTATGCAATTCTTTTGAACAGGACGAATGGGCTTGTTGAGGCTTGCTATACTGAGGATGCTGTGATACCTGTCGATATGGATTCCACTGTGCAATATTATTACGGTGGCCCCGGGATATACTGTATCAAGCAGCTTGATACGTTCTACAATATCTTTGATCAATCCTATTTATCTACTGATGTGCGGCAGTCTGTTGCTGAGTCTGAGGCTAGTGTTTATTCGTATGAAATTTTGAAAGCCCGAACGCTTTCGACAGGAACTGGTACTGCGACACGTTCTGTATCAGCAGCTTCTACAACGCAGCTCCATGCCGTTGGATATGATTATTTTTCGAATCTTGTCAATTACGGATCAAACAACGAGGATACATGTACTGTAATAGCGGCAATCATGTTGCTAAGCTATTACGACAACTATCACAACGATTCAATTATATTAAGCAAGTATGAAGATGGTAATGGTACAAATGAATCATTCCATACGCTCATGAAGAATTATGTTTATGGTTCAGGAGAACGTGAAGGAATCTATATTCGCGAAGCATTACAAGGCATTAATAAGTATTTGACCGATTCCGGTCTTAATATGGAATTGAAATCAGAGTATTCTAGCCAAACCGCAGCGATTAACAAAGCTATAGACACTTTGAAATCGGGTGATCCGGTTATTGCTTCAATGGGAACAACGAGAGGCGCACCGTATGATCACTCTGTGCTTGTGTATCAGGTGCAGTACAATTCTGCATCGCCCGCCAGCACGGCAGTTTTTACAATGAATATGGGGTGGAAGAGCGGAACTGTTGGTGGTCAATCTTACACCAGCTATGTTGCCTCAGCCGGATGGTTCTATGAATGTGGATATATTCAGAATACCTGCACATCACACACATTAACAAGTTGGCATGATTACAATAGCGTTTATCATTGTAGGCATTGCACGAAGTGTACGTATAATGGTAAGCGTCAATTCTAATAGCATATAAAAAGCTCCGGCTCTGAGAATTTGTCTCG
>CAZMBL010000075.1:0-8661 GCA_964564605.1 uncultured Oscillospiraceae bacterium
GATTCGCCGAACACGTCGGCATACTGAATTTGATAAATTGGTACACGCACCATTTCGCCGCTTGACTCAAAGTGCAATGTGCTGCAATCGGCAAATTTCAGATCGATGCAGGCGGTATCCATATTATAGGGACAAAGTTTTAAAGTTTTCATGGTGTATCATCCGTAATTCGTTATAAGATAGAAAATCCCGTCTGACTTCCTGTTAGAAATCAGACGGGATTTGTCCGTATGCACCCCGGAATCCGTCGGCTAACAGTTGATAAGTGAATTAGTTCCTTATCACTGTTAAGCCAAAACCGTTATCATTTTTTCTGATTTCAGAATCCATGATTACGCCGACCTTTTTTGAAATCAGCCTCTGTTGCCACTACTTGGTAAAATCTATGTTATATCTTGTCCCATGGGATAATAATACCCCATCGGTAGGTTCAATTTGATTTTATAATTAACCAAATTTAATAAACTTATTATACCACACCCAACAGAAAATGCCAGAGACAATTTGTCTCTGGCATAAAATCATCCCGCCGCAGCCGGCATATCGCAGCATTCGTGGATAATGGGACTCTTCCGTGGGCCTGTTCGATCTTCTTTTGCGCAGCCGCATCCGGAACATCCTTTGCGGTTTTACAAAAATCGTTTACAGGCTGTACACATTAGGTGGAACTTTTTGCAGGGAAGTGTACGCGACACGGAGACTAGTGTCTTTTTGCATGAAAAGCACAGAATCAACCCCGCAAAAGCTTGGTGTATTTGCGAAATTGACGAAAGTACACCCGCTGGAGTACAATCATGGTATTCTGTAAGAAATCCCATGAGACGTGGTGACTGGTCCACGGGTAAGGGACAAAGCGGAAACATTGAAGGAGGAAACACCTATGAAAAGAGCATTGGCAATTTTGCTGGCGCTGGTTCTTGTTCTGAACTGCCTGCCCACATCGATTTTCGCTGTGGGATCGGGAAATAAGGTCGGTACCGGCATCGGCGGCCCTCTGTCCTTGCCTGCCGACGGCGGATCCACGAGCGGATTTGCCTTTGGCAGCACGGATTCAACGAAGGGAAACCTGAGCAAGTACGAACCTTCCGGTACACCCTTCTCGCAAAAGTTGGATATTTCCGGCTACAGAGCGGGAGATGAGGTCACCTTCATCGTGGTGGTGGACAGTAAATCTCTGCTGGACATGTACAGTGTCGCGGAAATCGCTGATCAGAGCGACGCGGTTATGGATACCACCCAGCTCCAGGAGGAGATGGTGGACACCGTGAAGGCCCTGGCCCAGGAGGCTCTGGATGCGGAAGATGTCGACTATGAACTCGGCTACGACTATTCCATCGCCACCACCGGCTTCTCCGTCACCACGGATTACGCCAATTTGGAGCGGCTGTCCGAGCTGCCCGGCGTGGAAAGCGTCTATGTGGCTCCCACCTTCTATCTGCCTGAGGACGGGCAGGATCTGTCCTACACGCCCTACACCAACAATGCCAGCACCATGATCGGTGCCGATACCCTCAACAAGTCCGGTTACACCGGCAAGGGTATGCGTATCGCAATTCTGGATACCGGCATTCTGGTGGATCATCCCAACTTCGCCGCTCTGCCCGATGAGGTTCTGGTGAACCCCATGACCCGGCAGGAAGTGGACGACATCTGGGACTCCCTTCAGGCCAGCAAGCTGACCAACCGTCTGAACCAGTCTTATAAAAATACCAAGATCCCCTACGCCTTCAACTACGCCTCCGGCGAGTTTGACGTCTCCAATACCTACGCCGGTTCCGACCATGGTACCCATGTGGCCGGTATCGCAGCGGCCAACAAGATCGAAAGTTCCTCCGTCGTGGGCGTTGCCCCCGATGCCCAGCTGGTGGTCATGCAGGTGTTCCAGCAGGGCGGCGGTGCCGGTTGGGCAACCATTCTGGCCGCACTGGAAGACTGCGTCATGCTCAAGGTGGACAGCGTGAACCTGTCTCTGGGCGCCGGCGCCGGCTTCACCGACACCCCCGATATGCTGGAAGTCATGAAGAAGTTCCAGGACTCCGACATCCAGCTGCTCATCGCGGCCGGCAACGACACCAACAATGCTTACGGCAATGCCTGGGGCTACGATATGTCCCTGATCACCAACCCGGATACCGGACTGGTGGGCACCCCCGCTACTTATTCTGCGGCGCTGGCTGTCGCCTCCGTGGATAACGACGGTTACTCCCAGCTCTACATCACCGTGGACGGCGTGGATTACGGTTACCAGGACACCGCAATCACCGCAGCCACCAACTTCCAGGCGAACTTCCGTGATCAGGAACTGGAATATGTGATTGTCCCCGGCTACGGCGTGGAAAAAGATTATGAGGGCATCGATGTCACCGGAAAGATCGCGGTGATTTCCCGCGGCGAAAGCTCTTTCTCTGACAAGCAGGCCATGGCCCAGGCCCACGGCGCCATCGGCTGTGTGATTTACAACAACGCTCTGGGCTTCATCAACATGCAGATCAATGACGGCGAGGGCTACATCCCCTGCGTCATCGTCTCTCTCAAGGCTGGCGAGGCTCTGCTGGCCGGCAGCGGCAGGATCAAGGTCTGCAACGGCGATACCAAGCTGTTCAAGCTGGATCAGACCATCAGCAGCTTCTCCTCCTGGGGCGTTACCCCCGATCTGAAGCTGAAGCCTGAGATCTCCGGTGTCGGCGGCAGCATCTACTCCTGCACCGACCCCAAAATCTCCAAATCCTACTATGACTACATGAGCGGTACCTCCATGGCGACCCCCCAGATCACCGGTGCCATGGCCGTACTCATTGAGTACCTGAACGCCAACTACCCCGAGCTCACCGGTGCCCAGCTGCGCCAGGTCGCGGCGAACCTCCTGATGTCTACCGCCGATCCCGTTATGGCCACCACAACCCTGGAGTATTCCCCCAGAGCCCAGGGTGCCGGTCTGGCCAATCTGGTCAGCGCTACCACCACCCCCGCCTACCTGGCCAATAAGGATGCCAGCGAGGGCCGTCCCAAGGTGGAAATGGGCGATGACGACAGCATGTCCGGTGTTTACAGCTTCTCCTTCCAGATCCACAACCTGAAGGATCAGGAACTGACCTACACCCTGAGCAGCAATCTGATCACCGAGAGCATTTATGCGGAATACTTCATCGCCGCTGCACCCTATGCGCTGGAGGCCAAGGTCAACTTCGTCGGTGGCAACACCGTGACCGTTCCGGCCGGCGGCAGTGTGGATGTCAGCTGCACCATTACCCTGACCGATGCCGATCATGCTTACCTGCGCCAGTTCCCCAACGGTATGTTCGTGGAAGGCTACATCTACGCCACCCCCGCGACCGATGCCGAGGGCATCAGCCCTGTCCGGCTGACCATGCCTGTCATGGGCTTCTATGGTGACTGGTCCGCTGCCGATGTCTTCGACAGCGAGGACGAGAACGCATATTCCCTGTATCCCGTCATGATCTACACCAACTATGCCCAGCTGGGCACCAACCCCTACATCCGCACCGGAAAGTCCGGCGACATTTACAACGCCTTCTCCTACAGTAACCCTCTGGTCGAGATCGACTTCGGCATGCTCCGCAATGCCCGCAGACTGTGCATCACCGTCACCAATGCGGCCACCGGTGAGGAGTACTATCGTGAGGACTACAGCTATGTGACCAAGAGCTTCTACAACGCCAACTACGGCATGATCATTCCGGCCTATCTGGAGTACGGCGAGCTGTGGGACGGCACCGATATGAACGGCAATGAGCTGGCCGACGGTACCAAGGTTACCTTCCGGATGGATGCCTATCTGGACGACGGCGACACCATTTTGGATGACAGCATTGTCTTCGATATGACGCTGGACTCCATAAAGCCCCAGATTCTCAACGTCGATGACCTCCAGAGCGCCATCACCACGCAGGACGGCAGAAACTACCTGACTCTGAACCTGCAGGATAACGCCTACATAGCCGCCGTTCTCTTCGAAAGCACCAGCGGGGCCATCATGGGCAAGTTCGATGTGGACAACGTGCCCGGTAAGGCCCAGTCCTACACCTTCGACATCACCGGCTTCGGCAACGAGTTCTCCATCATCGTGGCGGACTACGCCTGCAACGAGACCATCGTCGATGCCCTGCTGAAGCTGGAGGACAACGATAAGCCCGATGCCATGTCCCTGAGCAAGGACCGGATCTACGGCTGCGAGACCTTTACGCAGGCGCAGGTGGAGCCCGGCTGGTTCTCCGCCAACATCGAGGATCTGTCCGATCCCAGAAACGAAACCTACGACTCTTCCAACCGTTACTACTCCGCTGAATACGTCAACGGCTACCTCATCGCCCAGAACGCCGACACCGGCTATCTGGAGCTGGTGACGCCCTCCGGTACATATTGGAAGACCCAGACTCTGGCGCGCCAGTCCGGCAGCGTCGGTGACAACGGCGTTTGGGTACTCTACGATATGGCGCTGGATTACTCCGGTAAGTACGCCGCTGTTTTGGACCCCTACCAGAGTACCAACGGCACCGATACCCTCTTCGCCGTGGGCTGGGCCTACAAGGGAGACCGGGATAACGACGGCCATGACGATGGCTACAATGCCCTGTTCCGGATCTGGACATCCAAGTGGAATGGACAGTGGTTCGTGGATGAAGTGGCCGAGATTGAAAGCCCCGACGGTCAGACCGAAATGCTGACCCTGGGCATCACCACCGAGGGCGATATGTACGCCATCGGCACCAACGGTGCCCTGTATGCCCTGAATGTTGAGATCGGTACCAACAGCTGGGATGAGAAGTTTGTGGAAGGCGTCACCACCTCCTACATCGGCACCACGCCCTTCGTGGAGGAGACCAACTACAGCGGTGTGAATGTCATTCAGTCCATGGGCTATGACCACAACACCGATACCATGTATTGGTTTGCCCACAGCCAGACCCTGCTGGGTTACAGCTATGTCAATGTGAATGTGACCTACAAGGTGGATCTGCAGACCGGCAACTGCGATCGAATCGGCTCCTACGGCCCCGGCGGCCAGACCTCTCTGTTCGTGCCCACGGATCTGGAGTCCGACCTGTTCACCATGGGCGTCGACCCCAACAGCTTCCAGCTGGATGCCTACAAGGTCACCATGGTCGCCGGTCAGAATCGGAAGCTCTCCGTGGAGTGGACCCCCTGGAACTGCAAGCCCACCGATGTGACCTGGAGCAGCGATGACGAGACTGTGGCTACCGTGGATGCCAACGGCATCGTCACCGCGCTGACTGCCGGCGAGGCTGTCATTACCGCCACCGCCAAGGTCTATGACGCCTATGCGGACTACGACGAAGAAACATACCAGAATATCGGTGCATGGGTTGACCGCACGGTCTCCTGCAAGGTCACCGTGGTAGAGAGCCAGGACTCCATCTACGGCTTCATTCTGGAGGACTTCGCCAACATCGGCAACCGCTTCACTTGGTTCACCTATGCGGACAGCGATCCCGGCACGATCACCAAGCTGGGCAGCAAGGTCACCGTGGAAGTGCCCGATCTGGATGGCAACTATTCCACCACCGATGCCTTCTGGCAGGGCGGCGCTTACTACAACGGTTACATCTACACCATCATGGCTCAGGGCCGTGGCGGTGTGGGCGCATCCGTCCTCTACCGCAGCAAGGTCATAAAGGGCGAGACCCCGAGCCGGACTGTGATCGGCAAGCCGGAGGAAATCGGCTATACCACCGGCATTGAGCTGGGCAATATGGCCTTCGACTACAACACCGGCCGTATGTACGCCGTGGATCTGACCTACGGTGGTCTGGCCATTCTGGATCTGGAGACTGGCGCCATCGATCCTCTGGGCACCTTCTCCGGCGACATTGGTGGCCCCGCCATTGCACCGGCCATGACCGTCACCGCCGACGGCACCATCATTATCTCCTCCATGTTCGGTGAGCTGTTCTCCGTGGATGCGGATACGCTGGAAACCCATCGCCTGGGCGAGCTGCCCGGTGACGCGGACAGCTGGTACTATGCATCCATGATGTATGACTACAACACCGGCAACATCTATTGGAACCCCTGTATGGCCTCCGGTCTCTCCAGCCTGTATCTGGTGACACTGGGTGCCGACGAGTGGAGCGGCGCGTTGAAAGCCGATGTGATGAAGCTGGGCAACGTCTCCTCCAAGCAGGGCGTGGAACAGACTGTCATGTTCACCATCCCCGAGGTGGAGCCTGAGACCCACTACATCCCCGTAGAGAGCCTGACCATCACCAACGGCGACAGCGTCACTGGTCTGGTGGGTGGCGAGCTCCAGCTGAACACCTCCACCACTCCTGCCCGTCCCTCCACCCAGGTGAAGGTCTGGTCTTCCAGCGATGAGAGCGTGGTTACCGTGGATCAGTTCGGCAAGCTGAGCTATATCGGCGTTGGCACTGCCACCGTTACTGCCACAATCAGCAAGAATACCGTCGATGGAAAGCCCATCACCGCGTCCATCAGCGTCACCGTTCTGGAAGCCGCCGGCCGTATGGAGGCCTTCCTTTGCGATGATGTGGACGGCACCGGCTACCTTGACTTCTGGATCAGCATGAACGACTATGATCTGCGCCACGCTGCTGCGGGCAACAGCATGATCAACGTTCTGTCTCTGCGCTGCGGCACCTACTATGACGGCTACTTCTACGCCTATACCAATGCCGGCCTGCTGATGCGCATCGATCCCAACAATACCACGGCCTACAGCACCATCGGCAGCTGCGGTCTGGACTATTCCTATCAGCAGATGAGCGCCATGACCGTGGACTACAATACCGGCATCGTCTACGGCCTGACCATGCCCACCACCTATAACTACAGCACCTCCTCTCAGGCCATCGAGGCCGCCCGTCTGGTCACCGTTGACCTGAACACAGGCGCTATCACCACCGTAGCCACGCTGGATATCAACCGCCCGGTCTTTGCTCTGGCAGCGGATAAGGACGGCACCCTCTATGCCGCCGGCTCCCCCGATGCCTACTCCGACGCGGTGCTCTACACCGTGGACAAGTCCACCGGCGCTTTGACCGAGGTCACCACCATCGAAGGCGCCCGGGTGTATACCGGCTCCACTTACTACGGTGAGGTCCAGTATAACTCCCAGATGACCTACGATTTCGGCACCAACCGCCTGTACCTCAACGCCACCGCCAAGAGCAAGTTGGATGCTGAGGCCAGCGGTATGTACCTGATCCAGCTGGGCGGCGAGACTCCCGCCTGCTACAATCTGGGCGGCATCAGCCTCTATACCCGTGCCGACTCCACCATTAAGTACGGCAAAGTGTTCCTGGGTCTGTTGAGCGTGATCCCCGAGGTGGACGAGCTGCCCCGGTCCGAGGCGACCGGCATCTCCATCGACAAGGCCACCTATCGCCTGGGCGTGGGTAGCAGCGTAGATATGAATGCCAAGACCCGCCCGGCCAACGCGCTGGATCCGACTTTGACCTACACCTCTGCCGACGAGTCCATCGCCACCGTCTCCGCAGATGGTGTCATCACCGGCGTGGCCATTGGCAAGACCACCGTTACCATCACCACCGCCAACGGCCTCACCGCTGTCTGCGATGTTATTGTGGTGGATAACAGCAAGGCCGCCTCCACCGCCTACACCGTCACCCCCGATGGCGACAAGCTCATCTCCTTCAATCCCCAGCTGCCCTATGAGACCACCGCCGTCATCGCAGACTTCCCCGGCGCCGGCAGGGTTGTGGGTCTGGCCTATGGTGATGACTGCCTGTACTATCTGGTGGAATCCAACTTCTCCAATTATCTCTACCGCTATGACTTCGTCACCGGCCAGAGCGTGTCTTTGGGCTACTGCAGCGAAGTCTTTACCGGCGCTGTGGACATGGCCTATGATAAGGACAATAACATGCTCTACATCGTGGGCGGCTTCTACCTGTACCAGTACGACCTGAGCAAGGCCGACGGAGAGTACATCCCCCAGGTGAATTATCGTCTGGATCCTAATTTCTCCACCATGGCCGGCGTGGCCGTTGTGGACGGCGCGATCTACATCGCCGCCACAAGTAATGAGCTGGTGCCCAAGCCTCAGCTGATCCGCTACAGCGACAAGTACCTGAGCGACCGCACCATCGTAGCCGAGGACTTCGATATCAACATCGGCAAGGATGTCACCGAGATGGACTATGATGCTTCCACTGGTCGGCTGTATTTGACCGATGGTATGAACCGCATCTACTCCATCAAGCCCGACGGCACCGAAGCCACCTTCATCGATACCCTCAAGGGCGGCATTGAGCTGCGTGGTCTGGCTATTGACTCTACCCTCAGCTACACCGTCATCTATACCGATGGCGTGGAGGGCGAGGAGATCTTCGCCGATCAGCGCTTTGCGGCAGCAGCCGGCAAGGCCACGCCCGCGTTCCGCGGCACCCCCACCCGCAAGGGCTATACCTTCACCGGTTGGACGCCCAGCGTGGCGGAGACCGTTACCGGTAACGTTACCTACACTGCTACCTGGTCTGTCAACAGCTACACCGTCTCCTTCGATGCCCGTGGAGGCCAGGTCAATGGCGAGCCCATCACCGTGACCTACAACACCGCTATCGGCACCCTGCCCAAGCCCACCCGCACTGGCTACACCTTCGGCGGCTGGATCGATCTGGATGGCAATGTATACACCGCAGA
>CAZMBL010000076.1:0-8432 GCA_964564605.1 uncultured Oscillospiraceae bacterium
GCCAATAACTCAGATGGAGACGGAGTTAACAACATTTATTCAGAGATTCCTTAGACGTACAATCCCCCTCTTTTTTGGAACAGTCCGGAAAAAAAGGGGGGATTGTAACACCGGTATGCATATTTTATAGAAGATATGTACCTTTTGACACCCGGAGGTTGCCCTGTTACAGGGGATAATCCGTCAGATAATCCCGGGTGTTGTGGCACATTTCCCGGAACAGGGCCCGGCAGTCGGACTCCGGCAGATGGGCACACAGGCTCTGGTTGCGGAAGGCCCGGAAGATCATCTCCGGATCCCGCCGGCGGATGCCCTCGCAGGTCAGATCAATGTTGTCACAGTTGTGCCGCACCAGCTTCAGCACCTCTTCCGGCAGCACACCGGCCACCACCGGCTGCACGAAGCCGTTGGAGAACACGCAGTTGGTTTCCACAATGGAGCCCATGGGAAGCCCTGGCAGCTGCCCCACATTGGGCAGATTGACATTGGAAACCACGGTTTTCAGTCCGCAGATGGCCTGCAGCAGCTCCACCAGCTCTTCGCCGGAGGGGGCCAGCGGAACGGGCATGGTGCCCTCGGCCATGGCAATGGAGTCCGCGATCTGTCTGCGCTGGTTTTCCTCCCGGAAATCCACACGGGTCAGGCCAAAATGCCACTTTTGCACCGTCTCGGGGTCAGCCAGATACCACCGGTTGTCCAGAAATTCCACCAGATGCCGGTCTCCGGCTGCCGCCAGTGCCCCATAGCGGGCGTAAAGATCCATCTTGACCCGGTTGCCGTAGGCAAAGGGATCGTGCTGCCACTGCCGGGCGCTGCCATGCTCGTAGTAGCCATCGGCAAAGTTGCGCTCCATAAACCCGGGCAGCAGGGAAAGAAGATCAACATCCCGCCAGCGGGCCCGGGTGATCCATGTGAAATGGTTGATACCGCTGGCATCGGTGTACAGCTCCCGCCGGGTCGCCTGCATGCCGGTCATTTCCCGCAGAACACAGCACAGAAAATCCTGGGCGTGGAACACCTCGTGGCAGCAGCCAAAGGCGTGAATGCCGGGGAAGGTATCGTACAGCGCCCTGACGCAGGCACTCATGGGATTGGTCAGATTCAGCACCCATGCTTCGGGGCAGTGGGCTTCAATGGCCCGGGCGAAGCCTTCGAACAGGGGAATCGTCCGCATGGCCCGCAGCACGCCGCCGGGGCCGACGGTGTCGCCCACGCTCTGATAGATCCCGTATTTTTCCGGTGTGTGGACATCGCTGCGCATTTCCCGGAAGGTGCCGGGCAAAATGGAGATCAGTACGAAATCGGCACCGTCCAGACATTCTTCCAGCGTGTCGCTGACACGATAGACAAAATCCGACACCGCTTCCTTCTTTGCGTGAATCCGCCCGGCAATGGCGCAGTTGCGCTGCGCGGCCTGCGGATCGATATCAAACAGGCAGACCTGACCGCTCAGCCCCCGCGCCAGCGCCAGATCCTGCATAAACGAGCGGGCCCACAGTTTGCTCCCGCCGCCGATATAGGCAATTTTGATGGTTTTCATATTGCTACTCCTTTCCCCGTTATCATAAATCAGAACCCTCAATAAGTCAATTATTTTACATATTCGGGAGGTTATTTCAAATGGAAAAACTCAACTATGATGTACTCAGACGCTCCGGCTACACCGGCTTCATTCTGGAGCAGGCACCGGAAAAGGTTCTGCAATTCGGAGAGGGAAACTTCCTGCGGGCCTTTGTCAACTACTGGTTCGACATCGCTAATGAAAAGGTGGGCTGGAACGGCAAATGCTGTCTGGTGCAGCCCATCGCCCCGGGCCTGGCCAACCTGATCAACGAGCAGCAGGGTCTGTACACCCTCTATCTGCGGGGCACTGAAAACGGGCAGAAGGTAGACCGCAAGCGGGTCATCTCCTCCGTTTCCCGCTGTCTCAATCCCTATGAGGCGGAGGGCTTCGATGCCATGATGGCCGTGGCCGTGTCGGAGGATCTGGAATATGTGGTCTCCAACACCACGGAGGCTGGCATTGTCTATGACCCGGCCTGCCGGCTGGAAGACCGCCCCTGCTTCTCCTTCCCCGGCAAGCTGACGCAGGTGCTCTACACCCGTTTCCGGGCGGGAAAGAGCGGCCTTGTGATCCTCTCCTGCGAGCTGATCGACAACAACGGCGCCCAGCTGCGCAAGTGTGTCAACCAGTATATCGACCAGTGGGAGCTGGGGGATGCATTCCGTGCATATGTCAATGAAAGCTGCACCTTCTGCTCCACACTGGTAGACCGCATCGTTCCCGGCCGCATCCGCGATGCCGAGCAGGTGGCCCGGCTGGAGCAGGAAAACGGCTACATTGACCCCCTGATGGACGTGGGCGAGGTGTTCGGCGTGTGGAATATTGAAGGCCCCGCATGGCTGGAGGACAAGCTGCCCTTCAAGAAGGCCGGTGTCAACTGCATTGTGGTGCCGGATGTCACCCCCTATAAAAAGCGGAAGGTGCGCATCCTCAACGGCGCGCACACCGGCTTCGTGCTGGGCGCGTATCTGGGCGGATATGATATCGTGCGGGATTGCATGCATGATGAAACGGTGTGCGGCTTCATGAACGCCATGCTGCAGGAAATCCTTCCCATTCTGCCCCTGCCCAGAGAGGATGTGGAGAGCTTTGCCGCCGCCGTGCAGGATCGGTTCAACAATCCTTTCATCAACCATGAGCTTCTGAGCATCTCTCTGAACTCCACCTCCAAATGGCGGGCGCGGAATATGCCCAGCTTCCTGGAGTATATCGACAAATTCGGCCAGCTGCCCCCCTGCCTGACCATGAGCTTTGCCGCCTATATCGCCTTCTTCTCCAGCAATGTGCAGGAGCTGAACGACAAGGGCCTCGTCTGCCGCCGCCCGCTTGGCAACTGCTATACCTGCAGCGATGACCGCTGGGTGCTGGAATTTTACTGGGATCACCGGGACGACAGCGTAGAGCAGCTGGTACATGCCGTGATGACCGACACCCGGATGTGGGGGCAGGATCTGACCCGGATCGCCGGCTTTGAGGCGGCGACCGTGGAAAACCTGAAAAAGATCCGCCGGGAGGGTTCCATTGCCGCGTACCGCAGCTGCCTGTAATACCGGGCGGCCCCTGTGAAAGGAGCATAGTCTATGCCTGATTTTATTTCCATCCATCCTAATGACAATGTGGCCGTTGCGCTGCATCCGGTGACTGTCGGCACTGTGTTTCAGGGTGTCACGGCCCGGCAGGATATCCCCCAGGGGCACAAAATAGCCCTGACACAGCTGCGGCCTGACCAGCAGGTGATCAAATACGGCTTTTCCATCGGTCATGCCACGGAACCAATCGAGCCGGGCCAGTGGGTGCATACCCACAATATGGCCACCAATCTCTCCGGCCGGCAGGATTATCGCTATGAGCCCTGCGCCCGGCCGCTGCCCCCCAAAGACCCGGCCACCTTCCTCGGCTATCGCCGTGCGGACGGCCGTGCCGCCGTGCGCAACGAGATCTGGATCATTCCCACGGTGGGCTGTGTCAACGATGTGGCCAAAGCCCTCGCCCGGGACAATCAAGATCTGGTGGACGGCACCATCGATGGGCTGTATGCCTTTCCCCATCCCTTCGGCTGCTCCCAGACCGGGGCGGATCATGCCCAGACCCGGAAACTGCTGGCGGCGCTGACCCGGCATCCCAATGCGGGCGCGGTACTGGTGCTGAGCCTCGGATGCGAAAATCTGACCCATGAGCAGTTTGTGGCGGAGCTGGGGGAATATGACCCGGCGCGGGTGAAATTTCTCACCTGTCAGGCGGTGGAGGATGAGTTTGCCGCCGGACGGGAGCTGCTGGAGCAGTGCGCTGCCTATGCCGCGCGCTTCAGCCGGGAGCCGATCCCGGCCTCCGAGCTGGTCATCGGCATGAAATGCGGTGGTTCCGACGGCCTGTCCGGCATCACCGCCAACCCGACCGTCGGCCGTTTTTCCGATTTGCTGGTGGCACAGGGCGGCTCCACGGTGCTGACCGAGGTGCCGGAGATGTTCGGCGCGGAGGGCTTCCTGATGAACCGCTGTATCAGCGAGGAGGTCTTCGGCAAGGCCGTGAATATGATCAACGGCTTCAAGGAATACTTCCTGCGCCACAATGAGGTGGTGTATGAAAATCCCAGCCCCGGCAACAAGGCCGGCGGCATCACCACGCTGGAGGATAAATCCTGCGGCTGTGTGCAAAAGGGCGGCAGCGCACCCATTGTCGATGTGATCGGCTATGGCGACGCGGTGACGGAGAAGGGCCTGAACATGCTCTACGGCCCGGGCAACGACCTGGTTTCCTCCACGGCCCTGACGGCGGCGGGGGCCCACCTGATCCTCTTCACCACCGGCCGGGGCACCCCCTTCGGCGCACCGGCCCCCACACTGAAGCTGTCCACCAACACGCCGCTGGCGCAGAAAAAGGCCGGCTGGATCGATTTCAACGCCGGCGTGGTGGCGGACGGCACCCGGACACTGGACGAGGCGGCGCAGGCGCTGCTGGAGCTGGTGCTGGAGACCGCTTCCGGCCGCCAGACCTGTTCGGAGCGGAAGGGATTCCGGGATATTTCCATTTTTAAGGACGGCGTAATGCTTTGAGCCGGAGTAAAGAAAAGAAAACACCTGCGGCATCTGTCGCAACAAAGAATGACGAAGATTTTCGCCAATATGCCCTTAACGGCCCTCCCACCGCCGTGCTGCTGAGTACCTGTATGCCGCTGGCATTGTTTCAGGCGCTGCAATCGGTGTTCAAGCTGCTCGATTCTCTGCTGGCCAGCCACATCAGCGCCGATGCCGTGTCGGCCGTGGCCTGCCTGAGCCAGATTACGCTGATGATCACGGCGCTGGGTACCGGTCTGGCCGTGGGCGGCTGCATCCGCATTTCCGAGGCTTACGGCCGCGGCGATTATGAAACGGTGCGCAGCCGGGTGGCAACGGTCTATGCCGTGGCCACGGCGGTCAGCGTAGTGGTGGCGGCGGTGCTGGTGCCCTTTGCAGAGCCTTTTTTGTGGCTGCTGGGCACGCCGGAAGCCCTTATCCGGGCCGGCGCCGGGTATTTCCGGGTAGAGATTTTGACACTGGTGGTCAACTTCTTCAACACGGTGTATCTGGCCATCGAGCGCAGCCGGGGACACGCCAAAAAGATCATGTGGCTCAATCTGGTCATTGTGGCGGTGAAGCTGGGTTTTTCTGCCCTGTTTGTCTATGGCCTGCAGGGGGATGTGACCATGCTGGCGGCGGCCAGTCTGATCGGCCAGTGCCTGCTGCTGGGCTATGCGCTGTGGAGCATGCATGCCGATGAAGGGGCATTCCGATTCCAATTTGGCAGTATCCGCCTGAAAAAGGACACGCTGGGGCCGATTTTGAATCTTTCCTACCCGGTCACGGCGGAAAAAATGCTTTTTGCGGCGGGAAAGGTGATCGTCAATGCCATGTCCGGCCAATACGGGGAGCTGACGGTGGGGGCGCTGGGTGTTTCCAACAACATCGGCGGCCTGACCACCTCCTGGCACATCGGTCTGACCGATGGGGCGGCCCCCCTGATCAGCCAGAACCGCGGCGCGGGAAATTACCGGCGAACCTTGCAGCTGTATTTCCGGCTCCTTGTGCTGGATGTGGCCATCGGGGCGGCGGGTCTGCTGCTGGTATCCCGGACACTTCCGTGGATCGCGGAGGCGTTCGCCAGCTCTCAGAATAATTTTGACCCGGAATTCCGGGATATGATCGTTTCCATCCACAGCTGGGAAATGCTGGGCTATATCACGCTGGGCATCAATTCGGCCACTATCGCCCTGCTGCTGGGCTATGGCCGCAGCAGACTGACCATGCTTCTGAATGTGGCACGGGTCTTTCTCTACCGGGTGCCGGTGCTGTGGGCGCTGCAGCATTATACCACCATGGGGGCGGAGGCCGCCGGTGTGACCATGATGGTCAGCAATGTTTGCACTGGCCTGTCCGCCATCGTGGTGGCAATCCCGGTGGTGCGCCGCATCCGCGCCCTTGCGGCACAGGAGGAGTCATGACAACGGTTTTTTACATCGGGGACAGCACGGTCGCCCGCAATAACATCCACACCTATCCCCAGACGGGTATGTCACAGGGCTTGCAGTTGTATCTGACGGAGACGGTGCAGGTGCGCAGCTTCGCCAAAAACGGCCGCAGCACCCGCTCCTTTCTGGCGGAGGGGCGTTTTGCGCCGGTGGAGCAGGCCATGGGGCCCGGGGATTTTCTGCTGATCCAGTTCGGCCATAACGATGAAAAGGCAGACCCGGCCCGCCATACGGATCCGGATACCACCTTTTGCGACAATCTGCGGCTGTTTGTGGCGGCGGCACGGCAGCGTGGGGTATATCCCGTGCTGATCACCGCCATCGCCCGGCGGCTGTTTGACGAGCAGGGCGCCTTCCGTCCCGGCAGCCACGGGGATTATCCCGCGGCGGTGCGCCGGGTCGGGTTGGAAACGGCCACCCCGGTCATTGATCTGACGGCAGTCACGGAGCAATGGCTTTCCACACTGGGGGACGAGGCCAGCCGCCCCTATTACATGTGGCCTGTGGACAATACCCATCTCAAGCCGGAGGGTGCCGTGAAAATGGCAGGCTTTCTGGCACAGGGACTGCAGGCCCTTGGCGGTGTATATGCCGCCCTGCTGGCTCCGCCGGAAGAGACAGCCGGAAACTGAAAAAGCGAAGGCGCGGTTCCCCACGGAACCGCGCCCGATATGTTTTACAGATCCTTTTGCCGATACAGTACCGTTTCGCATACCCGATCCGCAATCAGCGCCTGATCCCGCTGGGGGTAGTAGGGAAGAAGCGGCTGCACAAGTGTATACAGTTCCCCGCGTGTAAATCGTGGAATTTGCAGTTGCGCCCCGTACAGACTTTCCATAGTGTGCGCCTGCCGGTTAAAGGTGGTTTGAAATGGCCGGGCCGTTGCTCCCCGGATCAGGTTTTGGGGCACGATGTCAAAGGGAGCATATAGCGTGTTGGATAAAAGTCCTGCGCCCTGATCGAAAATCGGGCAGTAGTCAAACACCCCATTTCTTTCCAGAACCGCGATGTTATCCAGATGCCGGTCATCGTTGAGTACCAGTGCGTCAATTTCAAACAACAGGGTCAGATACGCCGGAAATTGCGCAAGCCCCGTTAGCTTTGCCGTTTCCTCCGCAAGATAGATCATGCGTTTTTTATCACTGCCACAGCGCTGTAAGGCATTGGCCAGGGAATAACCAAGGTGTTGCCTGAAAAGATGGGCCAATGTAATGATGGATTCGCCGTCTTTCAGAAAGTGGTCGCTGCTGCACCCTGTTCGCTCCCGTCCATGCACCAGAAGCCGCTCCATTTGGTAGCGGACAAATCGGAAGGGAGTATCCGACAAAATGTTGCTGCGCTCCAGTAGCCGGGCGGTGAACACTTCTGCCAGAGCCTCGTAGCCAAACTGATCGAGCTTATACCACTTGTCTGCGTCTCGCCATTTCTCCTGATTGCCTTTGGAGGATGTTTCCGCAATTTTCTCATTGGATACCAATTTCACGGTCATAGAATTTCTTCCACTTTCAGCCAGAGGGAGTCCTCCGCCATGCGGCCCCGGGTTTTGCGGATGATCGCCAGTGGATCGTAGTGATCAAGGCCCAGCGCTTCCAGATATTCCCACAAGCCGGCCCGGGATGGGGGAATGCATCGCGTTTGCAGAAATTCCCGGTAATCCGCCCAGCTGGGGTTCAGATTGTTTCCAAAAGGCGTTTTCAAAATATCCGCCGTGTGGTTTTGTACACAAACGGTCTGCGCCGTGTCATCCACAAGCATTTCACTGCATAGAGAATTGCCCTCCAGCAGGGAGATGTGGAGCAAATGATGCCGCTGCGCAGCGGCCATATCCCGAAATTCCTGAAAGGACGGCCTTTTGGAAATGACGATTTGGGTGCCGTCAAAGGAAAGCAGCAGCTGATGGGCTTCTTTCGACAGCCCCATTTCCCTGACCCATGCAGAGGGAAGAGAAAGCTTATAGGTCTTGGAATTTTTGGACGCTGTTCCACCGGGCGTGCCAATGATCAGATTTGCCATACGGGTTTCCATGTGCCTCACCTCCTCCGGATAATTATATGCTATTCGTAACGAATTGTCAAGAATAAGAACAGCCGGGGCGGGGGAGTCCATAAAAGCCGGGAAAAAACATTTCCCGGAGAATCTCTGATTTCAGTGGTAAAGGTCGTTGCCCAGCCACAGATGATTTGTGCAGAGGCTTTTTAGCATAATGTGCTTATCCAGTAAATCACCCCGTACACCACACCGGCGCAGAGACCATAGACGATCACGGGCCCGGCAATGGTGAACATTTTCGCCGCCGTGCCGAGAATCATGCCCTCTGCTTGTGGTCAAGTAGGACCCATTAATTTTTTGCAAAAATTTCGGATT
>CAZMBL010000077.1:0-8320 GCA_964564605.1 uncultured Oscillospiraceae bacterium
TAATGCCGATAATCCTTTGACTTTTAATATGTGTGATTCAGATGAGTGTAGAAAAATCGCTATAATAGTCTGCTAATATTTGCTGAAAGTGATTGTTGCACCATTCTGGCCAACCATTTGTATCTTGATGATAGTAATTAAAATTATCAACCAGAGCCTGTTCGAAATACATTGCTATGCCTTCGGTAAATAATTGCCAAACGAAGTTCCAACTACTATTATCACTATGCTGATTAAAAGCACCGTATTGTCTGTGGTATGTATGTCCCAATTCGTGATATATTAGTCCGCACATGGAATTTTCATCGCACCAATTCAGTTCGGGTATTTTTTCTATTCCTAATAAAATTACATCTCGACCATTAATGTTGGTAACCCAGCCAGCTGCATTACACAGTCCGATATATAAAACAATATCAATATCTAATTCATGTCCGAAACGTTCAATGATTTTGAGGTTTAAATCATCTGTAACATTGCAAAATGAGGAATGTAAAGTCGTCAACGCAGGATGGCTATGAACAGCATTAATAATCGGCAAAACATCTTTTTCATACACATAGTTTGCGCTTTTCATATCATCGATAAAAATATTAGCAGAATTATCATAAATCGTATTGATGTAGAATTTCCATTTTTCGCAATTAAATATTTCATTTTCAAATATGGAATATCTTTAACTAAGGGAAACGGGCAACAGTATGCCGGATATTTCCAAGCTCCCCGAGCTGGCGGAGATTCTGGACGTGCCGCTGGATGAGCTTCTGGGAGAAAAGTCCGCGCTGGTAGAATCGGTACTTCATCAAAATATTGAAGAGGTCATTGCAAATCCTTAAACCTCCGAAGAAGATGTTGTGGATATTCTGCCGATTCTGAAGCCGGCCCAGGTCAGCACGATCATCAGGGACGTGCCCCGGACGGATTTCAGTAAAATTCACGTTTTTCTTCCATTTATGGACGAGGAAGACGTAAAAGAATTTGCGTTACAGGCATAGCAGCGGGGCGAAAAGGTGGACATTTTCCTGCCCTTTATGGACGAAGATAACGTGAAGGAGCTGGCCCTGAAAAACTCCATCGAAAAGCGGCCTTAACCGGGCAAAAGGCACAAAATTCCAATAAAAACACGCTGTCATTGTGAGCCGGCGACCAATGTCACTGGCGTGGCAGTCCCCCGGTTAGGCGTACAATCCCCATTTTCCGACAACCCGGAAGAACAATGACTTGCCTCTCCTAAATGGAGAGGTGTCACGGCAAAGGCCGTGACGGAGAGGGCGGATTTTTCCCTCTCAGGCCGAAATCTTTGATTTCGGCCTGCTCCCCCACAGAAGGAGCCAAGGGACGGTACTTTTTTGACACACTGACAATGCGCCGCCCGGGTGGGCAGCGCATTGCTTTATTCAGGTTTCTCAGTTCAGGCCGACTTCCGCAAGGGCGATCTTCTTGTACTCCACGGAAACGGAATGCTCCTCCAGAATTTGCTGAACCAGCTTCTGGGAGCGCTCCGCCATCAGATCCTGCTTCGCCGTAGCGTGCCAGATCTCCTCGCTGCCCACATAATACATGATGTGGTAGCCGAACTGGGTCTTGACCAGCTCACAATCTGCAATCTGGCGACACTCGTCAAAGAGCCACTTCTCAAAGGGCTCCACCATCTGGCCCTCTTCCACCTTCTCATACAGGCCGCCGTTGGTCACTTGGCCGTTCTGATCATCGGAATACTTGTTGGCCAGCGCGGAGAAGCTTTCCTCCGTCCGCTCGCCTGCCTGCCACTCGTCCAGAATTTTCTGCGCCTCGGCAAGGCACTTGTCCCATGCTTCCTGGGTATAGCCGTAATTGGGATCATCCTTCTCCACGGTTTCCGCCTTTTCGCCGTACTTGCTTATCAACTTGAGAATATGGCGCACATCGGCGTACTTTCCGCTGTCCTTGGTGATCTTGCTTTCGGCGTAGGAGGCAGCGTTTTCGTCAAAATAATCGGAAATTTCCTGCTCCGTGGGGGTAAAGCCCTCATAGCACCGGTTGAAATAGGTGTAACCGGTGTAATAGGTCTCCAGATACTCATAGTAATCGGCAAAGGTGACACCGGCGCCCATTTCGTTGGCGATCAGCTCGTCCACCGTGGCGAATCCCTCGTCCTGCGCGGTTTTGAGCATGTTTTCCTCCAGCGCATCCAGCGATTCACGGTACTTTTCGTCCATGGTGACATTGTGCGCCTTGGCCTCCTGGGCCAGCGCCGTATAGGTCTGCCAGTTCTGCAGCGCCGATTGCAGGAAATACTGCTGCCAGGTCTGCCCCTCGCTGACCTGCTGCTCGTCCAGTGGCTTGCTCAGATCCAGTCCCAGATAGCTCAGGTAGGAGCCGTAGTAATCCAGAAAATCATACACCTGCATCCAGTAATACAGCTGCAGCTGCCTGTTACTCAGATTGATATCCCCCATGACGGCGACCGACACATCGCCCTTGCTCTGGGCCTTCTTATCGGAGACGGTATAGGAGTCTTTATAGGTGATATTGTTCTCCCGGGGCTTCAGGAAACTCAGATCGATCTTCCCGTTGATTCCCAGAAACAGCACCATGGCCAGCGCGGCCAGCAGCACGATGCAGCCGCACATGGCCACAATGCGCCACTTTGTCTTTTTCGCCACAGGGGCTTCCTCTTCCGGTTCGGGCGTCGCTTCCGGTTCCGGCACCACTTCCGGCTCCTGCTCCATCCACAGCTGCTCCGGCTGGGGCGCAGCCAGCTCCTGCTCCTGGCAGGGTGCGCCGCATTGCAGGCAGAATTTGGCATCCTCCGGCAGCTCGGCCTGACAGTTTTTACAAATCATGGTAGTTCCTCATTTCTCGGGTTTTGTTCGCACTGCTGCCAGTTTACCATGTCACGCCCGTAAATGCAAGGACAAAATGAAAACTTTCCCCCAGAGTGGCCGCCGGGGCGGGTAAAATACTTGCAAAACCCGGCAGAAAATGCTATACTTTTATCTTGAGAATTTATGCTTACAGGAGCCAGATTATGCGTGAGAAAACCACTGTGATTTCGCAGGAGCAGCTGCGGCAGCAATATGATTTCTGTGACCGGATCCGTGCCTACTGGCATGATGCCGGCCGCACCCCCGCCGCCTATGTGGAAACCTACGGCTGCCAGCAGAACGAGGCCGACTCCGAAAGGATCCGGGGTCTGCTGTGTGAATGCGGCTATGATATCTGCCGGCAGGCCGAGGGGGCCGATGTGGTAGTGATGAACACCTGTGCCATCCGGGAGCATGCGGAGCAGCGGGTATTCGGCAATCTGGGTGCCCTGACCCATACCCGCCGCCGCCATCCGGCGCAGAAAATTTTCCTGTGCGGCTGCATGGCCGGGCAGGAGGTGGTCACCAGCCGGATCAAAGCCAGCTATCCCCATGTGGACGGGGTTTTCTCGACCCACCATCTGTGGCAGTTCCCGGAAATTCTCTACCGGGTGCTGACCGGCGGCGGGCGGCAGTTCTACACTGCCGACGAAGCCGGTTCCATCGCGGAGGGTCTGCCCGTGCTGCGCAGCAGCGGGATCAAGGGTTGGGTCTCCATCATGTACGGTTGCAACAATTTCTGTACCTACTGCATCGTGCCCTATGTGCGGGGCCGGGAGCGCAGTCGCCGCAGTGCCGACATTCTGGCCGAATGCCGCCAGCTGGTGCAGGCCGGCTGCAGGGAGATCACGCTGCTGGGGCAGAATGTCAACTCCTACGGCAAGGATCTGGATGAAAATATGGATTTTTCCGACCTTCTTGCGAAAATTGCCGAAATCGAAGGCGATTTTCTGATCCGCTTCATGACCAGCCACCCACGGGACGCTTCCCGGAAGCTGTTTGATACCATGGCCGCCTATCCGAAAATCGCCAAGCAGCTGCATCTTCCCTTCCAGTCCGGCTCCAGCCGGGTGCTCAAGGCCATGAACCGGCACTATGACCGGCCGGCCTATCTGGAAAAGGTGGCTTACGCCCGTCAGGTCATGCCCCAGCTGGTGCTGACGTCGGATGTGATCGTGGGCTTCCCCGGCGAGACGGAGGCGGAATTTGAGGAAACGATCTCCCTGATTGAGCAGGTGCGCTATGACGCACTGTTTACCTTCATTTTCTCCCCCCGCCCCGGCACCCCTGCCAGCACCATGCCGGACGATACCCCGAAAGCGGAGAAAAACCGGCGTTTTGACCGGCTGTGCCAGGTGCAGAACCGGATCTCCGAGGAAATCCACCGGCAATATGTGGGCCAGTGCCTGCGCTGTCTGGTGGACGGACGGGACGGCGACATGCTAACCGCCCGCACCGAAGGAGGACGGCTCGTACGCTTCACCGGAGACGATGCGCTGATCGGCTCCTTCCGGACGCTTCGCATCACCGGCTCCAATACATGGAGCCTGCTGGGCGAGCTGGTGCCATAACGGCAGCCGCACCGCCAATCTATCAGAAAGAGGTTATGCCCCATGGCAAAAGCCGAAAATGAACTGACCCCTATGCAGCGGCAGTACCGCCAGATCAAGGAAAGCAACCGGGACTGCATTCTGTTTTTCCGTCTTGGGGATTTTTATGAAATGTTTGACGAGGATGCCTGCACCGCGGCCAAGGAGCTGGATCTGACCCTGACCACCCGGGATCGCGGCAAGCCCCGGGAGGAGCAGACACCCATGTGCGGCGTCCCCTACCACAGTGTGGATGCCTACATTGCCCGGCTGGTGGCCAAGGGCTACAAGGTGGCCATCTGCGAACAGATGGAGGATCCCGCGCTGGCCCGTGGGCTGGTGGAGCGGGAGGTCACCCGCATCGTGACCCCCGGCACCGTGACGGAAAGCTGTATGCTGGAGGAAAGCCGCAATAACTACATTGCCGCTCTCTACGGTGACAGTCGCAGCTATGGTCTTGCCTTCTGTGATATTTCCACCGGCGAATTCTATGTCACCTGCTGTGACAGCGCCGCCTCCGCCGCATCGGAGCTGGGCAGATTTTCCCCTTCCGAGGTGGTGCGCTGCGGTGAGCCCGACTGCGACCTGCTGGACGATGTGCTGCTGCGGCGGCTGAGCTGCTGCGTGGACGAGGGCGACAGTGCCATCTTCGCCCCGGAAACGGCCCAGAATACGCTGGAGCAGCACTTTGGCACCGGCATCGCCGCACTGGGGCTGGGTGGACTGCCCTGCGCCATCCGCGCGGCGGGCGGTCTGCTGGGCACCGTGCTGCGGCTGCAAAAGAACGACCTTTCCCACATCCGCTGCCTGCAATATTACACCTCCGGCCGGTTTATGGAGCTGGATCTGGATGCCCGGCGCAATCTGGAGCTGACCCAGTCACTGCGAAACAAGGATAAAAAGGGAACCCTGCTGTGGGTGCTGGACAAAACCCAGACCGCCATGGGCGGGCGCATGATCCGCTCCTGGCTGGAAAAGCCCCTGCTGGATCCCGTGGAGATCGGTCGCCGCCACAGCGCCGTGGAGGAGCTGGTGAACGACCCCATCAGCCGGGGCGAGCTGACCGCCGCGCTGAAGGATGTGACGGATTTCGAGCGGGTCATGGCCCGGGTGGTGACCGGCACCGTCAACTGCCGCGATCTGCTGGGACTGGCCCGGGGCCTGCGGGCGCTGCCGGAGGTTCGCGCCCGGCTGCAGCAGCTCCACGCCCCCCTGCTGCAAAAGCTGGCCGACAGCATTGACCCCCTGAGCCAGTATGCCGACATGATCGAAGCCACCATTGTAGACGATCCACCCCTGACCATCCGGGAAGGCGGCATCATCCGCAAGGGGGCCGACGCAGAGGCTGACCGCCTGCGGGATATCATGGACGGCGGCACGGGCACCATTGCCGCCATTGAAGCCGCCGAGAAGGAGGCTACCGGCATCCGCACCCTGAAAGTTGGCTACAACCGGGTTTTCGGCTACTATATCGAAGTATCCAAATCCTTTCAGGATCAGGTTCCCCCTCATTACATCCGCAAGCAGACCCTTGCCAACTGCGAGCGCTATATCACCCAGGAGCTGAAGGATCTGGAGACCCAGGTACTGACTGCAAAAGACCGGCTGACGGCACTGGAATACCAGATTTTCGTCCGGCTGCGGGATACGCTGGCGGCGCAGGCCGCCCGGGTACAGCAGACCGCCAGTGCCGTGGCCGCAGTGGATACCCTGTGTTCTCTGGCCGCCGTGGCTGCCGCCCGGGGCTACTGCCGCCCGGAAATCACACTGGACAACGAAATTTCCATCACCGACGGACGCCACCCTGTAGTGGAGCTGATGCTCAAAGACTCCCTGTTTGTGCCCAACGACACCCATCTGGGCAGCGCGGACAACACGGTATCCATCATCACCGGCCCCAACATGGCGGGCAAATCCACCTACATGCGGCAGGTGGCGCTGATCGTACTGATGGCGCAGATGGGCTCTTTCGTGCCCGCCCGCAGTGCCCGCATCGGCCTTGTGGATCGGGTGTTCACCCGCATCGGTGCCAGCGATGATCTGGCCGCCGGGCAGTCCACCTTCATGGTGGAAATGGCGGAGGTTGCCTCCATTTTGAAATATGCCACCTCCCGCAGTCTGCTGATTCTCGATGAGATCGGCCGGGGCACCTCCACCTATGACGGCATGTCCATCGCCCGGGCGGTGCTGGAATATACCGCCAATCCCCGCAAGCTGGGGGCCAAAACCCTGTTTGCCACCCATTACCATGAGCTTTCCACCATTGAGCAGGAGCTGCCCAATGTGAAAAATTACAACATCGCCGTGAAAAAGCGGGGCGATCAGATGATCTTCCTGCGCAAAATCGTCCCCGGCAGTACCGATGACAGCTACGGTATTGAGGTCGCCCGTCTCGCCGGGCTGCCCGCCGCCGTGGTCACCCGGGCCCGGGAAATTCTTGCCGGGCTGGAAGAGGGCAGCGGCCGCCCCGCCGCCTCCGCCGCGCCGGCACGGGAGCAGGAGCAGGTTTCCATGCTGGATCTGACGGCACAACAGGTGTGCGAGGCCCTGTCCGGCCTGACGGTGGAGACTCTGACCCCCATTGAAGCCATGAACGAACTTTACAAACTGAAAAGGATGCTTTCCTGATGACCAGAAGCGCAAAACTTCCCGTCCCGGTATCCAACCGGGAAAAACAGCTGGGCTTTTTCTACACGGCCTTTGAACTGCTGGCTCTGCCGTACCTGCTGCGCGCCATGAACGGCCTGCTGATCCGCCCGCTCAGCTCCGTCTGGATCAATTTTCTCTTCTTTTCCCTGAATTTTCTGCTGCTTACGGCGATTTTGCACCGTTTTCTGCGCCGCTCCTTGTCCTATACCGGGCAGCACCCGGTGCGGCTGCTGGCCGTGGCGGTAGCTGGCTTTGGGATGTATATGGTCGCCAACGCCGGGCTTTCTCTGATAATCGCCCAGCTGTTTCCCGATTTCAGTAACCCCAACGACCAGTCCATCGGGGCCATGGCCGGGGTCAATTTCACCGTCACGGCCATCGGCACGGTGCTGCTGGTACCGCTGGCGGAGGAGCTGATTCACCGGGGTCTGATCTTCGGCTCTCTGCTGAGCCGGAACCGCACGGCGGCCTATCTGATTTCCGCGTTGTTTTTTTCCGCCGTTCACATGGCGCAGTACATCCCCATCACGCCACCGCTGACACTGGTGCTGTCGCTGGTGCAGTACCTGCCTGCCGGGCTGGTGCTGGCGTGGTCTTACGAGTGCAGCGGCAGCATTTTTGCGCCGGTGCTGATTCACACCGCCGTCAATGTGCTGGGAATTCTGTCTATGAGGTGACATCATGTCCAAAATTCTCCAACTTCCCTCCCATATTGCCAATCTGATCGCCGCCGGTGAGGTGGTGGAGCGCCCGGCCTCCGTGGTCAAGGAGCTGCTGGAGAACGCCGTGGACGCGGGTGCGACCTCCGTGACCGTTGAGATCCAGAACGGTGGCATGACCTTCATCCGCGTGGCCGACAACGGCTGCGGCATGAGCCGCGAGGACGCCGAAGTGGCCTTTCTGCGCCACGCGACCTCCAAGCTGCGCACGGAAGAAGAGCTGGCCGCCATCGGCACGGTGGCCGATGTGATGTGCCTGACCTGTGAAAACCGCGCGCTGGTGCGTATGGGATTGACCGCGTTGGGACACACCCGGCGCCCCGGCCTGCGCGCTCTGCTGCGGGAGACCGGATGCGAGGAAGGCAAATGTCCTTCCGCTGTTACCATCGGCTATGGACTTGCGCCGCGCATCAACGCGGCGGGTCGTATGGAGCAGGCGGAGGTGGCGCTGGATATGCTGCTGACCCGCGATGAGCTTCTGGGGCGGCAGCTCTCCCATGCCCTGTGCGCCCTGAAC
>CAZMBL010000078.1:0-8180 GCA_964564605.1 uncultured Oscillospiraceae bacterium
CATACTCCGCGGAAGTTACCGTTTTTCAACGCAATCTCCCGCATCATCGCAGTGCGCGCATAGTTATCCCATACACGCGCTCAGGTATTATACCATCGCGTTATGTCAATGTCAAGCATTATTTTAAGAAAAAATGAGATTTTTTCCTTCTTGCAATGTATGGTCTTTCTGCTATAATATATATTATATTGTATCCCAAATCCGAAAGGAGCCATGTTATGAAAGTACTGATTTTGAACGGCAGTCCCAGAACCAGCGGCAACACCACCGCCGCACTGGCCCAGATGGAGACCGTATTTGCCCAGGCGGGCGTGCAGACCGAGACGGTGCAGGTGGGCCGGGAGCCGGTGCGGGGCTGTATGGCCTGCGGCGGCTGCTTCCGCACGGGAAAATGTGTCATTGACGATGTGGTGAACCGGCTGGCACCGAAATTTCAGGAGGCGGACGGTCTCGTGGTGGCCAGTCCCGTGTACTACGCCTCTGCCAACGCCACCCTGATCGCCGTGCTGGATCGGCTGTTCTACAGCACCCGCTTCGACAAGCGGATGAAGGTAGGAGCCGGCGTGGTCATCGCCCGGCGGGGCGGCTGCTCCGCTACCTTTGACGAGCTGAACAAATACTTCACCATCAGTGGTATGCCCATTGCCTCCAGCCAATACTGGAACAGCGTCCACGGCGGTGCGCCGGGGCAGGCCGTGCAGGACGAGGAAGGCATGCAGACCATGCGCATCCTGGCCCGGAACATGATCTTCCTGATGCGCTCCATTGAACTGGGAAAAGAAAAGTTCGGCCTGCCGGAGCAGGAGAGCCACTGCTACACCAATTTCATCCGCTGAAACCCGCCGGATGCCTTTCCCTCCCCTGCCCCGCCCGGCAGGAGGGAAACACCAACTATAAAGATAAAGGAGAAAAACATGTCTGTATTACACGTTACGAAAGATACCTTCCAGTCTCTGGTGCTGGAAAACGAGAAGCCCGTCCTGCTGGATTTCTGGGCCACATGGTGCGGCCCGTGCCGCATGATCGCCCCCACGCTGGAGCAGCTTGCGCAGGAATACCCCCAGTACGCCGTAGCCAAGGTCAACGTGGACGAAGAGCCGGAGCTGACCAAGCAGTTCGGCATTGTCAGCATTCCCACCCTGTTCGTTGTCAAGGACGGTCAGGTCACCGGCAAATCCATCGGTGCCCTGTCTCTGGAGGAAATGCTGAAGCTTCTGGCCTGACACCCCAAGAAACGCCCGCACACGGAGAAAAGGCGGCGGCTTCCCGATGGAAAGCCGCCGCCCTGTTTCTATTTAGAGATCAGATCTGTTCCTGCTCCTGTTGAGGGGCCGGGTGCAGGCGCTTTTGCAGCCAGTCCTTGCCGGTGACGAAGCGCTCGACAATGTAGCACACAACATAATCGCCAGCGGCATTGACCATGGTGGCCGGGGGATCCACCAGATTACCCAGCGCAATGGCGATGGGATAGGCAATGGTCATGTGATCCGGGAAGAAGATGGTGCAAAGCACCAGTTCGCCGGTACCGCCACCGCCGGGGATGCCGGACATGGCCACGGAGGAGAACACCGCCACGATGATGGCCAGAATGGCCTCGCCGGTGCCGAAATCCTTGCCAAACAGGCCGAACAGGAACGCCACCTTGATGATCGCGCTCATGGCCGAGCCGTCCATATGCATGGTCGCGCCCATGGGAATGACGATATTGGAAACGTCCTTGGAAATGCCGGTGGCCTCCGCCTCTTCCAGATTGGTGGGGATGGTGGCCACGCTGGAGCAGGTGCCGAAGCTGACCGCAGCGGGCTTGAGCAGATGGCGGAACATGGTCTTCGCGCCGCCCTTGCCGCCGCCGAAGCGGGCATAGATGGGGAAGAAAGCGAACATGTAGGCAAAGCACAGCACATAATAGATGATCAGGGTACGGCTGTAGTCACCGATCAGCTCCGGGCCGTAGGTCGCCACCAGAGAGGCAAAGAAACCGAAGAAGCCGATGGGGCCATAGTAGGAAATGATCCTGACCATGTTCAGCAGCACTTCCGTGGCATTTTCCAGGAACCGGGCCACCAGTGTCTCCCGGCCACCGGCCATCTGGGTGCCGAAGCCGAACAGAATGGCAAAGACGATCAGCGGCAGGATGGCCTTGCGGCTGAGCAGCTCCACAAAGTCCGGCTTGGTGAAGAAATTGATGATCATATCCGCCACGCCAAGGGTGCTGCCGACTTCGCCGGCCACCGTTTCATATTCGCCGGACACCAGCGGGATCAGCCGTGCCACCACATACATGATCACCGCAGCGATGGCCGCCGTGACAAAAAAGGTGACCACGGTGACGCCCATGACCTTGCCCGCCTTTTTCATGCTCTGCATGTTGGCAATGGCAGAGGCGATGGAGCAGAATACCATCGGCACCACGACACAGAACATCAGGTTGATAAATACGGTGCCCAGCGGCTCCAGCACCCGTGCGCCGGGATCGATATAGGTATCACCGTCTTTGACCGCGGGCCACAGCGCGCCAACGACACAGCCGGCCACGATGCCCAGCAGCATGAATACAATGAAGCCATAATTTTTCAGGAATTTTTTCATGGTCATCCTCCATTCGATTTTTATGGTGTGATTATACTGTCTGCATCATGGAATTGCAAGAAAAAAATTCACATTTGCCGAAAAAACAAACTTCCGCGCAGCCGGTTCTATCACGCCCGCCCGGGACATACCCTGTAGCAAACCCATGGCAGGAGCAATTGCCTGCCGAAGGAGGCTGGCTATGGAAACGATCTACGCCGATATTGCCGCCCGCACCGGCGGCAATATCTACATTGGAGTGGTCGGCCCGGTTCGCACGGGCAAATCCACTCTGGTCAAACGCATGATGGAAACACTGGTGATTCCGGCCATCGCGGATCCCTACCGCCGGGAACGGGCCCGGGATGAGCTGCCCCAGAGTGGCTCCGGCCGTACCATTATGACGGCGGAACCGAAATTTGTACCGGAGGAGGCGGTGGAGATCTCTCCGGACGGCACCGCCACACTGCGCATCCGCATGATCGACTGCGTCGGCTACATGATTCCCGGCGCGGTGGGGGCGCAGGAGGACGGGGTGCCCCGCATGGTCACCACCCCGTGGTATGACCACGAAATTCCCATGACCGAAGCGGCGGAGCTGGGCACCCGGAAGGTAATGGAGGAGCATTGCTCCATCGGTCTGGTGGTCACCACCGACGGAACGGTGACGGACATTGCCCGGGAGGATTATGTACAGGCCGAACAGCGGGCGGTGCAGGATATGCGCTCCACCGGTAAGCCCTTCCTTGTGATCATCAACTCCCGGGAACCGGAGGGGGCCGCGGCGAAGGCGGTGCAGGCGCAGCTGCTGGAGCAGTTTGGGGTGGAGGCCGCCATTGTGGACTGTCAGGCGCTGGAAGAGGCGGATATTCAGGCACTGCTGCGCAGGCTTCTGTACGCCTTCCCCATGGGCGAAATGAAAATCTACCTGCCCCGCTGGCTGGACGCGCTGGGTGCCGGTGACCCGGTGAAGCAGACGCTGTCCGATGCGCTGGTGCAAATTGCCGGAGGCATCACGGCGCTGGGGCAAGCGGAACAGGCACTGGCAGCACTGAACGATCTGGAAGCGGTGGAAAGCTGGAGCCTGCGCCGCATGGATCTGAGCAGCGGCAGTGTCGAATGCGTGATCGCGCTGCCCCGGCGGCTGTTTTATGAGACCCTCAGCGCCCGGGCCGGGGTCAGCGTTGCTTCCGACGGGGAGCTGCTGGAACTACTGACGCAGCTGGCCGCCATCCGGCAGGAGTACGACAAGGTATCCGATGCGCTGTCCGCCGTGCGGGCTACAGGCTACGGCGTGGTGATGCCCCGGCCGGAGGAAATGACCCTGCAAACCCCGCAGGTTGTCCGCAAGGGCGGCGCTTTCGGTGTCCGGCTGAAGGCGGGTGCCCCCTCCATCCACATGCTCCGGGTGGATATCGATACGGAAATCAGCCCCATGGTGGGGGATGAAAAGCAATCCCGGGAGCTGATCGCCTACCTGACCGAGGGCGCCCCGGAAAAGCTGTGGCAGAGCAACATTTTCGGCAAATCCGTGTATGAGCTGATCCGGGACGGTCTCAACGCCAAGCTGGTGCGCCTGCCGGAGGAGGTGCGGGAAAAATTCCGGGGTATCCTCGGCCGGGCGGTAAACGAAGAGGCCAGCGGACTGCTGTGCCTGATCCTGTAGACTTGACAATTTGCCGCCTTTGGAGTACAATTATCTCAGAAATAAAAGGAGGTATTCCATATGGCATTTCGCGGCAATGAATATTTCTGGAAGGATCGCAAGCGTTTTCTGGGCATGCCCCTGAGCTTTACCCGCTACGCCCTGTCCGATGACCGGCTGTTTCTTTCCGTCGGTCTGCTCAGTGTGCATGACGATGACATCCTGCTCTATCGGATCCGGGATATCTCCGTCAGCCGGACGCTGTGGCAGCGGCTGTTCGGTGTCGGCACCATCACGGTGCTGTCCTCCGACAAGACCCACCCGACCCTCCAGCTGAAAAACATCAAAGATCCCATGAAGACCAAAGAACTGCTCAACGATCTGGTGGAGCAGATGAAGACCCGGCGGCGGATGCGCTTTGGCGAAGTCCTCGGCAGCTACGACGAGGAAGACCGCACCGATGATATGGATGAAGAATAATGCTGCAAGCGCGCTGCCCACCCGGCAGCGCGCTTTTTCCGATGGTCATGCTAATTTCTTCGCACAGACGATCAATTCGGCGGTTTTCGGGCAAAATTCACATTTTCTTCCTTTACCCCATGGGAAAAATGTGGTATACTAATTTCATCTATCGCCTGTGGAGGACTGACCATGAAACTGCCGGAAAGCAAACGGGTCAAATGGAGCTATGTAGGGCTGGCCTTTGCCATTCCTACAGCACTGATGCTGATCGTTTATATCATCTGCGGCTATGAGCCCTTCGGAAAATACAGTCTGCTGTATTCCGACATGTACCACCAGTATTACCCCTTCTTTTACGCCTTCCGCAAGGCGCTGCTGTCCGGCGAAAGTCTGCTGTGGACATGGAGCGCCGGCATGGGCATGGAGTATCTGGGGCTGATCTCCTATTATCTGGCCTCTCCGCTGAATTTGCTGAGTGTGCTGGTGCCGGAGCCATGGGTGCTGGAATATTTCTGCCTGCTGATGCCCATCAAGCTGGGACTGGCCAGCGGCTTTTTCGCCATCATGCTCAAAAAGCTCTTTGACCGGGATGACCTTTCCATCACCCTCTTTGGCTGCTTTTACGGCATGTGTGCCTGGGCGCTGGGATATCAGTGGAACATCATGTGGCTGGACACCTTTGCCCTGTTGCCGCTGCTGATGCTGGGCACCGTGCAGCTGCTGCGGGACAAAAAGTTTGTACTGTACACTCTGGCCCTGTTTCTGAGCGTATTCGTCAACTATTATGTCGGCTTTTTCGTGTGCATTTTCGTGCTGCTGTTTTTCATCTGCTATGAGATCTGCCGGTTCCGGGGCTTTGGCCGCCTGCTGGGAGATCTGTGCCGCATCGGCCTGTTTACCGTGCTGGCCATCGGTATGACCGCCGTGCTGGAGTTGCCGACACTGGCGGCACTGCAAAACACCTATTCCAGTGTCAACGCCTACCCGGAGGGCTTTTCCGTCAACATCGTATCCGGCGAGCTTGTCACGGCAGCCAAGGAGGCCTGGACGGCCTTCAAAGCCGCCAAGGAGCTGGGCGAGCCCACCACCGCGCTGTGGTTTTCCGCTATGAAAGCCTCCCTTCCCCCGCTGCTACAGGGCATGAAGCAGGTGGCCGGCAATCTGGGCGGCGGGCTGGAGCCCACCTTCAAGGACGGTCTGCCCAACCTGTACTGCGGCGTGTTCCCGGTAGCGCTGGGCTTTCTGTTCCTGCTGAGCCGGGATGTCCGCCTGCGAGACAAGATTTGCAGTGTGCTGTTGCTGACCTTCTTCGGTCTGAGCTTTATCCTGCGGCAGCTGGATTATATCTGGCACGGCTTCCATTTTACCAATCAGATTCCCTACCGGTTCAGCTTCCTGTACAGCTTCGTGATGCTGTATATGGCCTACCGGGCGTGGCTGCTGCGCCGCAGCTACAGCATCTGGCAGGTGGTCACCGCCGGCATACTGGCGGCGGGACTGCTGCTGTGGTCGGATAACCGGTCGGACGGGGCCTATCTTGCGTGGAATCTGGCGTTTCTGGGACTGTATCTGACCTGCATGATCTACCACTGCATGGCGGACTCCCTTTCGCTGGAGCGGGAGGAAATCCCCGAGGCGGAAGCGCTGCCGGAGGCCGTTGCGGAAGCGGAGGCGCTGCCCACCGAAGAGGAGGCTCCCGCCGAGCCGAAGCGCCGGCATCTGCAGCTGCAATGGCCCACACCCGATGGCCATCGGCGCTGCGCCGCCCTGATCATCGCCGGGGTGATGCTGCTGGAGCTGGTGCTCAACGTGGGCAATTTCGCCGCCCGTTTCCCCGCCACCTATGCCGCCAACTATCCCCGCGGCACGGAGGAGGCCGCCTCCATGTTCAAGGTCATGGAGGAGCTGGAACAGGGCAATCCCTTCTACCGGGCGGAGGTCACCCATTCCCAGACCCTCAACGATGGTGCCCTCAACGGCTACAATGGCATTTCCACCTTCACCAGCTCCGCCAATGTCCGTGTCACGGAGTTTATGGAGCAGCTTGGCTTTGCCGCCCGGAACAACTATAACCGGTATCTGTTTGAAGAAAGCTCCCCCGTGGCCAATTTGTTCCTTGGCCTGAAATATATGGTTGACCGAGAGGGTCAGGTGGAGGAAAACTCCTATTTTGAGACCGTCCACACCTATGGCAAGGTGACACTGCTGAAAAACCGTGCACACCTGCCTCTGGGTTTTCTGGCGGACAGCGCCCTTGCCGATTTCAAGCTGAACGAAAACGGCAGCAGCTTCAAATTCCAGAATCTTCTGTTCCAGGCCGCCACCGGGGTGGAGGACAATGTGTGGGTCTATGAACCCGGCCAGTCCCTGACCATCACCGCCAGTGAAGGGATCGACATGAACGTGCAGCCGCTGGGCGGCTACTGCAACTATACCGTTGGCAGCTCTGCCGGGAAGATCACCTTCACCTACACCATCGCCAACGAAGGGCTGCTGTGTCTGGATATGAATTTGCCCAAGCGCAACAGCTTCACCGTGTACAAAACGGAATATTCCGGGGACACGCCCATGGATTACCAGCTGTTCACCGAATCGGTCAGCCTGCCCCAGATGTTCTCCGTGTGCGAAGTGCGCCCCGGCGATGTGATCAAGGTGGTTGTTTCCTGCGCCGCCAACGAATCTTCCAGCATGACCATCCGGGCCGCCACGGCAGACAGGGCGGTATTTGACGAAGGCTATGACCGGCTCAGCTGCTCCACCCTCGGTCTGACCGAATGCAGCACCACCTACGCCGGCGGTGTCATCCACTGCGACCGGGACGGGCTGCTCTACACCTCCATTCCCCAGGACGGAAACTGGGTCGCCTATGTGGACGGGCAGGAAGTCGAGACCGTGACGGTGTGCGATGTGATGCTGTCGGTGCCCATTACCCGGGGCGTTCACACGGTGGAGTTTCGCTACCGCAACACCGCTTTTGAGCTGGGCAGCCTGATCAGTCTGGGCTGCGCAGCCGTGTTCGGCGGAATCGTGCTGGGCTGCCGGCTGGCCAAACGGAAAAAACGGACAACGGCGTAACGCTATTCCCCAAAGTCCAGCTGTCATTTTTGCATCTTTCCGTAGTGGCCGGATTGAGCCAGCCGGAGGATTCCCACACCAGTGTGCGCGCTTACTTCGCAGTGACATCCTAACCCTTTTTAGCCCATACAGGGGCCGATTGAAGCACATCGGCCCGTTGCCTCCCCCTCTGGGGAAGGTAGCCCGGCAAACGCCGGGTCGGAAGAGGTGCTTCCCAAAGGGAAGCGTCACCGAAATTTACAATGCGCGCGATAACGGACACGGCCAAGGGGCGTCAGGGATGCCGCCCCTTATCCCCCATACGGTTGCCATGGCAGGGGCGGAAAAACTTTGCTTTTTCCTCTTGTATCCGGAAGAAAAACGTGGTAACATAAGTTAGGGAACCTCTGATTTAATCCGCACTACCATATAGGCTCCAGATATGGTATAA
>CAZMBL010000079.1:0-8169 GCA_964564605.1 uncultured Oscillospiraceae bacterium
GGTTGTTCTGGTCCATGAACTGGCTCAGGGGGGAGGAGCCGAAGAACTCCTTGATCACCGCCGTCACAGGCCGGATGTTGATCAGGCTCTGGGGGGTAACGGTATCCAGATCCTGCACGGTCATGCGCTCCCGGATCACACGATCCAGCCGGGAGAAGCCGATGCGGAACTGGTTCTGCAGCAGCTCGCCCACGCAGCGCAGGCGGCGGTTGCCCAGATGGTCGATATCGTCCGGGGTGCCCACGCCCATGGCTACGCAGTTGAGGTAGTTGATGGAGGCCATGATATCATCGACAATGATGTGCTTCGGGATCAGATCGTCGATCCGCTCGGCAATGGCTTCCTCCCACTGGTCGGCCTGCACGGTGGCCAGCATATCCTTCAGCACGCTGAAGCGAACCTTCTCCCGCACGCCGTAGGCCTTCGGGTCAAAGGAAACAAACCCGGCCATATCCACCATGTCGTTGGACAGCAGCTTGACATTGCTCTCACCGACACGGATGACGGCCTCGTTGACACCGCGTCCGGCCAGCTCCCGGGCTTTGGCACGGGAGAGAACCTCACCGGGCATGGCCAGAATTTCACCGGTCATGGGGTCAGCGATGGGCTCGGCCACCTCCTGCCCGGACAGCCGGATGGCAATGTCCATTTTCTTGTTGAACTTGTAACGGCCGACCTGGCTGACATCGTAGCGATGGGCATCAAACAGCAGCCCTTCCAGATGGGCTGTCGCCGTTTCCACCGTGGGCGGCTCACCGGGACGCAGACGGCGGTAGATTTCCAGCAGAGAGTCTTCTCTGCTTTTGCAGGTATCCTTTTCCAATGTGGCCAGAATGCGGGGATCTTCTCCGAACAGAGCCTTGATCTTCTCATCCGTGTCCACGCCCAGCGCCCGGATCAGGCAGGTGATGGGCAATTTGCGGTTCTTGTCGATGCGGACATAGAACACATCGGAATTGTCCGTCTCATATTCCAGCCATGCCCCACGGTAGGGGATGACGGTGGCGGTGTAGGTGTGCTGATCCGCCTTGTCCACCTCGTGACCGTAATACATGCCGGGGGAACGGACGATCTGAGAGACAATGACACGCTCCGCACCGTTGATCACAAAGGTGCCGCCGTTGGTCATGATGGGGAAATCTCCCATGAAGATCTCCTGCTCTTTGATCTCTTCCGTCTCCGTGTTGCGCAGCCGCACCCGCACCTTGATGGGGCGGGCGTAGGTGGCGTCACGCTCCTTGCACTCTTCAATGGTGTACTTGGGCTTGTCTTCCATGGAGTAATCCAGGAAGCTCAGCTCCAGTTTGCCGGAGAAGTCGGTGATCGTGCCTACATCCCGGAAGACCTCCCGCAGGCCCTCATCCAGGAACCACTGATAGGAGTCCTTCTGGATTTTGAGCATGTTGGGGATCTGCAGGATCTCGTTGTACTTTGCGTAGGATTTACGCATGGTCTTGCCGAACATTACGTCCTTGACCATTGCCATATGGATCATCACAGCCTTTCTTTCGAATTGTGTGTTTTTCACGTTTTTGATACGCCCGGTTCGGTTGCCAAATTCGTGAAACTTTGTACTTGACAGCCGCCATTTCATGTGGTAATATGGCAGTAATGAATGACAATGGCCACATTTGGGCATATTACCACACTATGGAGTCTCATTGTACAACATCTGATGCCGTTTGTCAATCGGTTTTTTTGCGTATGCCGGGAATTTCCCGGTTTTTTTGCGCCGTTTTTTCGTGATTTTCCGGATTTCGGCAAATCCGTTCTTGCCACGGCGGCACCTTTGTGCTACAATGGTCCCATGCGGCCACGCAGCCGCAGACACGGGAGGCGGCAGTCTATGGAATACAATGATATCTACGACAGGAACCGCCGCCTGACCGGCCGCCGCCACCGCCGCGGCACCCGCTGGCGGCAGGGGGAGTATGGCCTTGTGGTCTGTGTCTGGGTCTATGACGGGCGGGGCAACCTTTTGCTGACCCGCCGCGCGCCCCAGAAAAGCTACCCTGGCACATGGGAAAATTCCGGCGGCGCGGCCCAGGCCGGGGAGACCAGCCGGCAGGCCATCTCCCGGGAGCTGTTTGAAGAGACGGGCATCCGGGCCGAAGAGTCGGAATTTGAGCTGCTGGAGAGCAATCTGGACGGCAACACCTTTTTTGATCACTACTGTCTGCGCCGGGATACACCGCTGGAGCAGATCGTGCTGCAACCCGGCGAGACGGATGCCGCCCGCTGGGTGACCATGGAGCAGTGCTATCAGATGGTGCGCAGCCGTGCCATCTGCGCCGTGATCGGCAAACAGTTCCTGCGGCAGGCACCCATGCTGAAAAAACGGCAGGATGAACAATTGTAAGGGCACAATTTTGTAGATTGTGCCCTTCAGCTTTTTCTTGCAATCCCTCCTGAAATCGGGTACAATGAAAAAAAGCGTTTTCGGAGCCGACATGGGCGGTTCCGGCGGGCCTGCGGTTTTCCGGAGGTTCGAAACGTTTTCTTTTTTATTTTACAGGAGGAAACGCTTATGATCGAACTGACCAATCTGTCCCGCCGCTACGGCAAAGCCCCCCTGCGCATCGCCAGAGGCCACTTTGCCACCAATCATAGCCATATCAACTATTACATCGACATTACCTACCAGAAAACCCGCCTGAACGAGGCCAAGGACACGGCCGGTCAGCTGGTTTCCCACTTTATCAACGATACCCCCGTGGACACGATTCTGTGTCTGGACGGCACGGCGGTGCTGGGCACCTGCGTGGCCGAGGAGCTGACGAAAAGCGGATTCCACACCATCAACGCCCACCAGACCATCTATGTGCTGGAGCCGGAATACAATGCCAACTCCCAGATTATCCTGCGGGACAATGTCAAATCCATGATCCGCGGCAAGCATGTGCTGATTTTGATGGCTTCCGTGACCACGGGCTTCACCGCCAAGCGCAGCATCGAGGCCATTGATTATTATGGCGGACATGTGGCGGGGGTTGCCGCCATTTACCGGGCGGTGGATGAGGTGGCGGGCCATCCGGTTCGCTCGGTCTACTCCGTGCAGGATCTGCCGGATTATGCCAGCTATGATTACCGGGAATGCCCCTACTGTCAGCAGGGCATCAAGCTGGACGCACTGGTCAATTCCTTCGGCTTCTCCGCCCTGTAACAAAAAGCAAGAGCCTGCGGCAGATTTTCCCTGCCGCAGGCTTTTTATACAATATTATAATGTATGCTGCTGTATGGCGCAGCAGATCTCAGCAGGGGTCTTCCAGCATGATGCGAAGAATGGTGCGGTCTGTTTCCCGCATACCCTCCCGGGCCAGACGGCCTACGTTTGTCACGGTATTGTCCGCACCCTTGGTCACGATGCCGTCCCCGCCGTAAAACTGCTGATGCTCCTGATACATGGCGTAGCCGAGGATCCCGGCATCCACTGCCGCCGCGATTTTCGCCGCACAGGAGGGTTTTGCACCGTCACATATGGTGCCGGAGAGAATGGCAATGGCGTTGACCACCGTGTGGGCTACGGCATCCTGCCGCCCGCCCTGCAGGTAGGCGATGCCTGCCCCGGCGCCGCAGCCGGCGCTGATGGCACCGCAGTAGGCACTCAGCCGCCCGATACCGGCTTTCTGGTGGATGGTCACAAGATCGCTCAGCGCCACCGCCCGCAGCAGCGTCTGCTCATCTATGTGCAGCTGCTCGGCGTATACCGCTACCGGCACGCTGGCAGTAATGCCCTGATTGCCACTGCCGGATAGGATGATCACCGGCATTTCGCAGCCGCTCATGCGGGCATCGGAGCCTGCGGCGGCATAGGCGGCGGCCCGGCGCTCCAGCGTGTGGCCCTGCCGGTTCAGAATGACACGGCCGATATTGGCACCCCAGCGGTTTTGCAGCCCCTCCCGGGCGATGGCCATGTTGCAGGCGATCTGGCGGCCAACGCTCTGGCGCACATCCTCCGGGTCGAGGCAGTCCGCAAATTCCACGATCTGTCCGATGGACAGGCAGCTTTTGTCCGTCAGAGCATCCTCCGCCGCTTCCCGCACCGGCAGATCCAGCAGCACCTGCTCGTCCTTTTCCAGCCGGACGAGGTTGGTGTGGTGGTTGACGATCCGTGTGCGGACATGGTGCGGCCCTGCATACAGATGCAGGTCAATGTCGAAGGTCAGTTCCGATTCCGCCGGATGGATCTGCACCTGCACCTGCTCCATGAAGGCGTTGAGCTCTTCGCGCTGCAGGGGGGAAACCTGGCTGATGACCTCCAGCTGCCGCTCCGGCTGCCCGGCTACCACACCGGCGCAGATGGCCGCGGCGATGCCGTGCCGACCATCGGTGTTGGGCACCACAACACTCTTTACATTTTTAATAATGTTGCCGCTGACCCATACGGCGATCCGGTCGGGCAGGCATCCCAGCAGCTGCCGGGCCTTTGCCCCGGCGTAGGCCAGCGCGATCGGCTCCGTGCAGCCCATGGCCGGACGAAGCTCCTCCCGCAGGATCTGCAAATACATTTGATAGATCGTGTCACCACGCTGCATGGCAAGACCGCTCCTTTATCTCTGAGGGGGGAAGATAACCCCTGCGTTGTTTATCTGCATTATAGCATAAACTCCAAAAAAAGCAACGAAACTTTGCGCAGATTGTGCCTTGCTTTCGGCGGCGAGCTGTAGTAGAATAGGAGGCGAATTTGGAGAAAAGAGAGGCATCCGGTATGGCAGGCATCGCGTTCGACAATGATCTGTATCTGCGCACCCAATCGGAGCATATCCGGGACAGGATCGCGAAATTCGGCGGGAAACTGTATCTGGAATTCGGCGGCAAGCTCTATGACGATCACCACGCTGCCCGGGTTTTGCCCGGCTTCCAGCCCGACAGCAAGCTGAAAATGCTGTTGCAGCTGAAACAGCAGGTGGAGGTGGTCATCGCCATCAATGCCGATGATATCGAGAAAAACAAGATCCGGGGTGACCTTGGCATCACATATGACCAGGATGTGATCCGGCTGGTGGGGATTTTCCGGGATTTTGGGCTGTATGTTTCCAGCGTCGTGCTGACCCGCTACCATGAGCAGCGCTCGGCCCGGGCGTTTCAGGCCCGGCTGGAGGCGATGGGTCTGCGGGTCTATCACCATTTTGAAATCGCCGGCTACCCCTCCGATATTGCCCATGTGGTCAGTGACGAGGGCTACGGAAAAAATGACTTCATCGAGACGACCCGGGAACTGGTGGTGGTCACGGCTCCCGGCCCCGGCAGCGGCAAGCTGGCCACCTGCCTGAGCCAGCTGTATCACGAGCACAAGCGGGGACTGCGGGCAGGCTACGCAAAATTTGAGACCTTCCCGGTGTGGAATTTGTCCATTAACCACCCGGTCAATCTGGCTTACGAGGCCGCCACGGCGGATCTGAGCGATGTGAACATGATCGACCCCTTCCACCTCGACGCCTATGGCGCCACCACCGTCAATTATAACCGGGATGTAGAGGCGTTCCCCGTGCTGGTGGCCATGTTTGAAAAAATTCTGGGCTACTGCCCCTACAAATCCCCCACGGATATGGGCGTGAACATGGTGGGCATGTGCATGATCGATGACGAGCTGGCCCGGCAGGCATCCCGGCAGGAGATCATCCGCCGCTACTATGATGCGCTGTGCGACCAGAAAAAGGGTAAGGCTGTGGACGAGGCCGTGCGCAAGCTGGAGCTTCTGATGAAGAAGGCCGGCGTGACCCCGGCAAATCGCCGGGTGGTGGCACCCGCACTGCAGCGGGCGGAGGAGACCGGCGCGCCTGCCGCCGCCATCGAACTGGAGGACGGCACCATTCTCACCGCCCGCACTTCCGATATGCTGGGAGCCTCCTCTGGGCTGCTGCTCAATGCCCTGAAAAAGCTGGGAGGCATGCCCGATGAGCTGCATTTGATCTCACCCGTGGTGCTTGACCCTATCCGCCGGCTGAAAACCGGCCATCTTGGCAACCGTAATCCCCGCCTGCACACCGATGAGACGCTGATCGCCCTGTCCATCTGCGCCGCCACCAATCCCATGGCGGAGCTGGCTATGGCGCAGCTGTCCCGGCTGCGGGGCTGTCAGGTGCACTCGTCCGTGATTTTGTCCGCGGTGGATGAAAACACCTTCAAACGTCTGGGCGTCCACCTCACATGCGAGCCGCGCTATCAGGTATAATCCATGTGAGATCCCTCTGACCAGACGAAACAAACAGAAAATGTGTCATTGCGAAGCGGCGCAGCCGCCTGCGGCAATCCCCCGGATAGACGTACAATCCCCCGGTTTCCCGACATACAACTCGGAAAACCGGGGGATTGCCACACCAGTGTTCACACTGGTTCACATTTCCATAGATCCGTTTACAACTGCGCCGCAATGCTGCGGGCGACGTGGACACCGCTGGCGGAGGCGTGGGAAAGGGAATGGGTGATGCCGCTGCCGTCTCCGATGATGTACAGCCCCGGATGGCGGGATTCCAGATGTTCGTTCACGGCCACCTCCAGATTATAGAACTTGACCTCCACACCGTAGAGCAGCGTATCATCGTTGGCGGTACCGGGGGCGACCTTATCCAGCGCGTAGATCATTTCAATGATACCGTCGAGAATGCGTTTGGGCAGCACCAGACTCAGATCGCCCGGGGTGGCATTGAGGGTGGGGGTGATGAAGGCTTCCTCAATGCGGCTGGGGGTGGAACGGCGGCCACGGATCAGATCTCCGAAGCGCTGCACGATCACACCGCCGCCGAGCATGTTGCTTAGCCGGGCGATGGACTCGCCGTAGCCGTTGCTGTCCTTGAAGGGTTCGGAAAAATGCTTGGCCACCAGAAGCGCGAAATTGGTGTTGCTGGTCTGACGGGCGGGATCCTCGTAGCTGTGGCCGTTGACGGTGATGATGCCGTTGGTGTTTTCGTTGACCACGGCCCCCTTGGGGTTCATACAGAAGGTGCGGACTTTGTCACCATACTTCTGGGTACGGTAAACAATTTTGCTTTCGTAAAGTTCGTCGGTAAGGTGGGAGAATACCTCGGCGGGCAGTTCCACACGCACGCCAATGTCCACCCGGTTAGACTTGGTGGGGATATCCAGCTCCTTGCAAACCTGTTCCATCCATTTGCTGCCACTGCGCCCCACGGAGATGATACACTTTTGACAGGTGTAGCTGCTGCTCTTACAGTGAATTTCATATCCTTCGTCCAAAATGGACACCGAGCACACAGGCGTATCAAAGAAAAAGTCCACCTGATCTTTCAGTTCCTGGTACAGATTCTCCAGAACCACATAATTGATATCGGTACCCAAATGGCGGACAGAGGCGTCCAGCAGGTGAAGATCATGCTGGATGCACAGCGTTTTGAATCGGGTGCCAGCAGTGGAGTAGAGTTTGGTCTGAGCTCCGCCATGGGTCATGTTGATCTCGTCCACATACTGCATCAGATTCAGGGCGCGCTCCTTGCCCACATATTCATAAAGGGTGCCGCCAAAATCATTGGTGATGTTGTACTTTCCGTCGGAGAAAGCACCGGCGCCGCCAAAGCCGCTCATAATAGAGCAGGTTTTGCAGCCGATGCAGGTCTTGATTTTCTCCCCATCAATGGGGCAGTGGCGGCGGCTGAGTTCGTGGCCGGACTCGAACACGGCGACCCGCAGCTCCGGAGCCAGCTTCTTCAACTCATAGGCGGAGAAAATACCGCCGGGGCCAGCGCCGATGATGATTACGTCATAGTTCATATTGGTACCCTCCCAAGGCATCAGACAAAATCCATCCCGTGGGGGGAACCAAACCGAAGGTTCCAGGGATGGGGTTCATACGAAATTATTTTAACATAAAGGGAAATGGTTGTAAAGCGGTTCTCCCAGGAAGTTTTTTTGACGAAAATCCCCAAAAAACGGGGATCATCCGGAAAAGGATGCTCCCCGTTTGGTTATTCGGAATCTGCCTGGATAACGGCGTCCACCACAGCCCTACGGCGCCGGCGTATGCGCCGGGTACTGCGTCGTTCCGGCTCTGCCTTTTCTACCCGACTCCGGTAGCTTTCGGCCGCTTCAGAGGTGGCCTCATAGGTCAGTCGGCTCACTCGGATTAGTCCGTCGCCCTGCTCCGACAGGCGGATTCGAATCAGGAATTTTCCATGCTCCGGGCAGGTAGCCAGATCCATATACCGGTGCCCC